>DASXAP010000357.1:0-11378 GCA_036406655.1 Xanthobacteraceae bacterium | reverse complement strand
AACCGGCTTTGCCGTCATGGGACCCGATCCGACGCCGTTTCTCATCGCGTTTCCGCATCTGCTGCGAAATCTGCCCAGCCTGGAGAAAGCCGCCGCCGGTCGCGGCCTGTTCAGCATCGGCACCGAGCGGGACGGCATCGTCCGGCGCGTGCCCATCGTGATGAAGAGCGGGGACCGGATCGTCCCGGGGCTGGTCCTCGACCTTCTGCGGGTGGTGACCGGCTCCGGCGTCATCCTGGTGCGCACCGACGAGTCGGGAGTCCGCAGCGTGGCAGTGCCGGGGCTCGAATTGCCGACCGACCAGAACGGCCGGATCTGGATTCATTTCGGGCCGCATGAGCAGAGCCGATACGTCTCGGCCAGGGACGTCATCGAAGGCAAGGTCGGCCCGGAAAAGCTCGCCGGGAAGCTGGTGCTGCTGGGCACCTCGGCGATCGGCCTGCTGGACGTCAAGACGACCCCGATCGATGCGGCGATGCCCGGGGTGGAGGTGCACGCGCAGCTGATCGAGTCGACGCTGTCGCAGTCGCTGCTCGCCGCACCCGGCTACGCCATCGTCATCGAGCTGCTCGCCGCCGTGGTCGCCTGCGTGACGCTGTCGCTGCTGGCACCTTTTGCAAGCGCTCTCACGCTGCTCGTGACGGCTCTGCTCTTTGCCGCCGTGTTCGTCACCACGTCCTGGCTCGCCTACAGCTGGTATCAGACGCTGCTCGATTCCAGCTTTCCGCTGATAGCCACATCGGTCGTCTATGTGAGCCTGGTCGCGATCGGATACTTCCGCGAGCAGCTCGATCGGCGTCGTATCCGCTCGGCGTTCGGCCAGTATCTGTCGCCGATCCTGGTCGAGCGGCTGGCGCACTCGCCGAACCAGCTCGTGCTCGGCGGCGAGGATCGGACCATGACGGTCCTGTTCAGCGACGTGCGCGACTTCACGTCCATCTCGGAGAGCTACAAGGACAACCCGCAGGGCCTGACGACGCTGATGAACCGCTTTCTGACCCCGCTCACGAATGCGATCCTCGCCCGCAGCGGAACCATCGACAAGTACATCGGCGATGCCATCATGGCGTTCTGGAATGCGCCGCTGGACGATCCCGCTCAGGAGCTCCACGCCTGCGAATCCGCCCTCGACATGCTGCAGTCCGTGAATGCATTGAACGATGAGCGCAAGCGCGAAGCCGCCGAGAACGGCACCCGGTTCTTTCCGATCGAGATGGGCATCGGCATCAATACCGGGCGTTGCACCGTGGGCAATATGGGCTCCGATCTGCGTTTCCAGTACACGGTGATGGGGGATACGGTGAACCTCGCTTCCCGGCTGGAAGGGCAGACCAGGGCCTATGGCCTGCCGACGATCCTCGGATCGCGGACTGCGGCGGCGGTCGCCGAGCGGTTCGCGCTCATCGAGATCGAATCGATCCGGGTGAAGGGAAAGCGCGAGCCGGACGTCATCTACACGATCGTCGGCCGCGACGATGTCGCCGGGACGCCCGAATTCCAGTCGCTGCGCGAGCGCTGGCAGCAGCTCTTGGTGTGCTACCGCAAGCAGGATTGGGCTGGTGCGAGAAAGATGCTCGAAGCCTGCCGCGAGGGCTGCGAGCGGTTTGGCCTGCTCGGGCTCGTCGATACCTATGTCGAGCGGATCCGCAATCTCGAGCGGAACCCGCCCGCCACGGACTGGGACGGAGTGTTCGTTGCGGAGACGAAGTAGCGCCGAGGAAGCGTCACTGCAGCCGAGCCAGGGCGCGGGGGTGCTCGGCGCGGTAGATGTTGCTGTACAGGTTCGCGATCCACTCCCGCCCCTTCGATGTCACGCTGAGATAGCGGATCGCCGGCTGCAGATGCGGGGAGAACGTCTTCCAGTAGAATTGCGGGTAATTGCTGACGAGGTCGGCCGGCGAATTGTAGCCGAGCTGCCGGTTCATCCCGATCTCCTCGAACTCGTAGTAGAGCGCGTTCAGCTTTCTCAAGTAGTGCGGATCGCCTATCTGGCCGATGAGATCAGCCGCGCGCAGCATCGACGACAGCTCGTCGACCTGCTCGTCCTCCGTAGCCGGGTAGGGGAAGCGAGTATACTCGATCGCCCGGACGATTCGCTCTCCCGCGAGCTCGTCCATCGAGCCGATGCGCTCCTGCACGAACAGCTTGGAGCGCTCGATGTGATAGGGTGTCAGCGCGGCATCGGATGACCCGGGCGCCAATGCGATCTTGCGGCCGCTTGCGTCGACGACGCACCCGTCCTCGTCGTCCCCTTTGATGATGCCGCGGACGAAGCCGATGTCGTGGGTCAGGCACGCGACTACCAGATTGGCGTAGTCGCTCGCGGTGGTGGGCACCAGGAGCGCGCGGCCGTTGATGATCTGCTGCCCGGCCAGAGTGACGAGCATCGTATGCTCGACGTTGTGGTAGAGAGCATCGCTGTTGCCGATGAATTCGAGCGCCAGCTGCACGGCGAAGGGCACCAGCTCGGCCAGCTGCCCGTTCGACCCCCCGAACCGGTCCTTCATGTCCGAGGCTAGAAAGGAGGCCAGCTCCTTGGCGGCTATCTGCGGTACCGTGAACATTCACCCCTGCCTGACTGCGGTTGTGGGCGACCCCCCGATCGAATTGGCCTCCGCTGACCGGCGCCCGCTCGCCACGACGCGTTCTCGAAAGCCGACGCTCGAACTGCGCGGTGGCAGGCGCAAACCATCCCCGTTGAACCGAAGCCTAACCCGTGGCGGCGCTCGATAGCTGTGAACTATTTCACAGGGACGGTAAAATTTTGCAGCAACGCGTTCCGGCAAGCATTCCGCATCGAGCAAGGCGAGCTTTTTGGGGCTGAGCAGCGTCGGTTTGCGGCTTGACTGGGCCCATCACGCGGGACATCGTCCGCCGGGAACAGGGGGGCGACTCGTCACCACGACATTGCGAGGACCGACACGATGGGGGCGGAAAAAGGAGCGCTGACGGATGCCCGCCAGCTCCTTGGAAATTGCGCCCTGTTCAGCGGCTTCAGCGCCGAGGAGCGTGCCGCGCTCGCCGGCAGGGCCAGGATCCGGAGCTTCCAGGCAGGGGAGACGATCTTCGCCATCGGCGAGCCCGGCGACCAGATGATGGCGGTGCTGAGCGGAACCATCCGCATCAGCGTGCCGTCGCCGAAAGGCAAGGAGCTGCTGCTCGCGATCATTCATCCCGGTGAAGTCTTCGGGGAGCTGGCGGTTTTCGACCGCAAGGAGCGGTCGGCGGACGCGGTTGCGGAAACCGCCGGGGCGCTCGCGGTGCTGGACCGCCGTGACGTTCTGTCCTTTTTCGATCGCAACCCGGGAGCCTGGTCCAGGCTGGTCGAGGTCCTGTGTCACCGCCTGCGCCGCACCGACCAGGTTTTTGCCGAGGTGGCGCTGCTGGAGCTTCCGGCCCGGCTGGCCAAGACGATGCTGCGGCTCCTGCCCGCCAATCCGGCGGCTGCGAAGGGACAGAAAATCCGGTTCAGCCAACGCGAGCTCGCCAACATGGTGGGCGGCACGCGCGAAAGCGTGAACAAATGTCTGCGCCAATGGCAGCGCAGCGGGCTGGTCCGGGTCTCCGAAGGCTCGATCTTCGTGACGAACCTCGAGGCTCTCGAGGACATGGCCGAGGCCAGCTGAGCCCCAGTGCAGCGAGTCTGACGCTTGTATGCGTGTGTCCCGGGCGCGGCGCAGCACGAAGTGTTGCGCTGCAGACCCGGGATCGCCCGAAACGTGATCTTTATGGCGGTCCCGGATCAGCGGTGCACCACGAGCGCACTATCGTGCGGATCAATTCGAATGCCTTCGGAGCGCTCGTGCTGCACCGCATCCGGGACACGCACGCGGCGCTGCCCCGGCGAGCGCCATGGGCACCGGCCGCGCCGAGAATCGACATGGCCGGGACGGCCCGGCCATGAGAGAGGATTTCCCCTTTGTAAGCCCGGTCACGACGAGGGCCACGGCTTCTCGCGGAACGCATGGATTTGCAGCGCCAGATCGACCGCCTGCCGGCGCAGCCGCGCGTTCTCCCGCTTGAGCTGCGAGAGTTGCTGTCGCAGCTCACCGCTGATGATGTTGTGGTTGATGATCTGGTGCTTGCAGTCCAGGAACACCGATCTGGGCTCGTCCCCGTTCGCCTTGACTCGTGCCTTTTCGGTCATGACCTCCTCACATGTCAGCGCCGACATTCTTCTCGTCAGCTTGTGATGATTGGCAGCGTCAGCATCGCCAGTGAGACCATGCCGAGAATG
Source organism: Xanthobacteraceae bacterium (assembly GCA_036406655.1). Lineage (GTDB taxonomy): Bacteria > Pseudomonadota > Alphaproteobacteria > Rhizobiales > Xanthobacteraceae > VAZQ01. The sequence goes on along the minus strand of DASXAP010000357.1, from coordinate 7,141 downwards.
AAGCCGCTGCACGCGACGATGGCCAGCCCTGCTTGCACAGGCCCCTCCATCGGGTCGGAAGAGAACATCGGACCGTCGCCGGCCCAAACGGCACACCCTCGCACTCGAAGCTCGAGCGTGGTGCATTGGTCCAGCAGCCGTCCCATGCTTCCTCCTCCCGCCGGGATGGTTAACCGACGAAAGGCATCGATGCCTGTGACATAATTCATAGGCGCCGCGATATTTTCTCGAGACTTGTGAGCTATTTCACAGCGTCGGTAATGTCGGGGCCAACCGCTTCTGCCTCGCGCGACAGGTGCCGCCGATCGAGCTGGGCTCGATCCGACGTAGGGTGGGCAAAATCGCCTCGCGATGGTGCCGCTACGCGAAACCATGGCAGCGATTTTGCCCACCATTGCCCGTGTCGGTGGGCAACGGCGCACTGACCGTTCAATCGCTGAAGAGATTGCGCGAGGCGCCGTTGCCCACCCTACGAGATGATAGAATTTCATGAGGAGGGATCATGTTCGAGAAACCGACGGTCGATGACTTGCGCGCGGCAGCCCATGAGCTCGGGATGCATCCGAGCGAGGCCTATCTCGCCGCGGTCGCCGAGATCGTCACCCCGCTCGCCAACGCCTATGCCGCTCTCGATGCGGAGCCCGATGAGCTGCCTGCGGTGAAATACCGCCGCGGCCAATTCAATCGCCCGGCGGCTGCGGAGAACCCGCACGGCGCCTGGTACGTGAAGACCTCGATCAAGGGGAGCGCCGGCGGCAAGCTCGCCGGCCGCCGGATCGCGCTCAAGGACAATATCTGCCTCGCCGGCGTGCCGATGATGATCGGCGCCCAGGTCCTGGAGGGCTATGTGCCGGATGTGGATGCGACCGTGGTCGAGCGCGTTCTCGACGCCGGAGGGGAGATCGCCGGCAAGGCGGTCTGCGAATATTTCTGCGTGTCCGGCGGCAGCCATACCAGCTCGACCGGCCCGGTGCACAATCCGCGCAGGCGCGGCTACACCACCGGCGGGTCGTCGTCCGGGTGCGCGGCGCTGGTCGCCTCGGGCGACGTCGATATGGCGATCGGCGGCGACCAGGCCGGCTCGATCCGTATCCCGGCGAGCCATTGCGGCATCGTGGGGCTCAAGCCCACCTTCGGCCTCGTCCCCTATACCGGGATCGGGCTGCTCGAGGTCACGATCGATACCTGCGGGCCGATGACTGCCGGCGTGCGCGACAACGCGTTGCTGCTCGAGGTCATCGCCGGGCCCGACGGGCTCGACCCCCGCCAGCGGGGATTCGCCGCAGCCCGCTACACCGAGGCGCTCGCCGGCGGCGTCCGGGGAATGCGTATCGCCGTGCTGAAGGAAGGATTCGGCCATCCCAATTCGGAGCCCGACGTCGACGCCCATGTGCGGGCGGCGGCGGATCGCTTCGCCAGGCTAGGCGCCGTCGTCGAAGAGGTGTCGGCGCCGGTGCATGCTCTCGGCTTTCCGGTATGGGCGGCGATCCGCGGCGATGCGGCATGTGTGATGCTGCTGGAGATGAACGGCGCCGGGATCGGATGCGAGGGCCTCTACGTCACCAGCCTGCTCGATCATGCGATGGGCTGGCGCAAGCGGGCCGACGAATTCGCCGACACGCTGAAGATCGCCTCGATATTCAGCAGGTACACGCTCGACCGCCATGGCGGCCATTTCTACGCCAAGGCGCAGAACCTGCGCCGCCGCGTGCGAGCCGGCTACGATGCGGTGCTCGCAGCCCATGATCTGCTCCTGCTCCCGACCGTGCCGATGAAGGCGACGCCGATCCCGGCGAAGGACGCGAGCCCGCAGGAGATCACGCGTCGCAGCTGGGAGCCGACCCGCAATACCTGCCCGTTCAACGTGACCGGGCACCCGGCAATCAGCATTCCCTGCGGATTGGAGGACGGCCGGCCGGTCGGACTCATGCTGGTCGGCCGCCATTACGCCGAGGAGACGATCTACCGTGCCGCCTTGGCCTTCGAGCAGTCGGGTGACTGGACGACGTTCTGATATTCGTTCAGGTCCACGCTCATGGCCGGCCTTGTGCCGGCCATCCCGATTCTGAATCGGGATCGCCGGGACAAGCCCGGCGATGACGGCGATAAAGCGATTCCACTCGATCGGAAGATGCTCTAAATTCCCGCCGCCGTCCCTCTCTCGCAATCCACAAGCAGGTCCGTCATGTTGAACCGCCGCCGCACGCTCGAGACTGGTATTGCCGCGCTCCTGTCCGCCGCTGCTCCGTTGCGCGCCTTTTCGCAGGCCAAGCCGCGGGTCAAGGTTCGCTACAACGAGGTCGTGCGCTCGGTCCTCTACGCGCCGGCTTACGTGGCGATCGCCAAAGGCTACTTCGAGGAGCGCGGCCTCGATGTCTCGCTGGCGACCGCGCAGGGCGGCGACAAGTCGGTGGCGGTCATGCTTTCCAACCAGGCCGATATCGGCTTGATCGGTCCGGAATCGGCGATCTACGTTCAGAACAGCGACTCGCCCACCAAGATCCCGATCTTCTGCGGATTGACCTCGACCGACGGCTTCATGCTGGTCGGGCGCGAGAAGGTCGACAAGTTCGATTGGAGCACGCTGCGAGGCAAGGAGATTCTCGGCTTCCGGCCGGGCAGCACGCCCTTGCTGTTTCTCGAGGCGGCGCTGCGGCAGAACGGGCTCGACCCGCAGAAGGACGTGAAGCTGATGAACAATGTCGGCATCCCGGCACGCGTGGGGTCGTGGCTCGCCGGGCAGAACCAGTACGGCATCTTCATCGAGCCCGATGCCTCCCAGCTCGAGCTCGACAGCAAGGCGCATTTCATGGCCTCGATCGGCCAGACCGTGGGTTTTGCCGACTACACCACCTTCATGGCGACCGACAAGTACATCCGCGAGAGCAAGGAGACGCTGCAGAGCTGGACCGACGCCATCGCCCAGGGGATGAAATGGACGGCGGAAGCGCCGATACCCGAGCTGGTCAAGACACTCGTGCAGTTCTTCCCCGGGGTCGACCCCAAGGCGATGACGGGGGCGGCCGAGCGCTACCGGCGGCTCAGGATCTGGAAGACCTCACCGGTGATCGAGCCGGCGGCGATGGAGAAGTTCCAGGACATCCTGGTGCAGGGTCACGTGCTCGATCCGGCAAAGCGCGTGAAGTTCGCGGACCTCGTCGTCACCGAGTTCTTCAACAAGTCGAAGTGATCGTGCCGGCATCGGCGAGTGCCGTCCCGCCCAAGGTCGAGCTCCGTGGCGCCAGCCTGCGCTACTTCGGTCTCGAAGGAGAGACCGAGGCGCTCGCCGGCATCTCGCTCTCGATCGCCGCCGGAGAGTTCGTGGCGATCATCGGCCAGAGCGGCTGCGGCAAGAGCACGCTCCTGTCGCTGATCTCGGGCATTCTGATGCCGACCGGCGGCGCGGTCCTGCTCGACGGCAGGCCGGTGACCGGTCCGAGCCGCAAGGTCGGCTACATGCTGCAACAGGACTACCTGTTCGAATGGCGCACGATCCTGGAGAATGCGGTGCTCGGCGCCGAGATCCAGGGCGCTGACATGGGCAAGGCGCGCGAGCGCGCGAGCGCGCTTCTTACCCGCTATGGGCTCGGGCAATTCCTGCATCACCGTCCGCGCCAGCTCTCGGGCGGGATGCGGCAGCGGGTGGCGCTGGCGCGCACCTTGTGCACCGAGCCCGACATAGTGCTGCTCGACGAGCCTTTCGCCGCGCTCGACTCGCAGACGCGCCTCGCGCTGGCCGACGAGATCACCGTGATCCTGCGCCGGGAGAGGAAGACTGCGATCCTGGTGACCCACGACATCGGCGAGGCGGTGAGCATGGCCGAGCGGGTGATCGTGCTGTCGCGTCGTCCCGGCCGGGTGAAGTCGGATCATGCGATCCGTTTTGCCACCGCCGACGGGGCGCGTCCGAACCCCTTGGCTGCCCGCAACGCACCGGAGTTCAACGGCTATTTCAACACGCTCTGGCAGGAGCTCGAGGTCCATGTCGAAGGTTGAGCAGCGCGCCGCGGCCGCCGTGAGCCCGCAGTATCTCGCCTGGCTGCGGCGGGAGCGGCGCAGCCATCTGGTGGTGCGCGCCACCCAGGTCGGGCTCCTCGTGCTGTTCCTCGTGCTCTGGGAGGTGCTGCCGAAGTCGCTTGTCGTCAATCCCGTCCTCACCAGCTATCCGTCGGCGCTCTGGCCCACCTTCCTCGAGCTGCTGAAGGCTACACCGCAGCAGGCGAGCATCCTGACCCATACCTGGGCGACGGTGCTGGCGACGGTGATCGGGTTCACCGGCGCCATGCTGCTCGGCACCGCGGTCGCCGCCGCGCTGTGGTGGTGGAACATCCTCTACAAGGTGCTCGATCCCTATCTCGTGGTCGCCAACGCGATGCCGAAAACCGCATTCGTGCCGATCTTCTACATCTGGCTCGGGGCGACGATGTCGATCTATGGAATGTCGCTCGCCATTTCCGTCTTCATCACCATCCTGATGATCTATTCCGGCTTCCAGGGCATCGACCCGAACAAGATCAAGCTCGCGCAGACCTTCGGCGCGTCCAAGGGGCAGATCCTGAGGAAGGTGGTGCTGCCCGGGAGCGTGCCGACGCTGGTCGCCGCTCTCAAGGTGAATGCGGGGCTGTCGCTCGTCGGCGTCGTCGTCGGCGAGTTCCAGTCGGCCAATCTGGGCCTCGGCTATCTCATCCAGTACGGCAGCCAGATCTTCAAGATGAACATCGTCATGACCGGAGTGACCATTCTTGCGATCGTCTCCTCGGGAATGTATCTGGCGATCTCCTGGCTGGAGACCGCGGTGATGCGCCGCCGCTAGGGGGGCGAAAGGAGCAAGCATGCGCATTGCGATCATCGGCGCCGGATCGGTCGGCGGCGCGCTGGGTCGAGCCTGGCTCGAGCACGGCGAGGATGTCGTCTGGGGGTTGCGCAACCCGGACGATCCGAAATATTCCGGGCTGCCCCGGGCGCGCACCAGGCCTCCCGCCGATGCAGTCGAGGGTGCGGAGGTCGTGGTCATCGCCACGCCCTGGTCCGCGACCGAGAGCGCGATCAAGAGCCTCGGCAGCCTGGCCGGCAAGATCCTGATCGACTGCACCAATCCGCTGGGAATGGGTCCCGACGGCGTGCAGTTGATGCTTGGTTTCGACACCTCCGCCGGCGAGCGCGTCGCCGGTTGGGCGCCGGGCGCGTTCGTCGTGAAGACGCTCAACACGACCGGCGCGGGTAACATGGCGAAGGCGGCCGATTACCCGATCAAGCCGATGATGCCGGTTGCGGGAGACCATGCAGCCGGCAAGGCGGCGGTGATGGGTCTGGTCGGCAAGCTCGGCTTCGAGCCGGTCGACGCCGGACCCCTGAAGAACGCGCGGCTGCTCGAGCCGCTCGCGATGGTCTGGATCGATCAGGCGATGAAGCGTGGCCGCGGTCGCGACTTCGCCTTCGCCCTGCTGGCGCGCAAGTGAGGTTGAGTCTCGATCGCGTTTGCCCGCCCTACGCGAGAGGTGGGGGCTCGAAGGCCGCGCGCAGCCGCTGGGCGAACTGCCTCTCCATCTCCTTCGCCTTCGATTTGAGGACCGGCTGGCCGATCGCGCCGAGCTTGCCGGTCAGCGTCGATTCGACCTCGTATTCGATCCTGGTCTCGTCGCCCTTGTCGGTGAGCCGGGTCAGCGATTTCGCCGTCAGCCGGCCGACCACGCCGAGCGGGGTCCCTTCCACCTTAGCCTCGATCTCGTCGGGCGGCGAGACGCGAGCCAGCTCGACGCTGACGTTGAAGCTGAACCTCATGTAGGCGACGCGCGTCTCCAGCATCGCCGTGTAGTGGGTCTCGTCCACCTCGTCGAGGTCGTGAACGCCCTCGACGCAGGAGGCGAAGAACCGCGCGTCGCGCAGCTTCGCGAACACCTCGGCGCGCGGCGCCCTCACCGTGATCTCGCCGGTGATCTTCATGCACCGCTCCCCCTAGACCCGCCGGTGCAGGCGATGCTCGATCCACAGGAGGAGCGCGTTGCCGAGCACCGCGAACGCGAACAGCACGAGCGCCACCGCGAGCATCTCCTCGCCCTGCAAGAGCTGCATGGCATTGATGATGAGAAAGCCCAATCCGTGCTTTGCCGCGAACATCTCGGCGAGCAGCACTCCCAACAGCGTCAGCGTGAAGCCGATCCGCAGCCCCGCCACCACCTCGGGGAGCGTCGCCGGGAACATTACGGTGAGAATCGTCTGCCATTGCGAGAGGTGAAGCGTGCGGGCCGATTTCAGATGCACCGACGGAATGTTGCGGATTGCGCCCAGCGTCAGCAGCGCGACCGGCAGCACGCCGTGCATCGCCCCGAACGTCACCCGGCCCGAGAGGCTCAAGCCGAAGATCAGCAGCACCACCGGATAGAGCGTGACCTTGGGCAGCGTGTAGAGCGAGATGAGGATCGGCTCGCCGACCGCTGCCGACAACCGGTGAACTCCCAGCCACACCCCGATCGAAAGGCCGATCGCGTAGGACAGCAGCAGCGCCCCGGAGAAGCAGACCAGCGTCGCCCAGGCGTTCTCGGCGAAACGCTCGGTCGGCACGAAGCGAACCAGATAGGAGAGCGTGGGCAGCGGAGCGGGGAGGGCGGTCTCGCCGACCACGCCGTGCAGCGCCTGCCATGCGAGCAGGATGAGGATCAGGATGATGAGCGCGTCGACGGTGCGCTGGGCGGCGGTCATGGCTCGGCAGTCACGGCTTGGCCAGCCCCCGCCGCTCCGCCCAGCGCTGGTCGAGGACGTGCAGCAGCATGTTGATCGTGGTCGTCACCACGATCAGGAGCAGCATCAGCGCATACATCCGCCGATTGTCGAAATCGCTGTAGGCATCGGAGATGACGCGGCCCAACCCGGCGGGAGCGAGGATGAACTCGCTGGCGATGACGCCGATGAAGGCGTAGCTGACCGAGAGCTTGACGCCGGTGAACAGATGCGGGGCGGCCGCGGGCAGCTTCACCAAGAGCGCGGTGGCGATCGTGCCCATCCGGTGCACGCGCGCAGCCTTGACGAGCACGCGCGGCACCCGGTCGAGCCCGTTCAGCGTGGCGATGATCATGGCGACGATCGCGGTCGCCACCCCCATCAGCAGGATCGGCATGACGGAAAGCCCGAAAATGACGATCAT
>DASXAP010000356.1:0-6455 GCA_036406655.1 Xanthobacteraceae bacterium | reverse complement strand
TTCAGCCGTCGACCACCTGCCCGCCGTCGTAGCCGCAGGCGATCCGCCCGAGGGCGGCGCGAAACGGCTCCGACTGCACCGTCGCGGCAAGCGTCTCCAGCTCGGCAGCGGCGGTGCACCGGCGCGCCCGCGCCAGGATCGAGACGACCAGGTCCCGATCGAGATACGGCAGGCTGGCCCAGAACCCGTTCGCCAGCTCCCGAGCCAGCGCATGGTCGGGGTGCTGCAGGCTCTCCGGAGCCCGGCCGATCTCGTACATGTGGCGAACCGAGCTCCAGGCCGCCCGCTCGGAAGGAAGCCGCGCGAGGATGTCGGGCCGCTCCTCGGCGACGTAGAAGCGATTGAGCGTGTCGAACAGCGCAAAGCGATAGCCCTGCCCGAGCAGAACCGGCTCCCAATCCTGCCATGCCGGCTCGCCGGAGCCCGGCCGCACTGCCTCGACCAGGACCACAGCCGGCCGGAAGCGCCGCCAGTCGCCGCCGCGCAGCACGTCCGCCTCGGCCCCCTCGACGTCGATCTTGAGAAAATCGACCGCTCCCGGCGCGTGCTCGGCAAAGAGCTCGGCCAGGGTGACGACCGCAAGCCGCTCGGTTCGGTATTCGGCGCCCAGACCGCGGGCGCGTTCGGCGTGCCCGCGGACCGTGGTCGACAGCCCGTGCAGGCGTTCGACGACGTAGAAATCCGCCTCGCCCGCGCGCTCGCCGACGAGGCTGCGGACGATCACGTCGCGCGGGCGCAGCCGCCCGTACAAGGCGGCAAGCTCGGCCTGGGGCTCGACCACCACCCCGCGCCAGCCGCGCTCGTAGAACCAGAACGACACATTATCGGCGATCGGATGCCCGCCGCCCACATCGACATAGGTGCCGGTCTCCTGCCCGGCAAAGGCAAGCGACAGATGATAGTCCTCGAGGTTCTGCGTGTAGGAAAGCTCCATGACGGATGTCGCAGGTCAGATATCAGATTACAGATGTCAGATGTCAGAGAGGGTGTCATCTCGCCCGTCATCTGTCATCTGTCCTCCGTGATCCGCTCTCTGCCATCTGACCAGCGAGAAATGCCCGAACGGCGGCATCACCCGGCGCTCGAGGAGGCGCACGCCGCCGTGCCGCCTGGCCCACCGCGCCAGCCGCTCCCAGCGGAATTCCGTGCGCCAGCCGAGCCGGCACGCCAGCGGCCCCACTGCCTGCTCCATGATGCGCCGCAATCCGCCCTCGGCACCGAGATGATTGACCAGGATGATCTCCCCGCCGGGCCGGGTGACGCGCGCGAGCTCGTCGAGCACCGCCTCGGGATCGGGCACCGTGGTGATGACGTATTGCGCGACCACGGCATCGAAGGCGGCATCGGCAAAGCCGAGCCGCTGCGCATCCATCACCGCCAGCGCCTGCACGTGGCCGAGCCGCTGGGTGTCGACCCGCGCCCGCGCCTTGCGCAGCATCGGCTCGCTGTAGTCGACCCCGACGACGGTGCTGGTGGGTGAATAGTCGCTGAGCGATATGCCGGTGCCGATCCCCACGTCGAGAATGCGTCCGCCCACGCGCTCGGCGGCGGCGATCGAAGCCTTGCGCCCGGCGTCGAACACGGCGCCGAAGACGAGATCGTAGATCGGCGCCCACCGCGCATAGGCCTTCGACACCATGCCGATGTCGATCTCGCTCCGATCGGCCCTCATGCCCCCCTGCGCAGCACGCTGCCCTACGCGCCGGTCGCCATCCGCAGCTGCTGGACCTGCGGCAGCGGCATCGGCACCGCACTCTGGATGAAGCCGCCGCCGAGCACGCGCGCCTGGCCTTCGGCGGCGTCATAGAAGACGCATGCCTGCCCGGGCGAGACCCCGTCCTCACCTTCGACGAGATCGACCTCGATCCCAACGGCACCGCGGCTCAGCCATGCCGGCTGCGGCGGCCGCGTCGAGCGCACCTTGACGAAGACCTCGTGCCAGCCCGCGCACAGCGCGTGATCGATCGTGTCGTCGCCGAGCCAGTTGACCTCGCGCAGGCGCATGCGGCTGGTGCGCAGCGCCTCGCGCGGGCCGACCACGACCCGGCGCGAGGGGGCATCGAGCCGGACCACGTAGAGCGGACGGCCGGCGGCAATGCCGAGCCCGCGCCGCTGGCCGACGGTGTAGTGGATGATGCCGGCATGCCGGCCGAGGCGCCGTCCCGAGAGGTCGACGATGTCGCCGGGCTCGGCGGCGCCCGGCTTCAGCCGCTCGATCACCTCGGTATAGCGGCCGGAGGGCACGAAGCAGATGTCCTGGCTGTCGGGCTTGTCGGCCACGGGGAGGCCCAGCGCCCGCGCGAGCTCCCGGGTCTCCGCCTTGGTCCGCTCGCCGAGCGGGAAGCGCAGGAGCTCGAGCTGCTCGCGGGTGGTGGCGAACAGGAAATAGCTCTGGTCGCGCTCCTCGTCGCGGGCGCGATAGAGCGCACGGCCGCCGCCCGGCAGTCGTCGCGAGGCGACGTAATGGCCGGTGGCCAGCACCTTCGCGCCAAGCCCGCGCGCGGTCTCCAGGAGATCGCGGAACTTGATCGACTGGTTGCAGGCCACGCAGGGGACCGGGGTCTCGCCCGCGACATAGCTGTCCGCGAAGCGGTCGATCACCATTTCCTTGAAACGGCTTTCGTAATCGAGAACGTAATGCGGGATGCCCATGCGCTCCGCCACCGCTCGCGCATCGTAAATGTCCTGGCCGGCGCAGCAGGCGCCCTTGCGGTGGGTCGCCTCGCCGTGATCGTAGAGCTGCAGCGTCACCCCGACGACGTCGTAGCCCTCCGCCTTGAGGAGTGCCGCCGTCACCGACGAATCGACGCCGCCGGACATGGCCACGACCACCCGGGTCTCCTGCGGCAGGCCTTCCAGGTCCAGGCTGCTGTGCAAAGCACTCGTTCCCAATACAGCGAGGCGGTCCGCGCCGGCGGCGCGGACGGCACCCCTTTATTATAGGAGCTGGAAGAACGAAGCGCACGCCCGCACGATCCCCGGAATGCGGCGGCGCTTAGGCAAATCTTAAGCGGGGGCAGCTAGCTTTGCCCGGAGTTGGTCAGTCGAGTGCGTGAGTTAGCTCATGACGGAGCCCCTTCGACCGAGGGCCAAGTACGTCATCGGACCTGACGGCAGTCCGCTGACGATCGCCGATCTGCCGGCACCGGGCACGAAGCGCTGGGTGATCCGACGCAAGGCCGAAGTGGTCGCCGCGGTGCGCGGAGGTCTCCTTTCGCTCGAGGAGGCCTGCAGCCGTTACACGCTCACGGTCGAGGAATTCCTCTCCTGGCAATACTCGATCGACCAGCACGGGCTGGCCGGGCTGCGGACCACGCGCATCCAGCAGTATCGCCAGTAGCATCCCCCAATACCTGCACAGCAAGATCGCGGGGCCGCGAGGTGCGTCTCGCGCGCACGTGCAACCCCGGAAAAAACGCTCTGCGCTCACCGCCGTTAACCGGGCAGTAACCACGAACCGGGCAATTCTTACCGGGTGGGACTGCGCGGGAGGAGCCTCGTGCGGGGTTGCCGACTTCCAGAGATCGGTTGAGACGGCGCTCATCGCGCCCATTGCCGCGATGACGACGCCGTCCTCGGCGCTCCACATTGCTCATCCTGCGCGTTGAACCGACGAGCGGAGCGGAACCGATGCGCGTAACCGATCTGAGCCATCCCATCACCGGGGGAGAGGCGAGCCGGCGAATTCAATGGGGCAAGGGACTCGACGAGCGCCCAGCCGGTCTCGGCGAGAGCTATGTGCAATGCGTCCTGTTCGGCAGGCGATGCTTCCGGCGTCCGGCATTCCGGCCGGGTGCACGAGCTGCCGCGCCGGCAGATGCCTTGCCTCACGCGCCGGTACGGCCACGAACAAGCTGAGCATGCGCCTCCCGATTGCCGGCACAACCGAAGGTGAGCTCAGCCCGGCGACGAAGCTCGCGATCGGCGACGAGGAGAGCATCGCCGAGGCCGACGCAATTGCGCAATCGGGCGCCGCTCTGCGTTCCGCCCGCGGCGCCAGCGCCGAGACCGTCACCCGCGTCCTGGTCGGCCTGACGGTTGCCGATGTCGAGCGCGACCTCATTCTCGAAACGCTCAAGCACTGCCTCGGCAATCGCACCCGCGCCGCCGCCATCCTCGGCATCTCCATCCGCACGTTGCGCAACAAGCTCAACGAATATGCCGGCAACGGCGTGCCGGTGCCGCCGCCCGGCGCCGCCGCGGCTCGACCGGCCGGCTGCTAGAACCGATTCCACTCAGCTTCCGCTCATTGCATGCGCGTCATGCGCGGGCATAGGACATCACGGGCGCGCGCGAACGCGCTTACGGCGCGTCACAGGCGCGCTTGAACGCGCTCATGGCGCATCACAGACGCGCGTGAACGCGCTTATGGCTGTGCATCGTGCCCCGCAAGAAGAATCGGGCATTTTTTTGAACATGCAGCGGGTGTGGAACCGCCGTGACCACAAACCGTTTATCCGGGCGGGAGCGGGCTAGATCAGGAGAGGCGCATGCGCTTCCCAGTGCGGCTTGTTGTTTTGCCTGTGTTGCTCTGGTTCCACGCGGCGGTGGCGCAGGACGGCCATTTCGGCCACGACCACGACATGTGGCATCAAAGCTTCTATCAAAAGCTCGTGCGTCCGGACACCAAGACCTCGTGCTGCAACATGACGGACTGTCGTCCGACCTCGGGCAGGCAGATGGCCGACCATTATGAGGTGCAGGTCAACGGCGCCTGGATCTCCGTGCCTCCGGACAAGATTCTGAAGCAGGCGGCACCCGACCTCGGATTTCACGTCTGTGCCCCTTTCCGGTTCGACGGCCGCCCCGAGCATCTCTATTGCGTGGTGATCCCGCCGGAGACGTGAGCAGGCCTGCTGCTCGCGCATGGCAGGGCAGACGGCACACTCCGGACCGCGCATGATCCGCAGGCGGCCCATCGCCATTGTTGCGCAGTTCGGATAATTTCGCCCGGCCTGCCGCCGGCGCAAGCTTGCGTCGAGCCGGCGACCGGACCGCGGATCATGCAATGACGGATGTCACATACTCGACTGCGCTGGTGGTCGGTGCCGGCGCCGGCCTGTCCGCCTCGCTGGCGCGCGCGCTCGCGGGGAGCGGTTGCAGGGTAGCGCTCGCCGCCCGCAGCATCGGCGATCTCGATCCGCTGCTGAAAGCGACCGGCGCGCGAGCCTTTGCCTGCGACGCGAGCCAGCGCGCCGACGTCGAGAAGCTGTTCGCCGAGGTGGACTCAGCCTGCGGGGCGCCCGACGCGGTGATCTACAATGCAAGCTTCCGCACCCGCGGGCCGTTCGTGGAGCTCGACCCCGCCGATGTGGAGAAGGCGATCGCCGTCACCGCCTACGGCGCATTCCTGGTGGCCCAGCAGGCGGCGCGGCGCATGCTGCCGAGGAAGCGCGGGGCGATCTTCTTCACCGGCGCCTCCGCCGGGGTGAAGGGCTACCCGCAATCGGCGCCTTTCGCCATGGGCAAGTTCGCGCTGCGCGGGCTCGCCCAAAGCATGGCGCGCGAGCTCTCGCCGCAGGGCATCCACGTGGCGCATGTGGTGATCGACGGCGGCATCAGAAGCGAGCGGCGGCCGGCATCGGCCGACAGCCCCGACAGCCTGCTCGATCCCGATGCGATCGCGGCGACCTACCTGCACCTCCTGCATCAGCCGCGCAGCGCCTGGTCCTGGGAGATCGAGCTGCGGCCATGGGTGGAGAGATTCTAGAGCTTCGCTGCAACGATCCGTCATCGCCGGGCTCGTTGTTCCCGGCGATGACGATTCAAGATCGGGATGGCCGGCACAAGGGATGCACAAGGACGGCCATGACGTCCTTGGGGTGCGCGGGCCGGCATCTGCCGTTCCTGCCGCGGCGGCGGGCTCACCGCACCGGAAAATCGAAATAGCTGTCGGGGAACGGCTCGCCCCGAAGCGTGTAGTGCCACCACTCCTTGGAGTAGGGCTGAAAGCCGCCGCCGCGCATCGCCGCGACCAGCTGCGTGCGATTGCTGCGCGCCTCGACGCCGAGCTTGCGGTAGCCGAGGGAGGATTGCGGGCCGGCAAAATCGTACGGCGTCCCCATGTCGAGCTCGGCCGCATCGGCGCGCCGGACCAGGGTGAGATCGACGGTCGAGCCGCGCGAATGTCCGGAGCGGGTGGCGACGTAACCCAGCCGGAAGAGATCGCGCTTGTCGATATCCGGCGAATATTCGGCCTTGCGCTCAGGATCGTTCTCGGGCTGCCGCGCCCAGCGGATGAAATGCGCGACCGCGCGGACCGGCCGATAGCAGTCGAACACCTTGAGCCCGAGCCCGCGGGCGGCAAGGCTCTGCTGGACCCCCATCAGCGCGGTTGCGGCGCGGGCGGTGAGCAGGCAGCGCGGCCGCTCGTAGCCGTCGATGCGGGCGCCGACGAAGTTGTTGGTGCCGTAGTAGCGCATGTCCACCACGAGCCCTTCCACGACGGCGGCGGC
>DASXAP010000355.1:0-7576 GCA_036406655.1 Xanthobacteraceae bacterium | reverse complement strand
CTTGGTGTCGAACTCGTCGCATCCGGCGGCGAGCGCCTTCTCGCGCGAGCCGGCGAGCGCATGCGCGGAGAGCGCGATGACCGGGATGTCGTGCGTGTCGGGGTTGCTCTTGAGCCGGCGCGTCGCCTCCCAGCCGTCGATACCGGGCATCTCCAGGTCCATCAGGATGATGTCCGGCCGCTCGGCGGCGGCCATCTCGCAGCCCTTCTCGCCGTCCTCCGCGGTGAGCACCTCGAACTCGTCGAGCAGCTCGAGCCGCATCTTGAGCATGTAGACGTTGTCGTCGTTGTCTTCGATGTAGAGAATCCGGGTCACGACACTGTTTCCCTCCCGCTGTTAACCGGCGGCTGCGCGTGCACGAGCCGGCGGATGCGCTCGACCAGATCGGCCGGCCGGAACGTTTCCTTGACCAGCACGGATTGCACGCCGGAGTTCAGGCGCTCGCGATCCGCCGCATCGAGATCGCGCGCGGTGATGACGATGACCGGAATGTCCCGCCAAGCCGGGTCTTTTTGCAGGGCCGCGACCACCGCGAAGCCGTCCATCTCCGGCATCATGAGATCGAGCAGGATGACGTCCGGCCTGCCCGCCTGCAGCCGCGCCAGCGCTTCCCGTCCGTTCGCCGCCTCCTGCACGATCCACTGCTGGCCCTCGAGCCAGGTGCGCACCCGCTCGCGCTGGACCGCGTCGTCCTCGACCAACAGGACTTTCGCCGGCCGCGCCGGCGCGCGAAATCGTGCCATCAGCCGACGCAGCCGCTCGCGATCGATCGGCTTGCTGAGATAACCGGCGGCGCCGAGCGCAACGGCGCGGCGGTGCTCGTCCAGGATCGTCACCATGATGACGGGGATCTCGGCAAGCTCGCTGTCCTGCCGCAACGCGGCCAGGACCGACCAGCCGTCGAGGTCGGGCATGATCACGTCGAGCGTGATCGCGAGCGGCCGCAGCTCCTTGGCACGCTTGAGCCCCTCCAACCCGCCGGTGGCGGTGGCGACGGAAAACCCTTCGGCGGCAAGATGTTCGCCGATGAGCTCGCGCGCGGTGGCGTCGTCGTCGATGACGAGAACACAATCGGTTCGCGGAGGGTGGCTGCCGTCGCCCGCCGTCCTCGCCGAAGTATCAGCGCCGCCCGGCAGGCGGACGGTGAAGGTCGAACCCTTGCCCGGCTCGCTCGCCACCGTGACGTCGCCCCCCATCATGCGGGCGAGCTTGCGGGTGATGGCGAGGCCGAGCCCGGTTCCCCCGTAGCGCTTGGCGGTCGCCGCATCGCCCTGGCTGAATTCCTCGAACAGCCTGGCCTGCTGCTCGGCCGTCATGCCGATGCCGGTATCGGACACGGAAAACTCGATCCAGTTGCCTCCGTCGGCCACCCTGCGGACCCGCAGCGCGACCTCGCCCTGCTTGGTGAACTTGCAAGCGTTGCTCAGGAGATTGAGCAGGATCTGCCGCAGCCGCATGGGATCGACGGTCAGGGCGCCGAGGCTCTGCCCGGCTTCGACGACGAGTCGGTTCTTGTTCTGCTCCGCGAGCTGCCGCGCGGTGCCGGCCACGTCGTCGATCAGCGGGGCCAAATTCACCGACTCCGGGCTGAGCTCGAGCTTGCCGGCTTCGATCTTGGAGAGGTCGAGCACCTGGTTGATGAGGCCGAGAAGGTGAGTGCCGGCGCGATGCACGCGGCGCAGCGGCTCGGCCGCCTTTTCGGTGCCGAAGCGCGCCGCGTTGGTGACCATCATCTCGGTCAGCCCGATGATGGCGTTGAGCGGCGTGCGCAGCTCGTGGCTCATGCTGGCCAGGAATTGCGACTTGTGCTCGCTCGCCGATTGAAGTTGGCGGCCCTTGTCCTCGATCTCCGCAAACAAACGCGCATTCTGGATCGCCAGCACCGATTGAGCCGCGAACGTCTTGAGCAGCTCGACGGTATTCGAAGGAAATTCGCCCGGCGCCCGGCGGCGGACCACAAGTGCGCCCACGACCTTGCCGAATCGCAGGAGCGGCACCGCCAGCCGCGCCCGGTAGCCGGCGCGCAAGATGACGTCGTTCACCGGCGTCGACGGCAACTCGTGCAGATCGGCGAGCTGCTCGGGCTCGTGCGTCTCAGTCGCGAGACCGACAGCCTTCGAAATCTCGAGATGCATGTTGCGCACCGCCGAGATCAATTCCTGGCTCATCCCGAAGGTCGCGCTGAGCTGGAATTCTTTTCGCTGCTCGTCGAGCACGTAGATCGCGCCCGCCTCGGTTCCGGAAATCTGCACCGCCCTGGCGACGATGGTGTCGAGCACGGTCTGCAAATCGAGCGTCGAGTTGACCGCCTGGGAGACCTCGCCAAGCGCGCGCAGCTCCTCGACCGAGCGCGCGAGCTCGCTCGTGCGCGCGCGCAATTCGTTGAGCAGGCGAACATTCTCGATGGCAATGACCGCCTGGCTGGCGAAGCTTCTGACCAACTCGATCTGCTTGTCGCTGAATGGGCAAACCTCCTGACGGAAAATGCCAATCGCCCCGATCAACTCGTTATCTTTGAGCATCGGAACGACGAGAAGCGTGCGGCCACCAGCTAGTTCCACTTGGCCCACGAACAGCGGATCGCGTTCGATGTAGGCCTGCTCCTTCGTGAGATCGGCAATGTGGGCCACCTCTTTTGTCCTGGCGACACGGCCAAGGCCGGTTCCCGGGCCGGGGCGGGTCACCGGTTCGCGCCGCCATTTCTCGGCCCATGCCGGCGGCGCGCCGTGCATTGCAACCAGGCGGAACTCGTCTCCTTCGCAAAGGAAGAGATTGCCGTATTTGGCTTCGCAGATGCGTGTCGCGTTGGCCAACATCGCATCGAAGATTGGCGCGAGCTCGCCGGGCGAGCTTGAGATGACCTGCAGCACCTCTGAGGTCGCCGTCTGCTGCTCCAGTGCCTCGGCGAGTTCGTCGGTGCGCTGGCGCAGCTCGTTGAGCAGGCGCGTATTCTCGATGGCGATGACGGCCTGAGCGGCAAAGTTGGTCACCAGCTCGATCTGCTTGTCGGTGAAGGGACGCACCTCCTGGCGGTAGATGGCGATAGCGCCCACCAGCTCGCCTTCTTTCAGCATCGGAACGGTCAGGAAGGTGCGGGCGCCAGCGAGGTGGAGGAAGGCGGCACGCGCCGGATCGTCGTGATAAGCCGGCTCGGCCTGGGCATCGGCGATCTGGACCGTCCGCTTCGTCGCCGCCACTCGTCCGAGCCCGGTTCCAGGATTGGGTCGAAGGACCGGGTTGCGGCGCCGCTCCGCGGCAAAAGCAGCCGGCGCATTGTGGAGCGCGACGGTTCGAAACGTGCCGCTCTCGAAAAGAAGCATGTTACCGAATTCGGCGTCGCACGCGCGTGTCGCGTTCTCCAGCATCTTCGGGAACACCCGTTCCAGATCGCCGGGCGAGCTGGAGATGACCTCCAGCACCTCGGAGGTCGCGGTCTGCTGCTCTAGCGCCTCGGTGAGATCATCGGTGCGCTGGCGCAGCTCTTTCAGTAGACGCGTATTTTCGATCGCAATCACGGCCTGGTTGGCGAAGCTGGTCACCAGCTCGATCTGCTTGTCGGTGAAGGGACGCACCTCCTGGCGGTAGATGATGATGGCGCCGATCGGTTCATTGTCCTTGAGCATCGGCACAGCGATGTACGACCGCGCACCGCCCAGACGGGCTGGCGCAATTGAGGGGTGCTCCGACAATAAATCCGCGATATGGATGACCTGTTTGGTGCGGATCACGCGCTCGAGGCCGCCTCCGGGTGACGGCTGAAAAATGCCACGCTGCTTGTCGGCCTCCACTAGGGCTATCGGCACGCCGAGAGCAGCCACCGGGCGAACGGCATCCCCCTCGCACAGGAACATTTGACCGAACTTGGCTTCGCAGATTCTGATCGAATTCTGCAGCATCGCCTCGAACACCGGCTCAAGCTCGCCGGGCGAGCCTGAGATGACCCGCAGTACTTCGGAGGTCGCGGTCTGCTGCTCCAGCGCCTCGGAAAGCTCGCGCGTGCGCGCCCCGACCTCGTCGAACAGCCGTTTGCGCTCCAGGCAGGCGCCGACGCGGGCGCGCAACAGGGTCGGATTGAAGGGCTTGGGGAGGTAGTCCTCGGCGCCCAGCTCGATGCAGCGGACGACGCTGTCGATCTCGTCGACGGCGGAAATCATGATGACAGGAATGTGCCGGAGGTTGCCGCTTGCCTTCATTTGCGCGAGCACCTCGTAGCCGTTCACGTTCGGCATCATGATGTCGAGCAGCACGAGGTCGAACGGCCGGGAAGCGAGCAGGTCCAGGGCTTGCCGGCCGTCGGCTGCGGTCGTGACGTTCAGATAGCCCAGGCGCGCGAGCCGCCGTGACAGCGCGAATCGATTGTCCTCCACGTCGTCGACCACGAGCAGCGCGGGTTCGGATTCGCTCATGATCCCGATCCCGTCGGCGCCAGCGTCCGGATCTTGCCGAGCAGCCGCTGCAGCTCCACCGGCTTGGTATCGAAGTCGTCGCAGCCCGCCGCCATCGCCCTCTCCCTGTCCTCCGCCATCGCGTTCGCGGTGAGGGCAATGATCGGAATGCGCTGCGTGCCCGGGTCGGCCTTGATCCGACGGGTCGCCTCCGTGCCGTCGATATCGGGCAGCGTCAGGTCCATGAGAATGAGGTCGGGCTGCTGCGATGCCGCCAGGGCAACGCCCTGGGCTCCGTCGGTCGCAACGATGACGGTGAAGCCGGCGCGCGTGAGCCGGTTTTTCAGCATGTAGACATTGTCATCGTTGTCCTCGACGTAAAGAATCTTCATGCGACCCTCGCGACCTGGCGCTTGACGCACTTGCTGATCTCGCGACTGAGCTGACGCAGCATTTCGTCGCGGTCGCTCTTCTGAATGATGCGCTCGACGCCGCCGTTGAGCCGATCGCGGTCCTCGTCCGTCAGGTCCTTCGCCGTGATGACCACGACCGGAATGTCCTGCCAGGCCGGCCGGCCGCGCAGCTCATCGAGGAACTCGAATCCGTCCATCTTCGGCATCATCAGGTCGAGAATGATCACGTCGGGCCTGGCGGCGGCGAGCGAGTCGATCGCAATCTGACCGTTCTCCGCCTCGGTCACCTTCCAGCCCATCGGCTCGAGCGCCTGGCGCACGCCGCGACGGACGACGTCGTCATCGTCGACGAGCAAGGCGCGTCCCGCGGTCGTGCCGCAGATGCCGGTCAATGTCTCCACCAGCTTGACGCGATCCACCGGCTTGATCAGGTAATCCGCCGCGCCCAGTGCGTAACCGCGGTTCTTCTGGTCGACGATCGACATCAGCACCACCGGAATGCCGGTCAGCGCCGGATCGCCCTTGATCGCGGCGAGCACGGTCCAGCCGTCGAGATCGGGCATCATGATGTCGAGCGTGACCGCTGCGGGCCGCAGCTCCCGCACCAGCCGGAGCCCTTCCTGGCCGCCGCGCGCGGCGACCACCGCAAAGCCCGCCCGTTCCAGATGCCGCGCCACCAGGTCGCGCACGGTCGGATCGTCGTCCACGACCAGGATCAACGGCTCTTCTGCTTCCTCGGCGACCGGACGAGGGGACTCCGCAGGCGGCTCGGCCGGAAGCGCCTGGTCGCTCCGCACCATGCGCGGGAGGCGGATCGTGAATGTCGAGCCCTCGCCCGGCCGGCTTTCCACGATGATGTCCCCGCCCATCATGCGGCAAAAATGCCGGCTGATCGCGAGGCCGAGGCCGGTGCCGCCGTATTTCCGGCTGGTCGAGGCATCGGCCTGCGTGAATTCCTGGAACAGCCGGTCCATCTGCTCTTGCGTCATCCCGATCCCGGTGTCGCTGACGGCAATGGCGATCCCGTCGCGGCCATCGAGCTGCTGCGCCTGTGCCGCGATGCTGACGGTTCCGTTTTCGGTAAACTTGTTGGCGTTGCTCGCCAGGTTGAGCAGGGTCTGGCGGAAGCGGGTCTGGTCGGCGTGGATGGTGCCGAGGTCCGGCGGGCAATCGAGCACGATGCGGTTGGCGTTCTTCGCCGCCATCGGCTCGATGGTCTTGGCGACGTCGGCGATCACCGGCGCCAGCGCGAACGATTCGAGGTGAAGCTCCATTCGCCCCGCCTCGATCTTCGACAGGTCGAGGATATCGTTGATCAGGGCGAGCAGGTGGCGGGCGGCACGTAGCACCCGCTCGAGCGGCTCGAGCTCGTCGTCGCGCTTGAAGTCGCGGGCGTCCTCCAGCAGCATCTCGGTGACGCCGATGACGGCGTTGAGCGGCGTGCGCAGCTCGTGGCTCATGCTGGCGAGAAACTGCGACTTGTGCTTGCTGGCGATCTCGAGCTGTTGGCTTTTCTCCTGGATTTCCTCGAACAGCCGCACGTTCTCGATCGCGATCGCCGCCTGGTCGGCGAAGGTCGAGACCAGCTCGATCTGCTTGTCGGTGAACGGGCGAACCTCGGAGCGGGTCAAACCCAACGCACCGATCGGAACCCCCTCCCGCAGCATCGGAACGCCGAGAATGGTGCGAAAGCCGCCCAATTTCTGCGCCTCCGCCCAGGTGTATTCGGGGTCGGCCTGAACGTCGGGAATGTGGATGATCTTTCCTTCCAGCAGGGCACGTCCGATGGCGTTGCCGCGTTCGGGCTGAACCGGCACCGTCCGGACGTATTCGATGAACTCGGGCGAGAACCCGTAGGCCTCCGCGCGGAAGAACACCCTGCCCCGCTGGCGCGTGATCGTCGCCTTGTCGGCGTCACACAGCCGGGCGGCCGACTCGACCAGCGTTTGCAGCACCGTCGGCAGGTCGAAGGTCGAGCGGCTGATCACCTTGAGCACGTCGGCCGTGGCCGTCTGCTGCTGCAGCGATTCGGTCAGGTCGTCAGTGCGCTGGCGCAGTTCGTTGAGCAGGCGGGTGTTCTCGATGGCGATGACGGCCTGGGCGGCGAAGCTTGTCAGCGTCTCAATTTGCTTGTCGGTAAACGGGAGAACTTCCAGCCGGTAAATCGCAATCGCACCAACGAGCTCGTCCTCCCTCAGCATGGGAACCCCTAACGCGGTTCGCGCGCCGGCGACGCGGGCCAGCGGCGAGCTGGCATACGGCTCCTCGAGGGCGATGTCGGCGACGTGGGATACCTTCTTCGTTCTGACGAGCGGACCGAGGATTGAACGCTCCAATGGAATGACCGGGTTACGTCGTCGCAGCTCGTCGAGCTCGTCTGGAGGGTTGTGCATCGCAACCACGCGCATCCCACCTTCCTCATACAGCAACAGGTTCCCGAACCGCGCTCCGCAGATGCGTACCGCATTCGCCAGGATGGCCTCGAACACGGGTTCCAGTGCCCCGGGCGAGCTGCTGATGACGCCCAGGACTTCGGCCGTCGCGGTCTGCTGTTCGAGCGATTCGCTAAGATCGTCCGTACGCTGGCGCAATTCGTTGAGCAGACGGGTGTTCTCGATGGCGATGACGGCCTGCGCGGCGAAGTTCTGCACCAGCTCGATCTGCTTGTCGCTGAAGGGGCGCACCTCCTGACGGTAGATGATGAAAGCGCCGACGAGGGCCGACTCCTTGCGCATCGGCACCGCTACCATCGAGCGCGCGCCGCCAAGTCTGGCCGGC
>DASXAP010000354.1:0-2273 GCA_036406655.1 Xanthobacteraceae bacterium | reverse complement strand
ATCGATCTCACGCCCTTCTTCGCGCTGATGGCGGACGAAAGCGTCCTCAAGGTGT
Source organism: Xanthobacteraceae bacterium (assembly GCA_036406655.1). GTDB lineage: Bacteria > Pseudomonadota > Alphaproteobacteria > Rhizobiales > Xanthobacteraceae > VAZQ01. The sequence continues at coordinate 2,218 of DASXAP010000354.1, read as the reverse complement.
TCCACGCCGCCCGCCAGGACATTGAAATCTGCTGGCACGAGGCCGGCGTGATCCCGCGTCCGCTCGTCGACACACAGGTCGCGGCGATGGTGCTCGGCTATGGTGACTCGATCTCCTACGACCAGCTCGTGCAGAGAATCACCGGCGACAACCTCGACAAGTCGAACCGATTCACCGATTGGACGCAGCGGCCGCTGAGCGAGGCGCAGCTCGCCTACGCCGCCTCCGACGTCACTCACCTGCGCGACGTCTATCTTAAGCTCTCGGCCGATCTCGATCGACGCGGGCGCGGCGACTGGATGCGGGAGGAGATGAAAGTCCTTACCTCCCCCCTCACCTATCGGTTCGAGCCGGAGCATGCCTGGGAGCGGCTGAAGACCCGCGTGCGCAAGCCCAAGGAGCTGGCCGTGCTGATCGAGGTCGCCGCCTGGCGCGAGCGCGAGGCGCAGGAGCGCGACGTGCCGCGCGGTCGCGTGCTCAAGGACGACGTGATCGGCGACATCGCGATTCAGGCGCCGACCACGATCGAGCGCCTCGCGCGGCTGCGGTCGCTGCCCCGCGGCTTCGAGCGCTCGCGCTGGGGCGAGGCGATCATCGAGGCGGTCAAGCGCGGGCTCGCGCGCGATCCGAAAACGCTGCCGCCGCTCGAGCGCCCCAGACCGCAGGTCAATGGACAAGCGACCGTGGAGCTGCTCAAGGTCCTGCTGCGCATGACCGCCGAACGGCACGGGGTCGCCGCCAAGGTCATCGCCACCGTGGACGACCTCGACCGCATCGCCGCCGACGACGATGCCGACGTCCCGGCGCTCTCCGGCTGGCGGCGCGAGCTGTTCGGCGAAAAAGCCCTCGCGCTCAAACGCGGCCAGCTCTCGCTCGCGATCGAGAAAGGCCGTGTGGTCGCGGTGGAGCGCGCGTGACATCTTCCCCCGCCGCGCAGAGCGAAGCCGCGGCGAGCGCGGCGAGCTAATGCTTCGGACGGATCCTCTGCAGGAACTCCCAGGTCGGCACCGCGGTGATGCCGCCGACGGCACCGCTGAGATAGCTGGGGATGTCGGCGTTGAACACCCACTGCCAGAGCAGCCCGACGAGATAGCTCGTCAGCACCATGACCGCCAACGTGATCAGCAATCTTTGCCAAAGCGGCATGGCCATTCCTCCTTGCAGCTCTTCGGTCACGGCCGCGCACGTGATTTCTACCCTTCATCCGCTGCGGCTTTCATCGTCAAGATGAAGCCGTGGATGCGCGGGCAGGCCATGTCCTCGGGCCGACCCGAGGGGCGGCGCGTGAGGAGCCGACGCTCGAGATAGCCCCGCAACGGGTTCGGTATCACGCCGTTTCCATCGCCGGCTCGCGGCCGATGAGCCGCGCGAGCTGGCGCAACCGCGCGAAGACGCGCTCGCCGGCGAGCGCCTGCAATCCGTTCTCGAAGCGCAGGACCAGTCGGCCGCGCTCGACCACCATCGGCGTCTTCGGCAGCACGCCCGTGGTCGAGGCGGAAACGAGATAGGCGACCCGCAGCGCGGCGCCGAGCACGCGGGCGCGGTCGAGCACCCGCGTCGAGGCGAGCTCGCGCAGCCGCGGCGAAAGCTCCTCGTCGACGAGCCCGACATGGCGGAAGAACACGGCCAGCGAGATGTAGGTGCGGCCGGGATGGTCGACGGCGACGAAGGCGGCATTGGCGATGACGTTGAGCGACTGCTCGCCACGATAGTCGGGATGGGCGCGCCAGCCGATGTCGGCGAGCAAGCAGGCGGCATGGCGCAGCCGCCGCTCCTCGGCTGTCTCGTCGAGCCCGGAGGACGCCATGAACCGGTCGGTCCATTCGGTCAACTCCTCGCCGTGGGCAGGCGAGCGCGAGCGCAAGACGTTGAGCTCGCTGGCGGCCGCGATCAGCGGGTCCTTGTCGCGCTCTTTGGCGTCGAGCATCGAATACAAGAGCCCCTCGCGCACCCCGAGCGCCGACACCACGACGTCCTTGGGCCGCGCGAGGCGCACCAGGTTCTCGAGCACGAGGGCGGCATAGGCCAGAAGCGGACGCCGGGCATCGGTGACGACCTCGATCTGCGAGAGCATCTCGGGATCGACTCGGTGCACTAGGCTGGAGAAGTCGAACGCCTCCTTGGCCGGCAGCACGTAGCCGTGCATGACGTGGAGCGGATAGCCGGTCTGCCACATATGCAGCCGCGCGAGTGCGCGCCAAGTGCCGCCGATGGCGTA
>DASXAP010000353.1:0-22328 GCA_036406655.1 Xanthobacteraceae bacterium | reverse complement strand
AACGTGCTCGGCCGCAATCTGACGGCCATGGTCGCCAATCTGCGCGCTGTCGATTGGCAAAGCCTCGGCATCAACTTCGTTATGGTGTTCTCGCCGGCCGCGATCCGCGGTGCACCGCACAGCTACATCGCTACCATGACGTTCAAATCTCCGGCCGGCCCCGAACAGGAGGTCGCGCTGCTCAGGGCGGTGGCCGACGATTTTCCCGGGGTCACCGCCGTCCGCGTGCGCGATGCGCTCGAGGCGGTCGGCAGGCTGGTCGGCAACCTCGTGCTGGCGATCCGGGCAGCCAGCGTCCTGACCTTGCTCGTCGCCGTGCTGGTGCTCGGCGGCGCCCTTGCCGCCGGCCACCGCCACCGGGTCTACGACGCGGTTATTCTCAAGACCGTGGGCGCCACGCGCATGAAGCTCCTCGCAGCCTTTGCGCTGGAATATCTCATGCTTGGACTGGTGACCGCCGTGCTCGGCCTGGCTGCCGGTTTTGCCGCGGCGGCACTGGTGGTCACCAGGATCATGAAGCTTTCGTTTTCATTCCAGCCGGGGGCCCCGCTGCTGGCCGCCCTGGGCGCGGTTGCCGTCACGGTCGCGCTCGGGCTCGTCGGCACATTCACCGCGCTCGGGCAGAAGCCTGCGCCGGTGCTTCGCAACCTCTAGCGAGGTCCACCGCGGTACGGCTCCGGATTGCCGCAATTTAACCCGGCGGACACCCTACGGACGGTCGGCGGGCGTTAACAAATGGGCCGCAAGCATCTGGCGCTGGAACTAATCCCACACTAGATTCCAGCCGGCGATGCTGGGGCCGTTTGCTGCCCAGCGCTGATGACCCGGCTCCGGGCCGGATGAACAGAGGGAACCTCGATGTCGGATTTCGACCGGAACTACGCGGCTACCAGGCGCGGCTTCGGTGCTGACCGGGCGATTGCGGTCGACCAGGGCCTGCGCGCCTACATGCTCCGCGTCTACAACTACATGGCCATGGGCGTAGCGCTGACCGGCGTCGTCGCCTGGGTCACTTTCAATGCGGCTGTCACCGAGACCGCCGGCCGACTCGCTCTGACGCCGTTCGGCCAGGCCCTCTACAGCGGACCGGCGACGATCGTCCTCTTCCTCGGCACGCTGGGAATGGTGTTTCTCATCAGCTGGCGCGTCGACCGGCTGCAGCCATCCACGGCACTCGCGCTGTTCCTGGCCTATGCCGGCCTGCTCGGCCTCATGCTGTCGTCGATCTTTCTGGTCTATACCGGGGTGTCGATCACGCGCGTGTTCTTCATCTCGGCGGCGGCATTCGGCGCCTTGAGCCTTTACGGCTACACGACTCAGCGTGACCTGTCGGCGTTCGGCTCGTTCCTGGTGATGGGCCTGTTCGGGCTGATCATCGCGATGCTCGTCAACATGTTTCTCCGGAGCACGCAGATGGATTTCGTGATCTCGGCGGCGGGCGTGCTGATCTTCGCCGGGCTCACCGCCTGGGATACGCAGAAGATCAAGGAAATGTTCGATCCGACGGAGGATGGAACCCTTGTCGGCCGCAAGGCGGTCATGGGCGCGCTGACGCTCTATCTCGACTTCATCAACCTGTTCATGTTCCTGTTGCGCTTCCTCGGCGACCGTCGCTGACGAAGGCGCGGCGGATGGACAAGGTGGACGCCCCGGCTCATTGCCGGGGCGTCTTTTTTCTTGCGGCAGCGGAGACGCGACGGAGGCCCGATCGCGCGAGGCCGGCGGGAATGACGGACGAAGAATGTAATCCCTGCCGGCCTGTCTCTCTCCTCTGAAACCGGTGCCCTCCCGTCCCGTCGTCGTCACCCATGCCCGTCGAAATACGCGCGGCCGATCCCCGCGATCTCAAGGCGATCACCGCGATCTATGACCACGCTGTTCGGCATGGCACCGCCTCGTTCGAGCTTGAAGCACCGACCGAAGCGGAAATGGGCCGCCGCTACGAGAGGCTGCGGGCAGGGCATTTTCCCTATCTCGTGGCGGAGGCCGCGGGAGGGGTGGTGGGCTATGCCTACACCAGCTTGTACCGCGAACGCCCGGCCTATCGCTGGGTCGTGGAGGATTCGGTCTATGTTGCGCCAGAGGTGCAACGACGCGGCGTCGGGCGCATGCTGCTCGCGCGGCTTCTGCTCGAGAGCGAAGCCAGCGGCTTTCGGCAGATGATCGCGGTTATCGGGGATTCGGCGAATGCTGCCTCGGTGGAGCTGCATCGCGCGGCGGGCTTCCGCCTGGTCGGAACGTTCGAGAATGTCGGTTTCAAGCTTGGCCGCTGGCTCGACACCGTCCTGATGCAGCGTCCGCTCGGCGAAGGCGCGAAAACGCTGCCGCCGATGCCATAGCGCCGGTCGAGGCGCGCGAGCGGCACTGCTCGTGCCGGCAGCGACGGCTCACGCCACTACCATCAGCGATCTCTCCAGGGCGTGCAGCACACGGTCGAGCTCATGGCCGCGGCGCACGATCAGCCCTGTCGCCGAGACGACGCTGTAGGCCCCCTGTCGACGGGCCAGCTTCGGATGTTTCTCGATACGGTAGATGGGAACTTCGCTGGTGCGGCGGAACACGGAGAAGACGGCGCGGTCCCTCAGAAAGTCGATGGCGTAGTCGCGCCATTCACCGGCGGCAACCTTGCGGCCGTAGAGCCCGAAAATGCGGTTCAGCTCGCGACGATCGAATGTCACGCGGCCCGAGGGAGCGGGAGGCAAAGCGCCCACCTCGCCCCCCAGGGACTCGCTGGGCTCAGTTTCGCCGTAGCTCATGCGGCCCTCCTTTCCTGTGTGAGAGAGATCGGCAATGATTGCGCCGGACGGCGGCGACGGCAAGAGGTCGCGGTGGAGAGAGACGCCAGCGCGACAGCTGCGACATAGTGGCCGCCAGCATCACAGAATCGTTAATGGATTCATAATGCTGCCAAACTCCGGCCAAGCACGCGCCAAGCTGAAATGAGAGGGTGACGCTCGCCTGAGGGCCCGGTCCTGCCTCCGAGCACCGGTTTCTCAGCCCCCCAGCCCCCCGGAGTTCGAGGCGGATCGGGCCCGACGGGCGCGTTTGTGCGGCGAGATGCGTTTCGCTCGCTGACGCAAGTTGCAGTGAAGCTGCGCGTAGGGTTTCAGTCGCGAATGACCTTCAGGGCCGGCCTTGCCGGCCCTTTCTTATAGGGTGGCGACAACGGGAGAGAGCAACTCGTGCCTACTGGATTGCCGCCAGCGTGGCGCCCAGCACGGCCTTCGGGTTGTCCTCCGATCCGCTCTGCACCAGCACCGCTGCAGTGTCGACGGCATCACCTTGCAGCGTCGCCAGGGGCACGCTCCAGGAAGCCGCTCGGCCGCTCCATTCACCGAGCCTGACCCAGCGCCGCACGACGTTGTGGTAAGTGATCTTCCGGCCTGTATTCTCGCCACGTCCGATCGCAACGGTGATGGTCTTGGCCAGCCCGAACAGCCAGACGACGGCGCTGCTCGTGTCGGCGTTGCCTCTCGGCGAGGAAGCCAGCGCGAGGGTTGCGGCGTCGGGAACGCCGACATTCACGCGCCCGTCGCCGAACGCCAGGGTGACGGGCCCCAGCGACATCGTCCCGGGCCTGCCGAGACTCTTGCCGATGGCGAGCTCGATCGCGGCCCTGTCGCTGCCGACCGCATCGAGAACACCGTTCACGACGACTTGGGGAGTGTAGACCGTGCCGTCCCCGCGCGCCTGCGCATAGGCGCGCTGGCGAGCCGTATTGCGCGGGCTTGCGAGGGTGTCCTTCCAGCCCAGATAGTCCCAGTAATCGATCGGCGCGCTGAGAGCGACGAGGCTCGGATCGGCGGCGAGCTCGCCCAAGAGCCTGTCGGCCGTCGGACAGGATGAGCAGCCTTGGCTGGTGAACAGCTCGATGGTCGCGCGCGGCTGAACTTGCGCCGACGCAGCAAGCGCGCCGCAACAGCAAGCGAGCGCCGCCAGCACACCGGAGAGAGGAGAACGTGACATCACTTGACTTGTGGCTCCCGCTTCCGGCGGGACTTGTGGCTCCCGCTTCCGGCGGGTCGCTCTTTTCCCCCGCCCAGTGATACCGCCTCGCGCAATCACCCGCTACTCAATTCAAGGTGAGGCAGACGCGCCTCGAGGGCGGGAACGCGTGCCTGGGAGCCTGCGCGAACCGGCGACCGGGCCCCGAAGAATGCCACCCGCCTACACGCGGGCGGCGATACCGGATCCGAGCGATGCTCCGGCCGCCACCAGCTGCCGGAGGACGTAGTGCAGAATCCCGCCGTGCTTGAAATATTCGAGCTCGTCCAGCGTGTCGATCCGGCAGATGAGGGGGACCCGCTTGAGGCCTCCGTCGGAGGCGACGATCTCGGCAATCATCCGCTGGCGCGGCTTGATCTCGCCGTGCAGGCCGCGGATCGTGACCTGCTCGTCGCCCTTGAGGGCAAGGGTCTGCCACGAGGTGCCTTCTTCGAAGCAGAGCGGCAGCACGCCCATGCCGATCAGGTTCGAGCGATGGATCCGCTCGAAGGACTGGGTGATGACGGCACGCACGCCGAGCAGGTTGGGCCCCTTGGCAGCCCAATCCCGCGAGGATCCGCTGCCGTATTCCTTCCCGGCGAACACCACGAGCGGGATCTTGTCGGCCTTGTAGCGCATGGCGGCGTCGTAGATCGACATGCGCTGGCGCGAGGGATAATGGATCGTCACGCCCCCCTCGACCCCCGGCACCATCTGATTCTTCAGCCGGATATTGGCAAAGGTGCCGCGCATCATCACTTGATGATTGCCGCGGCGGGTGCCGTACTGGTTGAAATCGGCCGGCTTCACCTTGTGCTCGATGAGGTACTTGCCGGCCGGTGAATCGAGCTTGATCGATCCCGCCGGGGAGATGTGATCGGTAGTTATGGAATCGAGCAGCAGGCAGAGCACCCGCGCGTCGACAATGTCGCTGAGCGGCGCCGGATGGCGCCGCATCGTGACGAAATAGGGCGGGTTTTGCACGTAGGTCGACTTGGGATCCCAGGCGTAGGTCAGCCCGCCCTTGACCTTGATGGCACGCCAGTGGGAGTCGCCCTTGAACACGTCGGCGTACTTCTTGGCGAACATTTGCCTGGTGATGGCTTTGCGCACCACCCCGTTGATCTCGCGGTTCGAGGGCCAGATGTCCTTGAGAAAGACCTTTCGGCCCTTCTGGTCGAGGCCGAGCGGCTGCTTCAGCAGATCGCAGTACATCGAGCCGGCGAGGGCGTAGGCGACGACGAGCGGCGGGGAGGCAAGATAGTTGGCGCGGACGTCGGCATTGACGCGGCCCTCGAAATTGCGATTGCCGGAGAGCACCGCGGCCGCCACCAGATCCTTATCGTTGATCATCTTGGAAATTTCCGGGGCGAGCGGTCCGGAATTGCCGATGCAGGTGGTGCAGCCGAAGCCGACGAGATTGTAGCCGAGCTTGTCGAGGTCCCTCTGCAGCCCCGACCTGTCGAGATACTCGGCGACGACCTGCGACCCCGGGGCCAGCGAGGTCTTCACCCACGGCTTGACGGCCAGGCCTTTCGCCACCGCCTTGCGTGCCAACAGTCCGGCACCAACCATGACGTTGGGGTTCGACGTGTTGGTGCAGGAGGTGATCGCCGCTATGACGACGTCGCCGTGACCGAGATCGTGGTTGCGGCCCGGGACTGCAACTCTTTGCCTTGGGCCGGCTTTGGCGAAATCCTTGTCCAGCGAGGTGGCGAGCGACGGATGCAGATCGAAGACATCCCCGCCTCCGTCGCCGCCCTTGTTGAACTCCTTTTCCATGGCGGCGGCGAACCCGGCCTTGACCTCCTTGAGCGCGACCCGATCCTGTGGCCGCTTGGGTCCGGCCAGCGACGGCTCGACTTGTCCCAGCTCGAGCTTCAACACATCGGTGAACACGGGGTCGGGCGTCGATCTGGTGCGGTACATGCCCTGCGCCTTTGCATAGGCGGCAACCAGTGCGACCTGGGAGGTCGGGCGACCGGTATCCGTCAGATACCGCAGCGTGTCGTCGTCGATGGGGAAAAAGCCGCAAGTCGCACCGTATTCCGGGGACATGTTGCCGATGGTCGCACGATCGGCGATGGTCAGATTGGCGAGGCCGGGGCCGAAGAACTCGACGAACTTGCCGACGACGCCGCGCTTGCGCAGCATCTGCGTGACGGTGAGCACGAGATCCGTCGCGGTCACGCCTTCCTTGAGCTTGCCGGTGAGCTTCACGCCGATCACTTCCGGCAATACCATCGAGTAGGGCTGGCCGAGCATCGCTGCCTCCGCCTCGATGCCGCCGACGCCCCAGCCCAGGACCGACAGGCCGTTGACCATGGTCGTGTGCGAGTCGGTTCCGACCAGCGTGTCGGGAAAGGCAAGATCGCTCAGCACCGGCTTGCCGTCGAGCTTGACCTTATCCTTCTTGCTCCAGACGGTCTGCGAAAGATATTCGAGGTTGACTTGATGGCAGATGCCGGTGCCCGGAGGCACGACGCGGAAATTATCGAACGACTTCTGCGACCATTTCAGAAATTCGTAGCGCTCGTAGTTCTGCCGATACTCCTCCTCGACATTCTTCTTGAAGGCGGTGCTGGTACCGAAGAAATTTACCGAGACCGAATGATCGCAGACCAGATCGACCGGGACCAGCGGGTTGATCTTCTTGGGGTCGCCGCCGAGCATGCCCATCGCGTCGCGCATCGCCGCGAGATCGACGACCGCCGGAACCCCGGTGAAATCCTGCATCAGCACGCGCGCCGGGTGGAAGGCGATCTCTCGTTCCGAGGTCTTGGTCTTGAGCCATTGCGCGACTGCCTGCAGGTCCTCCTTCGTGACGGAGCGGCCATCCTCGTTGCGCAACAGATTTTCCAGCAGCACCTTGAGCGAGAAAGGCAGGCGCGAGATGCCTTTCAGACCGTTCTTCTCGGCCGCCGGCAAGCTGAAATAGGCATAGCTCTTGCTCCCCACCTTGAGGGGCTTGCAGCAGCGGAAGCTGTCGAGTGACGTCATCGTGATTGTTTCCCATCCCGGCGAGAGGACGGCGGTGCGGTGTGATATTACCGGGTGCGCTTCCTCGGCATCGGTCGCAAGCTCCGCGCCCGTGCGATTGGGTGCGGGTCGCTGGCTTATAAAATCTTTTTCTGCGCCGTTCCAGAAAATCGACGTTGCCCAAGAGGATGGGCGCCGTTTCGTGGGTTTCCTGGCCGGCATGAAGCCGGCCAGGACGCGCCGTCGACGTGAACTTCGGCGACGCCGCCGGCCAGCGGGCAATGCAGCTTAAAGCCCACCAGCTTGCCTGCACCCGCGACGGCCGGCAGGTGTTCCGGGGCCTGAGCTTTGCGCTGGGCGCGGGCGAAGCCCTGGCGGTGACCGGTCCCAACGGTGCCGGCAAGTCGTCCCTGCTTCGATTGGTGGCGGGATTGCTACCCCCTGCGGCGGGTCGCCTGGAGTTGAGCGGCGGCGAGGCGGAGTTGAGCCTCGCCGAGCAGGTCCATTATGTCGGCCACCAGGATCCCGTGAAGTCCGCCCTGACGGTCGCCGAGAACCTGAGGTTCTGGGCGGAGCTTCTCGGCCCGGGGGCCACCGGCGACGCGCTTGCTGCCGTTGGCCTCGACCGGCTTGCGCATCTGCCGGCAATCTACCTTTCGGCGGGGCAGCGGCGGCGTCTGTCGTTGGCTCGCCTGATCGCGGTCGGGCGGCCGGTCTGGCTGCTCGACGAGCCGACCTCGGCGCTCGATGCCGCCGCGCAGGTCATGCTTGCCGAGCTCATGCGGTCGCACCGTGGTCGCGGCGGCCTGATCCTGGTTGCCACGCATGGCCCGCCCGGCCTCGAAGGGGCGAGGCAGCTCAAGCTCGGGGGTGCTTCATGACCGCGATGCTGGCCCTGCTGACCCGTGACATGCGCCTTGCAGTCCGCGTCGGCGGAGGGGCGCTCATCGGTGTGCTTTTTTTCCTGATCGTGGTCACCCTCATTCCGTTCGCGATCGGCCCCGATCTCGCGCTGCTGGCGCGGATCGGGCCGGCAATCCTCTGGCTCGGCGCCCTGCTCGCCAGCCTCTTGGCGCTCGACCGGCTGCTGGCGATGGATTACGAGGACGGCTCGCTCGACCTCGTCCTCACCGCGCGGCTTCCGCTCGAGCTCGCCCTCGTGGCGAAAGCGGCGGCGCACTGGCTCACCACCGGATTGCCGCTGGTCATCGCCGCCCCGCTCCTGGGCCTTCTGCTCAATCTCGAAGCGAAGGCGACGGCGGCGGTGGCGCTGACGCTCCTCGTGGGAACTCCCGCGCTCACGTTGATCGGCCTGATTGGCGCGGCCCTGACCATCGCTCTGCGCCGCGGCGGTCTGCTGCTCGCCGTCCTCGTTCTGCCGTTGACCGTTCCCGTCCTTGTTTTTGGGGTCGCAGCCTCGAACGCGGCGATCGTCGGCCCGGTGCCGTTCGGAACCCCGTTCACCATTCTGTGCGCATTGACGCTGATGAGCCTGGTGGTAGGTCCCTTCGCTGCGGCGCTCGCATTGCGTGGAGGTCTGCAATGAGGCCGATCACGAGCCATTCGCCGCATTGCGCCGCTGCCGCCCGTAAATAAGACTCGAGCCTCGATCCAGAGAACGCGATGCCGCTGATCGATATCGCCAATCCATCCCGCTTCGTCGCGCTCGTCGACCGGCTGCTGCCGTGGCTCGTCCTGGCGACGCTCGTCGGCTTCGGGTTCGCCATGCATCAGCTCTACCTTGCGCCCGACGACTATCAGCAAGGCGCAACCGTGAAGATCATGTTCATCCATGTGCCGGCTGCATGGCTCGGGATGCTTGCCTGGAGCGTGATGAGCATCGCCGGGTTCGGCACGCTGGTCTGGCGCCATCCGCTCGCCGATGTCGCCGCCAAGACGGCCGCCCCGATCGGGGCGGCGTTCACCTTGATGTGCCTCGTCACCGGCTCGCTCTGGGGACGGCCGATGTGGGGCACCTACTGGGTGTGGGACGCGCGGCTCACCTCGGTGCTGGTCCTGTTCCTGATGTATCTCGGCGTGATCGCGCTTTGGCGAGCCATCGAGCATCCGGCGCGCGCGGCGCGGGTGACGGCGGTGCTCACGCTGGTCGGGGCGATCAATCTTCCGATCATCAAGTTCTCCGTGGATTGGTGGAACACGCTGCACCAGGGAGCCTCGCTGCTTCGCCTCGGCGGCTCCACCATCCATCCCACGATTCTCCTGCCGCTCGTTCTCATGCTGCTGGCATTCACGCTGCTCTTCGTGACCCTGCATCTGGCCGCCATGCGCAACGAGATCATGCGGCGGAGGCTGCGCACCATGCTGATGCTGCAGGCGGATGCGCGATCGTGACCGTGGAGCTCGGGCCGCATGCCGGTTTCATCGTGAGCGCCTATGCAGTCGCGCTCGGGATCGTTGCCGGGCTGATCCTCTGGATCGTGCTCGACCGGCGGCACCTGGCGCGGGCGCTCGACGGCTTGGAGACGCAAGGAGTGTCCCGGCGGTCTGCGGCGGGCGGCAGGGAGCCGACGTGAAGCCGACCGGAGAGGCGTCACGCGCCGGCGGGGGCGGCACCTGGCCGCGGCGGCTGATCGTGCTCAGTCCCCTCGTCGCCTTCCTCGCGCTGGCGACCCTGTTCATGCTGCGGCTGGGCAGCGGCGATCCATCCCGGATCCCTTCCGCCCTCATCGGACGCCCCGCCCCGCCGACGAATCTGCCGCCGCTCGCCGGACTCGCCCGCGACGGAAAGCCGGTGCCCGGCATCGAGGCGGCGGTATTCGACGGTGAGGTGACCCTCGTGAACGTGTGGGCCTCCTGGTGCGTGCCCTGCCGCGACGAGGCGCCGCTGCTCATGGAGCTCGCAGCCGACCCGCGCATCCGGGTGATCGGCATCAACTACAAGGACCAGGCGGACAACGCTCGACGCTTTCTCGGTCGCTACGGCAATCCGTTCGCCGCCAATGGCGTGGACGGCAACGGACGCGCCGCCATCGATTGGGGCGTCTACGGCGTCCCCGAATCGTTTCTGGTCGGCCGCGACGCCCGCATCGCGTTCAAGTTGATCGGGCCGATCACGCCCGACAACCTGCTCAAGGTGCTCAAGCCCGAGATCGAGCGGGCGCTGGCGGCAAAGCCGGGCCGCAGGGAGGGGTAGCGCGTCCGTTGGTGCGGAATACCCGCCGGCTCTCCAGCGCGATATTGACCGGTGTTCCGTCCTAGTTTTCCTCGGGCGCTGCGTGTGTCGTCATCAGCCGGTATTGCAGGGCGCCGAACAGGAAGGTGAGCGGCACGACGCCGAAGACCTTGAAGCTCACCCAGAAATTCGTCGTCTGCGTGCGCCAGACCACCTCGTTGAGGAGCGCAAGGGCAAGAAAGAACAGCGCCCACCGCAAGGTGAGCTTGCGCCAGCCTTCCTCGGTGAGATGGAACACCGAATCGAACACCATTCCGAGCAGTGGCTTGCCGACCGCGAGCCCGCCGAGCAGCACGGCGCCGAACAACACATAGATGATGGTCGGCTTGAGCTTGATGAACAGCTCGTCGTGCAGCACGAGAGTGAGCGAGCCGAACACCAGCACGATCACGGCGGTAATGAGCGGCATCGCCGGCAGACGCCTTGTCAGCGCATAGGAGACCGCGAGCGCGGCAACGATGGCGATCATGAACACCGCGGTCGCCACGAAGATTCCCGCGTGCTCGCCGGTGGCAATCCCCGCCGGCAGGAACGCAGAGACCAGCGGCAGGAACAGCGTCGGTCGCGAATTGGCGAGGAAGAACAGCAGGAGCGGCCCGAGATCGAGCGCGAGCTTGAGGGCGGGGTTGATGGGTGTCGGCTTGGTGGCGTTCATCGGCACTCTCGTCATGAGGTGGGTGAGGGAGCAGGCGCCGCGGGGTGGGCGACCACGAGCTCAATGTGACGCCGCCGGCTGCTCGATCCCCGCGATCGCTCGCGCGAAATCCCTGGCCGAGAAGGGGGCGAGATCGTCCACGCCCTCGCCCACGCCGACGAAATGGACGGGCAGGCCGTATTTCGCCGCGATCGCCACGAGAATGCCGCCGCGCGCAGTGCTGTCGAGCTTGGTCATCGCGAGCCCGGTCACCCCGGCGATGCTGCGAAACACCTCGACCTGCGAGAGCGCGTTCTGTCCCACCGTTGCGTCGAGCACGAGCAGCACCGCGTGCGGCGCGGTAGGATCCACCTTCCTCATCACGCGCACCATCTTGGTCAGCTCGTCCATGAGCATCGCCTTGTTCTGCAGCCTCCCCGCCGTATCGACGAGCAGCACGTCGATCTCCTCACCCCGGGCTTCGGTCAGGGCATCGAACGCAAGCCCCGCGGCATCGGCCCCCGGTTCCCGCGCGATGACCGGCGAGCCGCTGCGAGCGCCCCAGATGTTGAGCTGGTCGATGGCCGCGGCGCGGAAGGTGTCTCCGGCGACGAGCATCACCGAGCGGCCCTCGGCGCGCAGCCTCGCGGCGAGCTTGCCGATCGTCGTGGTCTTGCCGGAGCCGTTGACCCCGACCACCAGCAGGACGAAGGGTCTTGCCGGGGCCACCGCCAGCGGCTTGGCCACCGGGCGCAGCACCTTCTCCACTTCCGCCGCAACCACGTCCTTGACCTCGTCGGCGGTGATCGCCTTGTCGTAACGGCCCTCGCCGATGGCGCTGACGATGTTCGCCGCGGTTTCAACGCCGAGATCAGCGCGGATCAGCACCTCCTCGATCTCGTCGAGCATCGCCTGATCGAGCCTGCGCTTGACCACGAGATCGGCGATCGAGCCGCCGACGGAGGCCGAGGTGCGCTTGAGGCCGCCGCTGAGCCGCTGCCACCAGCTTCGCTGGGTATCCGCGCTGTCGTTCATCCTTTGACCGTGATAGCGAGTTCTCGATGACCTCGGAAGAGATAGTCGCTCGTCTGCTCTATCGCGATGGCCTGATGCTGGTGATCGACAAGCCCGCGGGCCTCGCGGTTCACAAGGGGCCGAAGGGCGGCGAAAGCCTGGAGGATTATTTCGATGCCCTGCGCTTCGGGCTGCCGCGTGCCCCCGCTCTGGCGCACCGGCTCGACCGCGAGACCTCCGGCTGCCTCGTGCTCGGCCGGCATCGCAAGGCGCTGGCCGCGCTGGGGCGCCTGTTCAAGAGCGGCAGGATCGGCAAGACCTATTGGGCCGTCGTCGAAGGCGGTCCGCTCGAGGACGCCGGCCGGATAGAGCTTCCGCTCGGCCGCAAGGACCCGACGCGCGGCTGGTGGATGCGGCACGACCCCCATGGGCTGCCGGCGCTGACGAGCTGGAAGGTGATGGGCCGCTCTGCCGACCGCGTCGTGCCTCGGTCCACGTGGCTCTCGCTCGAGCCGCTCACCGGCCGCACCCACCAGTTGCGCGTGCATTGCGCCGCGATGGGCTGGCCGATGGTCGGCGATGGCATCTATGGAAGTGGCGCTCGCGGCGAGGCAGTGTCGCTGCAGCTGCATGCGCGGGAGGTCGTGGTTCCGCTCCACCCGAAGCGTCCGCCGATTGCCGTCAGCGCGCCAGTGCCGATGCACATGCAGGGGCGGCTTGCCGCCTGCGGCTGGACCGGCGAAGTCTACCGGCTGGTGGATTGAGTCTCAGTACAGGGTCGCTTTCAGCCGCTTGGGCGCGGCGCGATCGTGCTCCGGCCCGCCCATCCTGCCCTGCGTGAGATCGGCGAGAATCGTGGCGGCGCTCGGCAGGTTGCTACGGTCGACCCGGCACGACGGGTCCCACAGCCGGGATCGGACGATGGCTTTGGCGCACTGGTAATAGATGCGATCGACGGTGACGACGATCACCGATCGGGGAAGCTGGCCATTGACCGGAAAGCCTTGCCGGAGCGCCGGATCGATCGAGATCCGTGCCCGACCGTTCACCCGGATCGTCTCCCCGCATCCGGGGATGAGAAACAGCAGGGCCACGTGCGGGTCTTCCAGGATGTTGCGCAAGGTGTCGATGCGATTGTTGCCGCGCCGATCCGGAATCAGCAGCGTCTTCTCGTCGGCGACCCGCACGAAGCCCGGGGCGTCGCCGCGCGGCGAGCAATCCATGCCCCCGCTGCCCTTCGACGCGAGGGCGAAAAACGGCGCCGCTTCGATGAAGGCTCGGTAGGGCGCGGTGATATGGTCGGTTTCCTTGACGACCGCCGGGCCGTACGGCTCGCCATAGAGCGGCTCGAGCTGGTCGATGCGGGTGACGATGTGATCCGAAGACAGCGTGAACGTCATGGTAAGCTTCCGGTGAGGCGAGGCTTGCTAGCACAAATCCGATCAGGCCGCGAGCAATTGCCTGCCGTCGTGCCCGGCAGCGGTGAGATCGACGATTACGCCCGGCGCGATCGATCGGGCAAGGCGGATCCGGGTGAAGTGCTCGGTGCGGCCCATCTGGCGGGACTCCGTGAGCACGCGGTGCCCGCGCCCAACTTGTCCGTCGAGATGCGACCGCAGGGCGGCGTCCCCTTTCGCGCGCAGAAGCCTGGCACGCTCCTTGACGACCTCGGGCGGCAGCTGCGGCATCCGCGCCGCCGGGGTGCCCGGCCGCGCCGAGAACGGGAACACGTGGAGATGGGTGAGCCCGCACTCGTCCACCAGGTCGAGGGAGCGGGCGAACATCTCCTCGTTCTCGGTGGGAAACCCCGCGATGACGTCGCCGCCGAGCACCATGTCCGGGCGCAGCCGCCGCACCTGATTGCAGAACGCGATTGCGTCGTTGCGCAGGTGCCGCCGCTTCATTCGCTTGAGAATGACGTTGTCGCCGGACTGCAGGGAGAGATGCAGGTGCGGCATCAGCCGGCTCTCGTCGGCGACGGCATCGAGCAAGTCGCGATCGGCCTCGATCGCATCGATCGAGGAGAGCCGCAGCCGCGCGAGCTCCGGCACCTGCCGCAGGAGTTGCTTCACCAGCGTGCCGAGCCTCGGGCCGCCTGGCAGGGTGACGCCATAGCTCGTGAGATCGACGCCGGTCAGCACGATCTCCCGGTATCCGCGGGTGCAGAGGGCGCGCGCCGCATCGACCACCTCCCCCATGGGGACCGAGCGCGAATTGCCGCGCGCGAACGGGATGGTGCAGAAGGTGCAGCGGTGGTCGCATCCGTTCTGGACTTGGAGGTAGGCACGGGCACGGCCGGGCAGGCCGGTCACGAGCTGGGCGGCAGTCTCGGTCGCCGCCATGATGTCGTCGACCATGATTTTCTGCTCGCCGGCGAGGTCCGACGGCACCCGAGCCAGAAGATCGCGCTGCAGGCGCCAGGCTGCGGCACTGACCTTCTCGGCATTGCCGATGACCGACGCGACCTCGCGCATTCGCGCGAATGTGTCGGGATCGATCTGCGCCGCGCAGCCGGTCACGACGATCCGGGCGGCAGGACACTCGCGTTTGGCCCGGCGGATCGCCTGGCGCGACTGCCGCACCGCCTCCGCGGTGACCGCGCAGGTATTGACGACGATGATGTCGGTGAGCCCCGCCGCCCGCGCATGCCGGCGGATCACCTCCGACTCGTAGGCATTGAGGCGGCAGCCGAAAGTGAGGACTTCGACGCTCATGCCGCGCCTGCCGCGGCGAACAGCGCCGGGTCGAACCGACCCCGGTATTCGTATTCCACCGGGCCGGTCATCAGCACATGGTCGTCGCCCTCGCGCCATTCGATCGACAAGTCGCCGCCCGGCAGCGATACCGTCACCCTGCGGCCGGTGCGGCGCAGGCGAGCGGCGGCAACCGCTGCCGCGCAGGCGGCCGAGCCGCAGGCCTTGGTGAGGCCGGCACCCCGCTCCCACGTGCGCAGGCGGATCTGGTCGCGCGAGCGCACCTGCGCCAGCGAAATGTTGGCCCGCTCGGGAAACAGCGGATGGTTCTCGAGGAGGGGACCTATCGCGGCGAGGTCATGGATCTCGACATCCTCCACCCAGAAGATGGCATGCGGATTGCCCATGCTCAGCACCGACGGCGAATGGAGAATCGGCTTCTCAATAGGGCCGATCTGGAGCGCGATGCGACGCGTATCCTGAAACTCCTCGGCGAGAGGGATCTCGTTCCAGGCGAAGCGCGGCTTTCCCATGTCGACCGTCCAGGTCAGCGGCTGCTCGCTTCGCCAGCAGCTGACCAGGCCCGCCCTGGTCTCGAATGTCAGGGCTCGCTTGCCCGTCTCCGCGAAGAGGAGCTCGGCGACGCAGCGCATGCCGTTGCCGCAGGCGCCGGCTTCCGAGCCGTCGCTGTTGTGGATGCGCACATGAGCGTCGGTGCCGGGCTGGCGGGGAGCGTGCAGCAGCATCAGCTGGTCGCAGGGGGCAGCCCCGCCGCGCGCGGCCGCACGCGCCTCCGCAGCGCCGACCGGGCGCTGCTCTCGACGCAGGTCGACCACCACGATCTCGTTGCCGAGGCCGTTCATCTTGACGAATTCGTGGCCGGCGAGCGCGCTCATGAGGTGCCCTGGCTTCCCGCTATATGGGCGAAGGACCCGCGATTGACCAGGAATTTCGCCGCTACCCGGTGCGGCGACCGGGAGAAGAGCCGGCCCTCGCCCGGCGATCGGCGCGCTTATCCTCGGTGCTCTCCCTGTCCGCGCGTTCCTTGACAGCCCGGCGAGCCGCCGTCATAAGCAGCCGTTGCGCTGGGCGGCTCGGTTCCGCCCTCGCTTCAAGCCCCGAAAGCCGACTGCAAGAAGCCGGTCCGGCCCGTCCGAGCACCGGGATCGAACACGAAGGTGAGAATGATGTTCGCAGTCTTCCGCACCGGCGGCAAGCAGTACCGCGTAGCCGCCGAGGACGTGTTGAGGATCGACAAGGTCAAGGGCGATCCCGGTGAGATCGTCCGGTTCGGCGAGGTGTTGCTGGTAGGCGGCGACAGCGTCAAGCTCGGCACGCCCACGGTGGCCGGTGCCGCGGTGGCCGCCGAGGTCATCGAGCAGGGTCGCGGGCCGAAGATCATCGCCTTCAAGAAGCGCCGCCGCAAGAACTCGCGGCGCAAGCGTGGCCACCGCCAGGAGTTCACGCTGGTCAGGGTGACGGAGATCCTGACCGATGGTGCCCAGCCGAGCGTGGCTGCCAGATCGAAGGCGCCAAGGCAGACCGCGGGCGAAAGCGCGGACCGTGCGGCCCCGGGCGAGGGCGCGGCGGCCCAGGCCGGGACAGGAGCATAATGGTCGCGAAGTCATAAAGTGGTGATGGTTTTGTCGCAAAGCTCGATTAGATAGGGCATCAGCGAAGGAATTGAACGATGGCTCACAAGAAAGCAGGCGGCTCGTCCCGGAACGGCCGCGACTCCCATAGTCAAAGGCTCGGATTGAAGATTTTCGGCGGCGAACGGGTGCTCGCCGGCAACATCATCGCGCGCCAGCGCGGGACCAAATGGCATCCCGGCGCTAATGTCGGACTGGCCAAGGACCACACCTTGTTCGCCCTGATCAACGGACATGTCGAGTTCCGCACCAAAGCCAAAGGCCGCGTATTCGTATCGGTTCTGCCGATGACGGAGGCTGCGGCCGAGTAAACGGTGGATTTTTAGGGGTCCGCCGGCATCCATCGAACCGGCGGGCCCATGCGGGTCCTGGAGGGGAGACGGAACGCCGGCTCCCCTCTTCGCTTTACAGGAGCCCGTGCCATGACCCTGCTTGCCCCGATCCCGATCAGGAGACGGCAACACGCTGCCGCGCTCGCGACCGAGCGGCTCCTCCTGCGCGCGCCGAAGCCCGAAGACGCACAGCCCATCGCCAGGCTCGCCAATGACCGCCGCATCGCGGAGAACACGCTGCGCATCCCGCATCCCTATTCGGTCGCCGATGCGCGAGCCTTCATTGCTGCCGCGAACGCGACCCCAGACGAGACGGTTTTCCTGATCACCACCCGCGGCGGCACGGTGCTGGGCGCCTGCGGCGTCGCCGGGCTCACCGGCAGCACACCGGAAATCGGCTGGTGGCTCGGCGTGCCGTGCTGGGGCAAGGGGTATGCCACCGAGGCCGCGCGCGCCGTCATCGATCACGCGTTCGGTGATCTCGGCCATGAGGTGCTGGTCGGCGGGGCGCGGGTCAGCAATCCGGCGTCGCGTCGGGTGCTGGAGAAGTGCGGCTTCCAATGGACCGGCGTCGGGCTTTATCGGATTCGGGCGCTGCAATCCTCGGCACCGATCGACCGCTTTCGCCTCGACCGCGCGCTGTGGGCCTCGCTCAAGAGCTGGGGCGGGCCTCGGCTCGTGCCGGGTGCCGGGCTCTGAGCGCCAGAGCAATGCGCTGCGACATCCTCATCCGTGGCGGCACCGTGCTCGACGGGAGTGGCGCTGCCGCCGTCTGCGCCGATCTTGCCGTCGCCGACGGGCGAATTGCCGCCATCGGCGCAAATCTGCTCGTCGACGCCGGCAAGGTGATCGAGGCGGACGGCTTGGCCGTCACGCCGGGCTTCATCGACATCAAGACCCATTCCGATTTCACGCTGCCGATCAACCCGAAGGCCGAGAGCAAGGTGCGGCAGGGCGTCACCACCGAGATCGTCGGCCATTGCGGCTTCTCGGTTGCGCCGGTGCTCGCCGGCAAGGTCGAGCTGCTGCGCGATTACCTCAGTCCGAGCGCACCCTGGCTGCCATTCCGGGACACCACGTTCCCACAATACCTCGATACGTTTCCGCCGACGGCGGTGAATGCCGGAATGCTGGTCGGACACAATACGTTGCGCCTCATGATCATGGGCATGGAGAACCGTCCGCCGAGCAAATCCGAGCTGGCGGACATGGTTGCCTTGCTGGAAGAGGCGCTCGAGGCCGGCGCGCTGGGACTCTCGTCCGGATTGTTCACTCCGCCTGGCTCCTATGCGCAACCCGAGGAGATGATCGCGCTGTGCCGCGTCGTCGAGCGCTACAAAGGCGGCTATTTCACTCATGTCCGCGACGAGGCGAACAACGTGCTGCGATCGGTCGAGGAGGCAATCGCGGTCGCAGCCGAATGCGGCGTGCACGTGGAGATCGTGCACTTCAAGTGCTCGGGGATGGACAACTGGGGCAAGGCGGCGCAGGTGCTGGAGATGATCGGCAAAGCCAAGGCGCGCGGGCTCGATGTCGATTGTGACGCCTACCCCTATGCCGCCGGCAGCAACCCGCTCAAGAACCTGCTGCCGCCATGGGTTCAGGCGGGCGGCGTGACGGAAATGCTCGATCGCCTCGGCCGCCCGGATACGCGCGAACGCCTCCGCGCCGATATCGGCCGGAACGGGCTCAACAACTGGGGCCGCATCCCCTCGTGGGATTGCGTGCAGATTTCAATCTCGCCCAACCTGCCGCAGCATGCCGGACGCACGATCGGGGCGCTCGCCGAGGAGCGGGGGGAGGACCCACTCGACACGGTCTGCGAGCACCTGATTGCGGATCGAGCCGCCACCCGCGTGCTCGTCACCTCGATATCGGAGGACGATGTACGAGAGATCGTCCGCTCGCCGCTGGCGCTGGTGGGCTCCGACGGGAATTGCGTCGCCACCTACGGCACCGTCAGCCAGGGCCTGCCGCATCCGCGCTTTTACGGAACGTTCCCTCGCATCGTCGGCCATTATGTGGGCGAGCTTCATCTCATCCCGCTCGAGCTTGCCGTGCACAAGATGACCGGTGCGACGGCGCGAGCCCTGAAATTGCGCGACCGCGGACTGCTGCGCGAAGGCTACGCGGCAGACGTCACCATCTTCGATCCCGCCGATTTCAAGGACCGCGCGACTTACGGCGAGCCGCATCAGTACCCGAGCGGCGGCCGCACGACGGTGGTCGTCAACGGCTCTCTCGTGGTGGAGAACGCGGAGCATACCGGCGCTTTGCCGGGCAAGGTGCTGCGGCGCGACCGCGCCGGCAGCGTCGGCTGAGGTGCTCCGCTTGGAACCTGCCGCGCAAGATTTGATTTGATACGCACAGAGATCCACTTGACAGCGGCGTGCGTGACCACCAAGATTTTTTCCGTGAGCGTGCTTTGCTCGTCGCCTGCGCGACTGGAAGCCGAGTACGCGTGATGACACCGAACGGAGGTGCAATGCCCCCGGGCTATTCTCGCCGCGATGATCGCCGCGGCAACGTTCGGGTTGCGGCGTAGCGGTAAACTCGCGAACGGCAGCGCCGGGAGCGGCCTCACGGGCCGCATCAGTGAGGCATGGCCCACCTTCGCCCCTCCCGGCGAATGCTTTACCTTCGCTCCGCGATATTCCTGGATGTGGGCGGGGTCGCCATGGCGAGCCCGAGCCCCTCGTATTTTTGTATTGGACTGACCGTTTCCGCTTTTCCTTGGTTATTATCTATCCCGACAATGAGATTTCTCGATGAAGCAAAAGTCTACATTCGCTCCGGCGATGGCGGGAACGGCTGTGTGTCGTTCCGGCGGGAGAAATTCATCGAGTTCGGCGGGCCGAACGGCGGTGACGGCGGCAAAGGCGGTGACGTGATTGCCGAGGCCGTCGATGGCCTCAATACATTGATCGATTATCGCTATCAGCAGCATTTCAAGGCCCAGAACGGCCGCGCCGGCATGGGCAAGGACCGTCACGGTGCCAACGGCGCCGACGTCGTCCTGAAGGTGCCCGCTGGCACCCAGATCTACGAGGAAGACGGCGAGACGCTCATCGCCGACCTGACCGAGGCGGGCCAGCGTACCGTCCTCGCGCGCGGCGGCAACGGCGGGTTCGGCAATGCCCATTTCAAGACTTCCACCAACCGCGCGCCACGGCACGCCAACCCTGGACAGCCTGGCGAGGAGCTGACCATCAGGCTGCGGCTCAAGCTCATCGCGGATGCCGGCATCATCGGATTGCCGAATGCGGGAAAATCGACCTTCCTTGCCGCGGTCAGTGCGGCCAAGCCGAAGATCGCCGATTATCCCTTCACGACCTTGCATCCACAGCTGGGCGTGGTCGATGTGGACGGCCGCGAGTTCGTCCTCGCGGACATTCCCGGCCTGATCGAGGGCGCCCACGAAGGCTCGGGTCTCGGCGACCGTTTTCTCGGTCACGTCGAGCGCTGCCGTGTGCTTCTCCATCTCGTCGACGGCACCGGGGCGCATGCCGGCAAGGCCTATCAGACCGTGCGCACCGAGCTCGCAGCCTATGGCGAAGGGCTGGCGCAGAAGCTCGAGATCGTCGCGCTCAACAAGGCCGATGCGCTCACCCCCCAAGAGCTGCGGCAGCAAAGCGGGCGGCTGGCGCGGGCCGCCGGACGGCCACCCTACGTCGTGTCGGCAGCCACCGGGCAGGGCGTGACCGAAGTGCTGCGCGCCGTGATCGGCATCGTCGGTGCCGCAGGGGACAGGGTTGAGGCGGCAACGGGCGAGCCCGCCTGGCAACCGTAGCGCCGGTGGCGGCAAGGCGCGCACTCGGACCGACCTCTTCCCGGCTCAGCGCCTTGTCGGCAGCATCGCGATGACCCGCATGGCATCGAGGGGAGCCGCGCTTTTCTGGTCGTTGTCGAAGAACACGAAAACCGTTCGCCGCTGCCGCTTCCATTTGCAGATGTGGCGCGCCCACGCCCGCAGGGTCGTATCGGGATAGTGATCCCTGTAGCGGCCACCCGGGCCGTGTCCGCGCACGTATACGTGCCGGGCGGTCACCTCCCACGGCGCCGGCGCCTCGTGATGATCGGACAGGCAGAGGGCGACGTCGTGTGCGTGCAGCAGCTCGTAGATCTCGTCGTCGTACCAGGAAAGCCAGCTCTTCTTCGGCAGCTCGGCGGGATAGAAGACGCCTCGCCAGCGGTCGTAGGTCCAGCCCGAGGTGCCGATCCAGAGCTTGCGCATCCGAGCAGTCCTCGAGGCTTGGCCAGCCGTCGATTGCACGTGCTAAACAACGCGCCGCTACCACAATGGTTGAGCCTCGACGCCAGCGGATGACCGGCAATTCTCCCTCCCTCACCGATTTCCGCCGGATCGTGGTCAAGGTCGGCTCTTCGCTGCTGGTCGACAGCGGTGGCGGCCGCCTCGATCAAAGCTGGCTCGCTTCGCTGGCGGAAGACCTCGCCTTCCTGCACGGCGATCGGCGCGACGTGCTGGTCGTCACGTCCGGCGCCATCGCGCTCGGGCGGGCGGTGCTGCAGCTGCCGACGGGACCACTCAAGCTCGAGGACAGCCAGGCCGCCGCCGCAGTCGGCCAGATCGCGCTCGCCCGCACCTGGTCGGAGGTGCTCGCCGGGCACGGCATCAAGGCCGGTCAAGTGCTGCTGACGCTGCAGGATACCGAAGAGCGGCGGCGCTATCTCAATGCCCGCTCGACCATCGACAAGCTGCTGGAATGGCGGGCGGTGCCGGTGATCAACGAGAACGACACGGTTGCCACGAGCGAGATCCGCTACGGCGACAACGACCGGCTTGCGGCCCGGGTTGCGACCATGGCCAGCGCCGATCTGCTGGTGCTGCTCTCCGATGTCGACGGGCTCTACGACGCCCCGCCCGTCGGCAACGCTGAGGCCAAGCTGCTGCCGATCGTCGAGCGGATCACTCCCGCGATCGAAGCAATGGCGGGAACTGCCGGCTCCGGGCTCTCGCGTGGCGGCATGCAGACCAAGATCGAAGCCGCCAGAATAGCAACCCATGGCGGCACCCACATGGTGATCGCTTCGGGCCGCATTTCGCACCCGCTCAAGGCCTTGACCGCCGGGGCGCGCTGCACCTGGTTCCTCACCGCCGCCAATCCGGTCACTGCACGAAAGAAATGGATCGGCGGCTCGCTCGAGCCGAGGGGCACGCTGACCATCGATGCCGGCGCAGTGCACGCCCTGCGCAGCGGCAAGAGCCTGCTGCCGGCGGGGGTGGTACGCGTAGAAGGAGTTTTCGCGCGCGGCGATGCGGTGGTGATCCGCGGCCCGGACGGGGCGGAGATCGGCCGCGGTCTCGTCGCCTATGACGCCGAGGATGCCGCCAGGATCAAGGGCCGCCCGTCAGCCGATATTCCGGCCCTCCTGGGCTTTTCCGGACGCGCCGAGATGGTTCATCGAGATGACCTCGTGGTTGGCCACAGATGAGCGGGCGGTCGGCTGGGGAAAAAGCCGCATGCCCGCGGGCGCCGGGTTTCGTCCTGAAGGACGGGTCCGCCAACCCGGCGCCGACGCCAGCCCGGCTGCGCGTGATCGCCGGAAGCTCCAACTTTCCGCCCGCTTGCCGGTTCCTCGCCTCCCCCAGGTTGTGATCTGTGCCCGGACGCTCCCAAAAAGAAGACCCCGGCGCCCGAAGGGCCAGGGTCTGTCGCCGGATGGGTGAGGGGTTGGGGGCTGGGGGGCACGCCACCCGGCGTTACGACCTCAACTCGGGAGACGGAGGGTGGTTCCGGGCCTGCAAAATTATTTTCGCGTTGCTGCCGCCCTGGTTCCGCGCCGACGGCTCGAGCTTGCATGCGTCGGTAGATCGATATGCCGGCC
>DASXAP010000352.1:0-5190 GCA_036406655.1 Xanthobacteraceae bacterium | reverse complement strand
CGGCCCGCGCACGTCTCCAGCAACGGGTGTGCGAGCGGCGCGGGTGCCGAAGCTGCCGCGAAGGCGCTCGGCATCGCTCACAAACGTGGTTATGATGAGATCCAGGCGGCGCCGCCGGCAGGCGCCCCGTGCCGGCAAGCTTGAGCCCGAGCCGCAGAGGAGGATGTGTTGATACCGGGAGCTTTCTCCTACCATTGCCCCCAATCCGTCGCGCAGGCGGTCGACCTGCTCGACCGGCTCGGCGAGGAAGCCCGCCCCCTCGCCGGCGGGCACAGCCTCATCCCGATGATGAAGCTGCGGCTGGCGACCCCCGCCCATCTGATCGACCTCAGCCGCATCTCCGAGCTCAAGAGCATTCGTGCCGACGGCGCCGATGTCGTCATCGGCGCCACCATGACGCAGCATGAGCTGATCGGCTCCGATCTCCTGGCCGGAAAAATTCCGCTTCTGCGCGAAGCCTCGCTGGTTGTCGCCGATCCCCAGGTCCGCTACGTCGGCACGCTGGGAGGCAACGTCGCCAACGGCGATCCCGGCAACGACCTGCCGGCGGTGATGATGTGTCTCGGCGCGACCTATGTGGTCGCCGGAAAGTCGGGCGAGCGCCGCATCCCCGCGCGCGAGTTCTACAAGGGCGCCTTCGTCACCGCGCTCGAGCCGGGCGAGCTGCTGACCGCGGTTCGCATTCCGGTGCCGACGGCCGGCCACGGCCATGCCTACGAGAAGCTCAAGCGCAAGGTCGGCGACTACGCCACGGCCGCCGCGGCGGTGGTGCTGACCATGCGCGGCGGCACCGTCGCGAGCTGCTCGATCGGGCTGACCAACGTCGCCGACACGCCGTTGTGGGCCGAGGAAGCCGGCAGGATCCTGACCGGCTCGACGCTCGATCCGGCGACGGTGAAGCGGGCGGTCGCCGCCGCCGAAGCGATCACCTCGCCCGCCAGCGACGCCCGCGGCCCCGCGCATTATCGGACCAGGATGGCAGGGGTCATGCTCGCCCGCGCGACCGACCGCGCCCGGGCGCGCGCCTTGAGAGAGGGGAGCCGCGCATGAGCAGGATGCAGCTTTCGATGACGGTCAACGGCAAGGCCGTCGAAGCGCTGGTCGAGCCGCGCACGCTCCTCGTCCACTTCCTCCGCGACGAGCTCAATCTCACCGGCACCCATATCGGCTGCGAGACCAGCCATTGCGGCGCCTGCACCGTCGACCTCGACGGCAAGTCGGTGAAATCCTGCACCGTCTTCGCGGTCCAGGCGAGCGGCGCGAGCATTCGCACCATCGAGGGCATGGCGGCTGCCGACGGCACGCTGCATGCGCTGCAGGAGAGCTTCCGCGAGATGCACGGCCTGCAGTGCGGGTTCTGCACCCCGGGGATGATCCTGCGCGCCTATCGGCTCCTGCAGGAGAGCAGGAGTCCTTCCGAGGAGGAGATCCGCCACGGGATCTCCGGCAACCTCTGCCGCTGCACCGGGTACCAGAACATCGTCAAAGCCATCCGGCACGCCGCCGCGAAGCTGCAGGGCGTGCCGTTCCAGGAGGCCGCAGAATGAACGCGCAGACCCCGACCTCGACCGAACGCGCCGAGAAGCTCGAAGGGATGGGCTGCAGGCGCAAGCGCGTCGAGGACATCCGCTTCGTCCAGGGAAAGGGCAGCTACGTCGACGACCTGAAGCTGCCGGGCATGCTGTTCGGTGACTTCACCCGCTCGCCCCACGCCCACGCCCGCATTCGCAAGATCGACACCGCGAAGGCGGCGGCGGTCCCGGGGGTGGTGGCGGTGCTCACCGCCGAGACGCTCAAGACTGTGAACCTCGCCTGGATGCCGACGCTCGCCGGCGACGTGCAGATGGTGCTGGCCGACGGCAAGGTTCTGTTCCAGAACCAGGAGGTCGCCTTCGTCATCGCCGAGAACCGCTACGTCGCGGCCGATGCCGCCGATCTGGTCGAGGTCGAGTACGAGCCGCTGCCGGTCAACGTCGATCCGCTCAAGGCGATGCAGCCGGGCGCGCCGATCATCCGCGAGGATCTCAAGGACAAGACCGACGGCGCCCATGGCAAGCGCAAGCACCCCAACCACATCTTCAACTGGCAGGCCGGCGACAAGGCTGCGACCGACGCGGCGTTCGAGAAGGCGGACGTGACGATCAGCCAGCTCATCGTCTACCCGCGCGTGCACCCCTGCCCGCTCGAGACCTGCCAGTGCGTCGCCTCCTTCGACAAGGTCAAGGGCGAGCTCACGCTGTGGGGCACCTTCCAGGCCCCGCACGTGATCCGCACCGTGGGCTCGCTGATCTCCAAGATTCCCGAGCACAAGATCCACGTCATTGCCCCCGACATCGGCGGCGGGTTCGGCAACAAGGTCGGCGCCTATTCCGGCTACATCTGCGCCATCGTCGCCTCGATCGTGACCGGACGGCCGGTGAAATGGGTCGAGGATCGCATCGAGAACCTCTCGACCACGGCGTTCGCGCGCGACTTCCACATGCAGACGGAGATCGCCGCGACCAGGGACGGCCGGGTGACGGCGCTGCGCTGCTACACCGTTGCCGACCACGGCGCGTTCGACGCCTGCGCCAACGCCAGCAAGTGGCCGGCCGGCCTGTTCAGCATCATCACCGGCTCCTACGACTTCCCGGCCGCCCACGTCTCGGTCGACGGCGTCTACACCAACAAGGCGCCGGGCGGGGTGGCGTATCGCTGCTCGTTCCGGGTGACGGAAGCCGCCTATTGCATCGAGCGGGCGATGGACATCATGGCGCAGAAGCTCGGCATGGATCCGGCCGAGCTCCGCCTGAAGAACCTGATCCGCCGCGAGCAGTTCCCCTACACCTCGGCGATGGGCTGGCAGTACGATTCCGGCGACTATCACACCGCCATGCGCAAGGCGATGCAGACGGTCGACTATGCGAGGCTGCGGGAGGAGCAGAAGGCGAGACAGGAGGCGTTCAGGCGCGGGGAGACGCGCGAGCTGATGGGCATCGGCGTCGCCTTCTTCACCGAGATCGTCGGCGCCGGCCCGTCGCGGGCCTGTGACATCCTCGGCATCGCCATGTTCGATTCCGCCGAGATCCGCATTCACCCGACCGGCACCGGAATCTGCCGGCTCGGCACCAAGTCGCAGGGGCAGGGGCACGAGACCACCTACGCGCAGATCATCGCCACCGAGCTGGGGCTGCCCGCCGACAATATCGCCGTCGAGGAGGGCAATACCGACACCGCGCCCTACGGGCTCGGCACCTACGGCTCGCGCTCGACGCCGGTCTCCGGCGCCGCCACCGCCATGGCCTGCCGCAAGATCAAGGCCAAGGCGCAGATGATCGCCGCCTACATGCTCGAAGTGCACGACGACGATCTTGAATGGGACGTCGACCGCTTCCGCGTCAAAGGCAATCCCGAGCGATTCAAGACCATGACCGACCTCGCCTGGGCGGCCTATCACGAGGTGCCGCCCGGGATGGAGCCCGGGCTCGAGGCGATCAACTACTACGATCCGCCCAACTTCACCTTCCCGTTCGGCGCCTATATCTGCGTCGTCGACGTCGACGTCGACACCGGCGTGACCAAGGTCCGGCGGTTCTATGCGCTCGACGACTGCGGCACCCGGATCAACCCGATGATCATCGAAGGCCAGATCCACGGCGGGCTGGCCGAGGCCTTCGGCATCGCCATGGGGCAGGAGATCCACTACGACGAGGAGGGCAACGTGACCACCGCCTCGTTCATGGACTACTTCCTGCCGACCGCGGTCGAGACCCCGCGCTGGGAGACCGACTGGACCACGACCCCTTCTCCGCACCACCCGATCGGAGCCAAGGGGGTGGGCGAAAGCCCCAATGTCGGCGGCGTGCCCTGCTTCGCCAACGCCGTGAACGACGCCTTCAAGTTCCTCGGGTCGACCCATATCGGCATGCCGCACGATCATTGGCGCACCTGGACGGCGGCGCAGAAGCTCGGCCTGCATCAGTGAAGCTAAAGCGGGATTGATATGGCTCAACACACCTTGAAGTCATGGCCGGGCTTGTCCCGGCCATCCACGTCTTTGCACATATGCGGCACACAGGCGTGGATGCCCGCGACAAGCGCGGGCATGACGATCCAACCTGCCATTCCGCTTTAGCAACCCGAGAGGCCAGCGCGCCGCGGCGACGAAGCCCGCGCCCGCATCCGGCATGAGCAGCGCAACGACGTTGAGCCGCGACGAGATCTCCGACCGCCTGGCGGCGGTCGGCTACATCGCCGACCGCGACATCGCAACCGCGCTCTGGCTGATGGAGTATCTCAAACGGCCGCTGCTGCTCGAGGGCGAAGCAGGCGTCGGCAAGACCGAGGTGGCCAAGGCGCTCGCCGCCGTGCACGCGACCGAGCTCATCCGCCTGCAGTGCTACGAGGGGCTCGATCAGAACGCCGCCCTCTACGAGTGGAATTATCAGCGCCAGCTCCTCGCCATCAAGGCGCGGGAGAGCGCGGGCGAAAGCGCCGACACCATCGAGGAGCACATATTCTCCGAGCGCTATCTGCTGGAACGGCCGCTGCTCGCCGCCATCCGGCGCCTCACCCCGCCCGTGCTGCTCATCGACGAGGTGGATCGGGCGGACGAGGAGTTCGAGGCGTTCCTGCTGGAGCTGCTTTCCGATTTCCAGGTGAGCATTCCGGAGCTGGGCACGATCAGGGCGACCTCGATCCCGCGCGTGGTGCTCACCTCCAACGGGACCCGCGAGCTCTCCGACGCGCTGCGCCGGCGCTGCCTCTATCACTATGTCGATTTCCCCGAGGTCGACCGCGAGGCGAGAATCATCCTGGCGCGCGTGCCGGGGATCGACACGGCGCTCGCGCTGCAGATCGCCCGGATGGTCGGCGCCGTGCGCAGGGAGGAGCTGCGCAAGGTGCCCGGGGTGGCGGAGACGCTCGACTGGGCCGCGACGCTCGTGGGGCTGGAAATCCACGATCTGCGGCAGGAGCCCGAAGCCGTCCACGAGACGCTGATCTGCCTCCTCAAGACGCACGAGGATCGCGCCCGGCTCACCCGCGAGGTGAGCGATCGTCTCCTCGGCAAGGTGGCGTGAGCTCGATGCAGCGGCAGGGGCTTAGAACGCGTTCCGGTCGAATTGACGCACATGGGTGCAGCGGGCTCACCCTCCCCTGGAAGGGCAGGGCAATCGCATATGGATCGTCATGGCCGGGCTTGTCCCGGCC
>DASXAP010000351.1:0-3826 GCA_036406655.1 Xanthobacteraceae bacterium | reverse complement strand
AGAACGGTCTCTACACGGTCGAGGCCTGGCAACGCTTTCTCGGCCGGCTCAACCCGGGCGGCCTGTTCACCGTGAGCCGCTGGTACGCGCTCGACGAAGTGGACGAGACCGGCCGAATGGTCAGCCTTGCCGTCGCGACCCTGCTTGCGAACGGCGCCGCCGAGCCCCGGCGCCACCTCTTTCTCGCGGCGGCGGGAAACATCGCGACACTGATCGTGACGAAGTCGCCGCTCTCGCCGGCAGCGCTCGCAGCGCTCGAGGACGCCGCCAAGGCCAATGAATTTACCGTGCTGCTGAGCCCGGACAGTGCGGCGCCGTCCGCCCAGCTCGAGAAGATCGTCAGCGCCACCGACCGCGGTACGCTCGACCAGACCACGGCCGGCTTCCACCTCGATCTCACCCCGCCGACCGATGCCCGCCCTTTCTTCTTCAACCAGTTGAGGTTCCTCACGCTGCTCGATGCGGACGTGCTCGCGCATCTCGCTCACGACGGGGTGGTCGCGGGCAACCTGATCGCGACACTGACCCTCGCCATGCTCGTCCTGATATCGGTCGTGCTCGTCGGCGCCACGATCGTCGTTCCGTTGCAATCGACGGTCAGAGAAACGGGCTGGCAATTGGCCGTGGGCGGCACCGTCTATTTCGCCCTGATCGGGATCGGCTTCATGACGGTCGAGATCGCTCTCCTGCAGCGGATGAGCGTCTTCCTCGGTCATCCGACCTATGCCCTCAGCGTCGTTCTGTTCAGCCTGATCCTGTGGACGGGCCTCGGCAGCATGGCGTCCGAGCGCGTGCGGCTCGCCGGGGCCGGCAAGCTCGTCGCCTGGAGCGTGGCGACCGCCTGCTACCTGTTTGCGTTGCCGTTCTGGCTGCCGTCGCTCCTCGCCGAGCTCGATGGGGCCGGCCTTTTGGTTCGCGCCGGCCTCTGTGTTCTCGTGCTGGCGCCGGCAGGCTTCCTGATGGGCTTCGGATTTCCGACCGGCATACGTCTGGTCTCCGCCATCAACACCGGTCCCACGCCGTGGTTCTGGGGCATCAACGGAGCCGCGGGCGTTCTCGCCGCGAGCGTTGCCGTCGTCACCAGCATTGCGTTGAGCATCGACACGACGCTCAGGATCGGAGCCGCCTGCTACCTCCTGATCGCCGCACCCGCCGTGTTGCTGCTATTCGCCGCAACGCGATCCCACGGCGCCATCATCCGATCCCTGCACCCGAGCAAGGCCGCGAACGTGTAGGAATATCGGTTTGGGGGACCGGGCCTCTTGGACGCCGTCTCCTCGATGCGAGCCGGCTCTAGAGCGTGTTTCGGTCAGGTGCGATCAGACCTGCAACAAACTCGGTCTGTTCCCCTCCCCCTTGTGGGGAGGGGTTAGGGGTGGGGGTGGTGGTTTTTGACGCACCGCGCGCAACAACTACGACCCCCCTCCCCAACCCTCCCCCACCCGAACTCGGGTTTACCCGAGTTCGGCCCTTTAAGATGCCGAAGTCGGATAAATCCGACTTCGGCTGGGGGAGGGAGCGGACCGAGTTTGCGGCTCGGACTGATCTCATTTCAGCGAGACATGCGCTAGCTCCGCTTGGCTCTGAATGCGCCGAAGATCGGGACCAGCAGGGTGACAATGACCAATGCCATCACGGTCCCGGAGATCGGCCGCGTAAAGAAGATCGTCCAGTCGTTGCCGAAGCTGATCATGGTGTTCATGAAGGCTTCTTCGGCAAGCGGACCGAGGATGGCGCCGAGGACCAAGGGCGCAAGGGGGAACCGCAGGCGCTCGGCGCCGTAGCCGATGATCCCGAAGCCGATCATCAGCCACAGGTCGGTTAGGTTGTTGCGGATCGAAAGCGCACCGATGCAGCACAGGATGACAACGTAGCTCGAGACGATCGCCTCGGGGAACTCGAGTATCCGCACGAGAAGGCGGATCGCGAAATATCCGATCACGCACATCAATGCGAGGCCGATGAACAGCGAGGCAAAGACCGTGTAGACCATGCCCGCCGAGCTGACGAGGACTTGCGGTCCGGGCTGTATGCCCTGGAGCATGAAAGCGCCCAGGATCACCGCCGTGGCTCCGCTTCCCGGGATGCCGAGCGCCAGCAACGGGACCAGCGCCCCGCCGACGGAGGCGGTCGCCGCGGCCTGGGGCGCGACGATACCCTCGGCGACGCCGCTGCCCATGTCGCTCTTGCGTCGTCCGTACTGCGCCTCCACGCCGTAACTGACGAACGATGCGATCGTCGCCCCCGCGCCGGGGATCAGGCCGATGATCGTGCCGAGCAGGCTCGACCGCAGAAACATCCCGCCGAGATTTGCGATCTCGCGCGGCGTCGGCAATTGCGTGCGGGCTCCGGCGATCTTCTCGATGGGCTTGCCGGCAAA
Organism: Xanthobacteraceae bacterium; assembly: GCA_036406655.1. GTDB lineage: Bacteria > Pseudomonadota > Alphaproteobacteria > Rhizobiales > Xanthobacteraceae > VAZQ01. Next base: position 1,446 of record DASXAP010000351.1, on the reverse strand, counting down.
TCCCTTTTCCAGCCGTGCCAACACCTCGCCGACGCCGTAGGTGCCCACCATCACCACCAGGAATTCGATGCCATCCGCGAGAATCGGCGAGCCGAAGGTGAACCGGTAGGCGCCATAGATGGGATCCGTTCCGACCGACGCGACGAGAAGCCCGAGCGCCAGGCTGATCAGCGCATTGGCCAAGGCGCCGCGCCCGAGCGCGATGACGCTCGTCAACCCGAACAGCAGGATTGCAAAGTACTCCGGCGACGAGAAACGCAATGCGAAGCCGGCGAGCGGCTGCGTCAAGAGCGTCATGATGACCGCGGAGAGCACGCCGCCGCCGAGCGCCGCGATCAGGGTCCATCCCAGCGCTTTCGCCGCCTGCCCCCGTCGCGCCATGGTGTAGCCGTCCCACAGCATGGGGACGTCGATCGGCTCGCCGGGAATGCGGAACAGGATGGCGGTGAAGGCTCCGCCGTAAGTGCCCGACACGTACATCGCGGTCAGCAGCACGATCGCGGCGGTGACATCCATCTTGTACGTGAAGGGCAGCGCCAGCGCGACACCCATCACCAGAGTGAGGCCGGGCAACACGCCGACCAGGAGCCCGATCACGATGCCGATGACGAGCATCGCAAGGTTGAGCGGCGCGAGGCACTGGATGAATCCTGTCCCCAATTGAACCAGGATATCGATCATGGATGCCCGATCGCTCTCTATCCGCCGACGACGATGCGCATGAAGTCGGTGAACCGGTCGAACGGCGGGACCCCGCGCGGCAGCGAAACATAGGCCAGCCGCACGAACACCAGCGCGATGAAGAACGTGATAGCAGTGCTGGTCAGCCAGATGGCGACGTGGTTGCGATAGCGGCCGAGATACATGAAACTTGCGAGGAACAGCAGGCCGGCCAGCAGGAAGCCCAGGATCGGAACCAGGTACCCGAAAGCCGCGAGGAGGACGATTCCGCCTGCGAGCAGGCCGGGATGCCTCGGACCGTCGGTGTCGCCATCGCCGGCGTCCTCGTACGCATCAGCCAATCCATGCGGGCTGGACGCGATCCCGAGCGTGATACTGACGATCTGGTACAGGCATGCGAGCGCCATCAACACCAGCGCGAGCATGGGCCAGAATGTCGGGCCCAGCTGACCGGCGCGCGGCGTGTACTCGACCCGCCCCAGAAGCACAAAGAACCAGACAGCGAACGCAAGGCCGGCGACGTATGGCAGCGCCGGCCGGAGCGACTTGGGCATCGCCGCACCTCGCTAACCGCCACGCTAAAAGCGCGTCTCGCTGAAATGGGATCAGTCCGAGCCGCAAACTGGGTCTGCTCCCTCCCCCAGCCGAAGTCGGATTTATCCGACTTCGGCCACTCTTAGTGCCGAACTCGGGTAAACCCGAGTTCGGGTGGGGGAGGGGAGCCCGCCGAGCGCGCGGCACTGTTCTGCGTCAATCCGAAAAGAA
>DASXAP010000350.1:0-21293 GCA_036406655.1 Xanthobacteraceae bacterium | reverse complement strand
GGCCGAGCGCGAGGCCGGCGGCGCCTGGCGCAAGCTCACGTATGCCGAGGCACGAGGACTGGTGGATTCGCTGGCGCAGGGCCTCATCGAGCGCGGCCTCTCGGCCGAGCGACCGGTGATGATCCTCTCCGGCAACGGGATCGACCATGCGCTGCTCACGCTCGCTGGCCACACCGCCGGCGTCCCGGTGGCGCCGATCTCGGTCGCCTATTCGCTGCAAAGCCAGGACTACGCCAAGGTCAGGCACATCGCCGAGCTGCTGCAGCCCGGGCTGATCTACGTCTCCGACACGAAGCCGTTCGGCAAGGCGCTCGCGGCTCTCGATCTGCCGAAGGTCGAGATCCTGGCCAGCTGCAACGAGGCCGGTCTTGCCGGCGTCACCGGCTTCGACGAGCTGGCGCGGAGCCAGCCGGGCGCCGCGCTCGAGCAGGCGGTGGCCGGCATCAGCGCCGGCACCATCGCCAAGTTCCTGTTCACGTCGGGCTCGACCGGGCTGCCCAAGGGTGTAGTCAACACCCACGGCATGCTCGCGGCCAACCAGCAGCAGGCGCTGCAGATCTGGCCGTTCGCGAGCGAGCAGCCGTTGGTGCTGGTCGACTGGCTGCCGTGGAACCACACGTTCGGCGCCAACCACAACTTCAACCTGGTGCTGCGCCACGCCGGCACGCTCTACATCGACGGCGGCAAGCCCTTGCCCGCGCTGATCGGGGAGACCGTGCGCAACCTCAGCGAGGTATCGCCCACGATCTATTTCAACGTGCCCGCGGGCTTCGCCGCACTGTTGCCGTTCCTGGAACGCGACGAAGCGCTGGCGCGCTCGTTCTTCGCCGAGCTCCGCCTCATCCTCTACGCCGGCGCGGCGCTGCCGCAGGACGTATGGACGCGGCTCGAATGCGTGGCGGCACGGACCATCGGCCGGCGGGTGCCGCTCACCTCCTCGTGGGGCACCACGGAAACGGCGCCGCTCGCGACCGCCGCCCATTTCAGCTTCGATGCCGCGGGTCCGGTCGGCGTCCCGGTGCCCGGGGTCGAGATCAAGCTCGTGCCCACCGGCGGCAAGCTGGAGATCCGGGTGCGCGGTCCCAATGTGACGCCGGGCTACTGGAAACGGCCCGACCTCACGGCCGCGGCCTTCGACGAGGAAGGCTTCTACAAGCCCGGCGACGCGGCGCGGCTCGTCGATCCCGGTGATCCGGCCAGGGGCATCGCCTTCGACGGACGGCTCACCGAGGACTTCAAGCTGACCACCGGGACCTGGGTGCATGTCGGGGAGCTGCGCGTTGGCGTGCTCGCCGCCGCCTCGCCGGTGCTGCAGGACGCGATCGTGGCCGGCGAGAACCGCGATTGCATCGGCATCCTCGCCTGGCTCAACGGCGCGGGCTGCCAGAAGCTCGTCGGCTGCGAACGCTCGCCTGCCGATCTCGCCGCCGATCCCCTCATACGCGGGCACGTCCAGGACGCTCTGTCGCGCTGGAACGCCGACCACGGGGCGTCCTCCACGCGGATTGCCCGCGTGCTGCTGCTGCCCGACCAGCCCTCGATCGACGGGAACGAGATCACCGACAAGGGCTACGTCAACCAGCGACTGGCGCTCGAGCGGCGCCGGCCCGCCGTCGAGCGGCTGTTCGCGGCGACGCCGGGAGCGGACGTCATCGTGATCGCGTCGGGCTCGACCGCCTGACCGCCTGCGCGCAGCAGGCTTGCTGCCCTGCACGAGCATCGCCCGACCCGCACGTCTTACCCGTTAGCAATTCCGCTGCGCTGCAGGTAAATTCGTTCCCGAACGGGAACCAGCGCGCGGCTGCGCGCTTGTTCGCCAGGACCGATACAAGAGGTGTGACAAGAGGCGTGACATGAGCGACCGCCTGACGCGAATTCTCCTCGTCGCAGTGCTGATCGTGATCGCCGTCTATGTCGGCCAGCCCTACCTCGAGCGAAAGCTCTACTCGGCGACCACACCGCGGGCGGTCGAGCCGCGCGGCAATTTGATGGAGATCGAGCGCACGACCATCGATCTGTTCGAACGTGTCGCGCCATCGGTGGTGCAGGTGGTGGCACGCCATGACGGCGGCGACCCGTTCCAACCCGAGGCGGAGGAGGGCTCGATGGCGACCGGGACCGGCTTTGTCTGGGACCCGGCCGGCCATATCGTCACCAACAACCACGTCGTGCAGGGCGCGAACGCGGTGGCGGTGCGCTTCGGCAGCGGGCCGGTGATCGGCGCGCGGATCACCGGCACCGCGCCGAGCTACGACGTCGCGGTCCTGCAGCTCGAAAGCACGCGCTCGCTGCCGCCGCCGCTCGCGATCGGCAGCTCGGATGACCTCAAGGTCGGGCAGTGGGTATTCGCGATCGGCAACCCGTTCGGGCTCGACGAGTCGTTGACCACCGGCATCATCAGCGCGCTCAAGCGCAAGCTGCCGACCAGCAGCGGGCGCGAGGTCTCCAACGTGATCCAGACCGACGCCGCAATCAATCCGGGCAACTCCGGCGGACCGCTGCTCGACTCCAGCGGCCGCGTCATCGGGGTGAACACCGCAATCCTGTCGCCGTCGGGCACCAGCGCCGGGATCGGCTTTGCGATCCCGATCGGTGTGGTCAATCGGGTCGTGCCGCAGCTCATCAGCAAGGGCGTCGTCCCCACGCCGGGCATCGGCATCGAGACGGCGAGCGAGGCGCTTGCAACCCGCGCCGGCGTCGAAGGCGTGGTCATCGTCAGGACCGTCCCGGGCTCCCCCGCCGAGCGCGCCGGCTTGCGCGGCATCGATCCGCGGACGCGGAAGCTCGGGGACGTCATCGTCGGCGTCGACGGAAAGCCGGTCCGCCGGCTGGCAGATCTGACGGAGGAGCTCGAGCGCGTCGGGGTCGGCCACAAGGTGAAGCTGGACCTGCAGCGGGAGGGCCGCGCGACGTCGGTTGAGGTCGAGGTCACCGACATCGGCCACCGGGGATGAAGGGAGACGTCCCCACCCGCCGCCTGCGCGGCGGGCTCGCCCGTTTCCGGTCGACGCTGGACTGATTTCCGGTTACTCAGCCTTCCCGCATCCGCCAGCACAGGACTTCAGCCGTGATCGATCTCTATACCTGGACGACGCCCAATGGTCGCAAGGCTTCCATCATGCTCGAGGAAATCGGCCTGCCCTACACGGCGCATCCGGTCGACATCAGCAAGGACGAGCAGTTCAAGCCGGAATTTCTCAAGATCAGCCCCAACAACCGCATTCCCGCCATCGTCGATCGCGACACCGGCATCAGCCTGATGGAATCGGGCGCGCTCATGATCTATCTCGCGGACAAGACCGGGAAGCTGCTGCCCAAGGACGGCGAGCCGCGCTACCGCGTGCTGGAGTGGCTGATGTGGCAGATGGGCGGGCCCGGCCCGATGTTCGGCCAGGTGCACCACTTCGTCAAATACAACAAAGGCAAGGCTCCCTATGCCGAGGAGCGGTATCTGAAGGAAGCGCACCGCCTCTACGGCGTGCTCGACCGCAGGCTCGCCGGCCGCGACTTCGTCGCTGACAGCTACTCGATCGCCGACATCGCCATCTGGCCATGGGTCTCCCGCTACGAATGGCAGACGGTCGATCTCGACCAGTATCCGAACGTGAAGCGCTGGTACGTTCGGATCGCGCAGCGGCCGGCCGTGCAGAAGGGTTACAAGGTGCCTAAGGACGTCGGCGAGGTGCCGATTCCGGCTTGATCGGGCCGGAGGATGCCATCGGCTGCGGCAATGCGGCTTGACGATCGATGGCGGGCGCTGACCCGCCGCAGCTGACCGAGCCGTTCGGCAGCATTTGCCGCCGGCGCGGACCCGGTTTTCACCCAGGCTGCATTGCACGCCTGCGCGGGCAACGGCGATAATGGCCGTCTCGCCCGTGAGGAGGGGCACGACGATGGCCGATGTGCAGAGAGTGGCGTTGATCACCGGGGCCGGGACCGGGATCGGCAAGGCGGTGGCGCTGGCGCTGATGCAGGAAGGCTATGCCGCGGTCCTTGCCGGACGGCGAAAGGACAAGCTCGACGAGACCGCGGCGGAAGGGAAGGCCGCCGGCGCCGAGGTCCTGGTGGTGCCGACCGACGTGAGCGACGCCCTCCAGATCAGGACCCTGTTCGCCAGGACCCGGGAGGCGTTCGGCCGGCTCGATCTTCTTTTCAACAATGCCGGGATCGGCGCGCCCGCGGTGCCGTTCGAGGAGCTCCCCTACGAGACCTGGAAGAAGGTGGTCGACGTCAATCTCACCGGGGTGTTCCTGTGCACGCAGGAAGCGATCAGGATCATGAAGGCGCAGGAGCCGCGCGGGGGCCGCATCATCAACAACGGCTCGATCTCCGCGCACGCGCCGCGGCCGCGCTCGGCGGCCTATACCGCGACCAAGCACGCGATCACCGGCCTGACCAAGTCCACCTCGCTCGACTGCCGTGCCTACGGCATCACCTGCAGCCAGATCGACATCGGCAACGCCGCAACCCCCTTGACCGAGCGCATGGTCGAGGGCCAGGGGGTGATGCAGGCCGACGGGCGGATGACGGTCGAGCCGCGGATGAATGCCGACGACGTCGGGCGCGCGGTCGTCTACATGGCCCGCCTCCCGCTCGACACCAACGTGCTGTTCATGACGGTGATGGCCAACCTGATGCCGTTCGTGGGGCGAGGATAGCGGCAGCCGCCCGCGATTGACATCAAGACATCACCGTCCTTATGGTACGATACATCAAGGACGGCGCGTCAGGTCTCGGTGCGGCTGGTTGATCGACCGCCGTCTCGGCTCGCCTCAGCCGGCTCGAGGCGGAAGCGAAGGAGGCCGAGCAGTGCGGACAACCCTGACAATTGATGACGACGTTGCGGTCAAGCTCGAGCGGCTTCGCCGTGGCGGCAAGGCAAGCCTGAAGCAGCTTATCAATGAGGCGCTCCGGCGCGGGCTTCGCGAGATGAGCGCCAAGCGAAGAGGACGCGAACCCTTTCGTACCGAGGCGATCGAGGGTGTAAGGCCGTTGCTTGACAACGTGGATAATATTGCAGAGGTGCTCGCCTACGGCGAAGGCGAGCACTTCAAGTGATCCTGATCGACGTAAACATTCTCCTTTACGCCAGTATTCCCGGCTTTAGCCAACACCAAGCGGCCCAAGAATGGCTGGATGGCCAGCTCAGTGCGTCGGCCCCGGTCGGCCTGCCATGGCCAACGGTGCTTGCCTATCTGCGACTCGCCACCAATGGACGGGTGTTCACACCGCCGGTGGCGATGGCGGTCGCTTGGCAACGCGTGTCCGCCTGGCTCGCTCGCGATGTGGTGTGGGTACCGCTACCGACGGAGCGCCATGGGCAAATTCTCAGTGAGCTGCTCGCACAACCGGGCATGCACGGGAATCTGGTGATGGACGCCCATCTCGCCGCGCTTGCGATCGAGCACGGGCTCACGCTGTGCTCGACCGACGGCGATTTTGCGGGTTTTGCAAGCCTGCGATGGATCAATCCCATCGCGTCCTGACCGCGGCCGTGGTCAAGCCCCAGCCGTCACCGTGATCCGCGTCCCTGCGCTGACCTCGGCCAGCACCTTCACGTCGCCGAGGGCCCTCGCGAAGACGTTGCACGGGCTCGCCAGCCGGGTCTCCTCGCCGCGGCTGATCGGGGTGCGGCCGAACCCGATCGCGATGCATTGCCCCTCGGGCCAATAGGCGATCTCGCCCGGGATCACCACGGCGCGCGCATCGCTCGCGCGCGCGATCTTCACCGGCACCTCGAAATACACCTCCTCGCCCCAGGTGAGCGCCGTTGCCGAGATCGGCAGCGCCGCCGCGACCGCGCGGGCGGTCGGGCCGTCGAGGAGCTCGGCATCGAGCGTGAGGGAGCCGAAATCGAACCGGATGCGAGCCATGCGAGCCCCCTTTCGCCGTGCAGGGATCGGGCCACCGCCTTCTTCCCCGATGCCGATCGCCGTTTTTTGCTTCTATGATGCGGCCCATCTCATATCACGAAATCCCGTGCCACGATGGCCGCGTCGGCCCGGCCCCTTCCCGGCGCAGCCGGCGATGACCGAACGAGGGAGCGATGCAGCACCTGCAATCGGCACTGGGCGTGCTTGCGCTGCTGGCGATTGCCTGGAGCATCAGCGAGAAGCGCGGCGCGGTCGACTTCCGGCAAGCGGGCATCGGGCTTGCGGTGACCTTCGCCGCGGCCATCCTTATGCTGAAGGTGCCCGGCGTGACCACCGTCTTCGCCGCCGTGAACCATGCGGTGGGCGCCATCGCCGAGGCGACGCGGGCCGGCACCTCGTTCGTGTTCGGTTATCTCGGCGGCGGCACCCTCCCCTACGAGCTCAAGATCCCCGGCGCGGAGTTCGTGCTGGCGCTGCAGGCGCTCCCCATCGTGCTGGTGATGAGCGTGCTCACCACGCTGCTGTTCTATTGGCGCATCCTGCCGCCGATCGTGCGGGGATTTTCCTGGGCGCTCGAGCGCACGCTCAAGGTCGGCGGCGCGGTGGGGCTCTCCACTGCCGCCAACATCTTCCTCGGCATGGTCGAGGCACCGCTGTTCATCCGTCCCTATCTCGCGAGCCTCACCCGCAGCGAGCTGTTCGTGGTGATGACCGGCGGCATGGCGGGCATCGCCGGCACCGTGCTCGTGCTCTACGCGACGCTGGTCGCCGCTTCCGTCCCCGATGCCGCCGCCCATTTCGTGATCGCCTCGGTGCTCGGGGCGCCGGCTGCGATCCTGATCAGCCTGATCATGGTGCCGGAGACGAGCGACAAGCGCACCGCGCAGGGCGGCATCGAGCTCGGGCCCATTGCATCGAGCAGCATGGACGCGGTGGTCAGAGGCACGGCCGCGGGTCTCGAGCTCCTGCTCAACATATGCGCGATGCTGATCGTGCTCGTCGCGCTGGTGCATCTCGTCAATGCGCTCATCGGCCTCTTGCCGGAGATCGGCGGCACGCCGGTCACGCTGCAGCGGCTGCTCGGCTACCTGATGGCGCCGCTGTGCTGGCTGCTCGGCATCCCCTGGCGGGAAGCCGTCACCGCCGGCGCACTGATGGGGATCAAGACGATTCTCAACGAGTTCGTCGCCTATGTGGAGCTGTCCAAGCTTCCCGCCGAGGCACTCGACCCGCGCTCCCGGCTCATCCTGCTCTACGCGATGTGCGGCTTCGCCAACTTCGGCTCGCTCGGGATCATGATCGCCGGGCTCGGCACCATGGCGCCGGAGCGCCGGGAGGACGTCATCTCGCTCGGGCTGAAGTCCATCGTCTCGGGCACGCTGACGACCTGCCTGCTCGGCGCCATCGTCGGGGTGCTGACCTAGGCTGCGATCAGTGCAGGCGGAACTCGCCGTTGACCGAGCGAATCTCGGAGGGCCTGATCAGGCGCGAATGAGCGACGGTGACCGAGTGGAGCGGCCCCTCGAGGGTTTCCAGCCAGAAGCGCAGGAAGCGGTTGAGCACCGGAAATCTCGGGCAGAGGTCGTAATCCTGCCAGACATAGGTCTGCAGCAGCGACGGGTGATCGGGAAGCCGATAGAGGATCTGCGCCGTCGTCAGCCCGTAGCCGTCGAACTGGCGTCGGAAGTCCCCGGATCCCGTCTGAGTGCTTGTCAGCGCCATGACGAATGCCCTCCGATTCGGAGATCGAGTCTGCGAGGTTACCTCCCGCACAGACAAGCAAAAAAAGATGCGAAATGTTCCTGAAATCAATGTGTTAGCAGCGCACACCGGCTGGTGCTGACAATTGGCACTCGGGTTTCGGGACTGCCAGATTCCGCTTGGCACTCCGTGGGCGGGAGTGCTAAATATTTCTCGGACGGCTCTTGCGGGGCAGAGAAGCGCCCCCTATGTCGCGCCCGGGACGACCGACGCTCCCTGTCGGCTTCTGCTCCCGAAAAATCCACAGCTTCAGAGTAGCTTAGGAGGACATCATGAAATTTCGTCCGCTTCACGACCGTGTCGTCGTCAAGCGCGTGGATGCCGAGGAGCGCTCCGCCGGCGGCATCATCATTCCCGATACGGCGAAGGAGAAGCCCTCGCAGGGCGAGGTGGTCGCCGTCGGTCCGGGCGGCCGCGACGAGGCGGGGAAGCTCATCCCCATCGACGTGAAGGTCGGCGACCGGGTGCTGTTCGGTAAGTGGTCCGGCACCGAAGTCAAGATCGACGGCGAAGACCTCCTCATCATGAAGGAGAGCGACATCATGGGTATCGTCGAGCATCACGGCGCCGCCAGGCGCAAGGCTGCCTGATGCGCCGCCGTTCCAGCTGAAGCAAGTCTCGGAGAAAGCACAAATGGCTGCCAAGGAAGTCAAATTCTCGGTCGAGGCCCGCGACAAGATGTTGCGCGGTGTCGACATTCTCAACAACGCGGTGAAGGTCACCCTCGGTCCCAAGGGTCGCAACGTGGTGCTCGACAAGTCGTTCGGCGCCCCGCGTGTGACCAAGGACGGCGTCACGGTCGCCAAGGAGATCGAGCTCGAGGACAAGTTCGAGAACATGGGCGCGCAGATGGTGCGCGAGGTTGCTTCCAAGACCTCCGACGTCGCCGGCGACGGCACCACCACCGCGACCGTGCTGGCCGCCTCCATCGTCAAGGAGGGAGCCAAGGCGGTTGCCGCCGGCATGAATCCGATGGATCTCAAGCGCGGCATCGATCTCGCGGTCGAGGCGGTCGTCGACGACCTCAGGAAGAACTCCAAGAAGGTCACCTCCAACGAGGAGATCGCCCAGGTCGGCACCATCTCCGCCAACGGCGATGCCGAGATCGGCCGCTTCCTCGCCGAGGCCATGAAGAAGGTCGGCAACGAGGGCGTCATCACCGTCGAGGAGGCGAAATCGCTGGAGACCGAGCTCGACGTGGTCGAAGGCATGCAGTTCGACCGCGGCTACATCTCGCCCTATTTCGTCACCAACGCCGACAAGATGCGCGTCGAGATGGAGGATCCCTACATCCTCATCAACGAGAAGAAGCTCTCCGGCCTGCAGGAGCTGCTGCCCCTGCTCGAGTCGGTGGTGCAGGGCGGCAAGCCGCTGCTCATCATCGCCGAGGACGTGGAAGGCGAGGCGCTCGCCACGCTCGTGGTCAACAAGCTGCGCGGCGGGCTCAAGGTGGCCGCGGTCAAGGCGCCGGGCTTCGGCGATCGCCGCAAGGCGATGCTGCAGGACATCGCGGTCCTCACCGGCGGGCAGGCCATCTCCGAGGACCTCGGCATCAAGCTCGAGAACGTCAACCTGCAGATGCTCGGCCGCGCCAAGAAGGTCACGATCGACAAGGAGAACACCACGATCGTCGGCGGCGCCGGCAAGAAGTCCGAGATCGACGGCCGCATCGCCCAGATCAAGGCGCAGATCGAGGAGACCACCTCCGACTATGACCGCGAGAAGCTGCAGGAGCGGCTGGCCAAGCTCGCCGGCGGCGTCGCGGTGATCCGGGTCGGCGGCGCAACCGAGGTCGAGGTGAAGGAGCGCAAGGACCGGGTCGACGACGCCATGCACGCGACCCGGGCCGCTGTCGAGGAGGGCATCCTGCCGGGCGGCGGGGTCGCGCTCCTCCGCGCGACCGAGGCGATCAGGAAGATCCGCACCCACAACGACGACCAGAAGACCGGCGTCGAGATCGTGCGCAAGGCGCTTTCCTGGCCGGCCCGCCAGATCGCCATCAATTCCGGCGAGGACGGCTCGGTCGTGGTAGGCAAGATCCTGGAGAAGGACCAGTACAACTGGGGCTTCGACGCGCAGAGCGGCGACTACGTCGATCTGGTGAAGAAGGGCATCATCGACCCGACCAAGGTGGTGCGCACGGCGCTGCAGGACGCGGCCTCGGTCGCAGGCCTCCTGGTGACCACCGAGGCCATGGTCGCCGAGGTGCCGAAGAAGCAGCCGCCGGCGCCGCCCATGCCGGGTGGCGGCGGAATGGACTTCTGATCCGTCCAAGACCCTTTGCTGCGATGGCCCGGGCACACCTGCCCGGGCCATTTTTCATGGCGAGGCCGCTACCGCGGCAGGGTGTCGTATTTCGGCAGCGCCGGATCGAGACGATCCCAGGCGTGGCCGCGCGAGGCGAAGAACACCATCTGCGGAGAGAAGCCGCTCGGGTCGTCGAGGCTGCCGACGACGATGGCGCGCAGGTCCGGGTTGCGCGCGAACTTCCACATGACCGGTGCCCCGCAGCCGGGGCAGAAGCCGCGGCTCACCGTGTTGCCGCTGTCGCCGCGTGCATCGTGGAAACGCAGCTCGCCGGCGAGCGTGATCGCCGTCTGCGGGAACGCCATGGCATTGACGTGACCGCTGCCGGTCGCGCGCTGGCAGTCGCGGCACTGGCACTGCACCGCGGCCACCGGAGCTGCGGAAATCTCATAGCGCACGGCGCCGCAGGCGCAGCCGCCGGTCAACCTCGCTCCCATTCGCCTTCTCCTCGATCTGCGTATTTGAATCTCGGCTCCCAGCCGGCGGCCCCCTCCGGAATGAGGTCGAGGAAGTGCCACACGGCGCAGAAGTCGTCGCCCGGCGCGAAGGCGGTGTCGGCGACGCGCAGGATGCGGCCGCCGACGCGCCTGAAGACCGAGACGCCGGGCTTGGGTCCGTCGTCCCAGTAACCCATGTCCTGCGCGAAGGTCGTGCCCTCGATCGACACCATCGGAAAACGCCAGCCGCGGCTCTCGGCGAAGGCCCGCTGCTTCTCCGGCGCGTCGGGCGACGACACCACGAAGGCGGCGCGATTGCGCAGATGCTCGTAGACGCCGTTGAAACCATCCGCCCAGAGCGTGCAATACGGGCACGAGGCACCCATGTTGTGGATCACAAGCAGCGTGTCATGGGGCCCGAACAGCTGCGAGAGCCTCACCGTCCCGCCGGGACGGCGGAACGCATAGTCCTCGACCAGCTCAGGCTCGATCGTGCTCTGCACCGCGCGTATCCGCTCGCGCAACTCGCGAATTTGCTGCCGATACGCGGCCAGATTCTGCGAGGATTCCCGGTAGGTCATGGCTCGGCGCTCCATGACGTTCAGTCCGCATACTCGTCGTGCCGGCGCAGCCAGTCCGAATGGGATGGCAGGCTCGCCTCGTCGCGTCCCTTCGGCAGCAGATCGAGATAGTGATAGGCGCCGTTGAGCATGTCGAGCCCGCGCGCATAGCAGGAATAGGTGTGGAATACGGTGCCCCCGGCATCCCTGCAGAAGACGCTGATCCCCGGCGCCTCGGAGGCGTAGGGCTTCTGCCAGGCATAGTTGTAGTAGCCCTGCCGCGCCGTCAGCTCCTCCGGCGTGTGCGACACGTGGTAGTCGCGGTTGAAATCGTTGGCGAAAGAGGAGAACCACTTGAAGCCCCAGCCCATCCGCGCCCGATACGCGGCGAGCTTCGCGTAGGGCGCGCGCGAGACGGCGACCATGCTCGCGTCGCGATGGTTGAGATGCACGACGATGGCGTTGAAGTTGTCCGCCCAGAACGAGCAGCTCTTGCAGCCGGCCTCCCAGGCCGGATCGAACATGAAGTGGTAGACGATGAGCTGGGTGCGGCCCTCGAAGAGGTCGCTCAGGGTCGCCTTCCCGTCCGATCCATCAAAGACATAGGGCTTGTCCACCTCCACCCAGGGCAGCTCGCGCCGCTGCCGGCTCAACTGGTCGCGCAGCCGGGTGAATTCCTTTTCTTTCGCGAGGAGCTCCTTGCGCGCCGCGGTCCATGCCTCGCGTGACACGACTGGATGTGGATGCATGCTGACTCTCTCCTTCGTCTGACCCCACTCCCCGAGATGGTTCGCTGACGGCGCCGGTCGGGACGCGCTCATGCCGACGAGCCCGCGAGGCGGGTTTCGCGCCGGCCTTCGTCAACGCGCGCCATCGCGGGGCCTCGGCCGGCGACCGCGCCGGCCGCGGCGAGCCGCGGTCCGCCGGCCCGCCTGCGCCTTGCCGATGTCCTCCACGACGGCCGCCAGCAGATCGAACTGTTGCTGCCAGTACTTGCTGTAGCGGTTGAGCCAGACGGCGGCCTCGAAGATCGGACCGGCGTCGAGCCGGCAGCGGCTGACGCGGCCGCTGCGCTCCTGGCGCACCAGCCCGGCGCGGACCAGCACCTGAATGTGCTTGGACACCGCCTGCAGCGAGATGGCGAACGGGGCGGCGAGCTCCGACACCAGAAGCTCCCGCCCGTCGAGGGAGACGAGGATCGCGCGGCGCACCGGGTCAGCGAGCGCGGCAAAAACCTCGTCGAGCCGAGCCTCGGGGTCGGATTCGGCATTCTCCACCAGGCGCGGATATGACTGCACGGATCGAATAATATCAACCATCTGGTTGAAATTCAACCTGCAAGTTGAATGAGGAGGGCCTGGCCGACCCCGCCTGCCCGGCGCCGGGCGGTGGCTTGGTTCCTGACGCGGGCATCGCTACAGTTTCATTCACGAAAGGTCGGTGAATGAACGTCCAATTGCCCGCGCAGATGGATAAGCCCGCGCTTTTTGCGTGGATACAGCACCGCGACGGGCGCTATGAGCTGGCCGGAGGGCAGGTCCTCATGCTGACCGGCGGCACCGTCAATCACGGACTCATTGCCGGAAACCTGTTCGAGACGCTGCGCGCCCAACTGGAACGCAGGAAGTGGGCTGTGCTGACGGAGTTCGGGGTGGATGTCGGCCTCCGAACGATCAGATATGCCGATGTCGTGGTGGTGGACCGTCAGGCGGTCAAGCCCAAGGATCTGTCTGCAAAATCCCCGGCACTCATCGCCGAGGTGCTTTCGCCCTCGACCGAGAAGCTCGATCTCGGAGACAAGGTCGCCGAGTATCTACAGCTCCCCGGCTTGGCCGGCTACCTGGCGCTGGACCAGGACGAAGCGAAAGCCTGGGTTTACGCGCGCGACTCTGCGCAATTTCCGGCGCCGCAAGTGATATCGGGCGAGGCGGCGATAATCGGCGTTCCGCAGCTCGGAATTGAGCTTCCGCTCGCGGAAATATACGCCGGCATCAACTTCGGTTGAGCAGGCTCGGAGCCCTGTCTCTCGGGAAATCGACCCCCCGCGCGAAGCTCACCTCGACGCAGCCCTAACTAAAACGCCAACGACCACGAACGAGAAGGCGCGCGTACATCCGGCGTCGCCGACTTGATCGTGGCCGTACCCGGCGGACGAGCCTCGCGGCTGCCCGCCGTCTCTCGACACAACGTAACATCCGTATTCCGGTTCCGCAAGCCGCGACGAATACCGGCCTCGCTCATTCCGCCGGCGCCACCGCATCGGCGCGCTCTTTTTCGATGCCGTTGACCAGCAACGCCATGGCGGCGGTGGCGACGACGCAGCCCAGCGCGAGCACGGCGCTCGTCCCCAGCACGAGGTCGAAGCCGCCGCGGCCGTAGAGGACGGCGATCAGCGAGACGGCGGCGCCCGAGGCGAGAAAGGTGAGAAAGTAGCGCACGGCATAGATGCGCCCCCGCCAGGCATCGGCGGTGTAGCGGGCGATCACCAGATCGTTGACGGTGACCTGCGCGTAGATCGCCGCCATGGTCAGCGCCAGCGCGAGGAGGAGGAACGCTCCGCCGGCATGGGCGGCCCAGACGATCCCGGCGAACTGCAGGAAGCCTACGGCCGCGAACAGGAGATGGAGCGGGACGCGTTCGACCAGCCGGCCGACCGCGAGCTGCGCCAGCGCGCCGCACATGAAGATCAGGGTGGTGATGCCGCCGACCAGCAGCAGCGACACGCCCATCCCGGCCCGCTCGTCGACGATCTTCGGCAGCGCGACGGTGGCGATGTGGAAGACGACGCCGGCGGTCAGCGCGATGACGATGAACAGGCCGAAGACGGTCGCTGCCAAGGTCGCGGCGAGCGGGACATCCGGCTGCGTGGCGCGCTTGGTCGCCTTGCGGCGCTCGTCCGGCACGAGCAGCGGATAGGCCGCCGCGGTGGCCGCGCAGATCGCCGCCGGCACCAGGAAGGCGGCGCGCCATCCGAAGGCCGCCGCCAGCGCGGCGGTGACCGCTGCCGCCAGCGACACCCCGAGATTTCCACAAACCCCGTTGAAGGCCATCGAGCGGCCGCGCACGGTCGCCTGCTCGATGAGCATCGCGGTGCCGACCGGATGATAGATCGCCGCGAAGGTGCCCAAGAGGGCCAGCGCAGCCGCCAGAAAGGTCGGATCGGGGGCGCAGCCGGCGGCGGTCAGCGAGAGCGCGCACCCCGCGTAGAATACCGCCAGCATGTTGCGGCGGCTCCAGCGGTCGCCGAGCCAGCCGGCCGGCAGCGAGAATGCGCCGAACGCGACAAACGAGGCGGTGCCGAGCGCGATCAGCTCGGCATAGCTGAGCCCGTAGACCGATTGCAGGCCGATGACCACCGTGGGGAAGATCAGCATCACGTAATGGTCGAGCGCGTGCGCCCAGTTGATGAAGCCGATCGAGACCCTGACCCGGCGTTGCTCCGCTGTTGCCTGCATCGACATGGCTCGTTCGCGGCCTCGGGCGTGCCGCTGCTCGCTCCGTATAGCTTGATTTGCCTGCCCTTATCCATACGGCGAGCGCAGGGCAGAGGTCGGGCGAATGCGGCCGGGCCAGCAGGCAGGGGACGGATCGGACAGCGGGCGGGAGAGCGTGGGCAGGAGGCGCGGACGCGAGGACCGGCTCAGACCCCGGCACTATCGCGCACCGGCACGACGCTCTCGGGGGCGGGCGCGACCGGCGGGGAGACGATGAGCGGGAGCGTGCTGTAGGTGTGATAAGGGGGCGGCGAGGACAATGTCCACTCGAGGGTCGTTGCGCCCGCCCCCCAGTAGTTGTCCTGCGTCACCCTGCGGCCGGCGAAGAGGGTGTAGAGGATCACTCCCAGGCCGAACAGGAACGATGCCGCGCCGAGATAGGCGCCGATCGAGATCACGAGATTCCAGCCGGAGAACGCCGCGGCATAGTCGATGTAGCGGCGCGGCATGCCGGCGGCGCCGAGCATGTGCATGGGGAAGAAGGTGAGGTTGGCGCTCACGAAGGTCGCCCAGAAATGCAGCTTGCCGGCCCATTCCGGGTATTGGCGCCCGCTCATCTTGCCGATCCAGTAGTACATGGCGGCAAACAGGCCGAAGGCGGCGCCAAGCGACATGACATAATGAAAGTGCGCGACCACGTAGTAGGTGTCCTGCGCCAGCGCGTCGAAAGCCGGATTGGCAATGTTGACGCCGGTCACCCCGCCGACGGTGAACACGACGATGAAGCCGATCGCCCACAGCATGGGGGTGCGCAGGTCGAGACTGCCCGACCACATCGTCGCGATCCAGGAAAACACCTTCACCCCGGTGGGGACGGCGATGACCATGGTGGCGGTTGCGAAGTAGGCCTGCGCCCCGAGGCTGATCCCGGTGGTGAACATGTGGTGCGCCCAGACGATGAAGCCGAGCGTCGCGATGGCGACCAGCGCATAGACCATCCCGAGATAGCCGAAGATCGGCTTGCGGGCGAAGGTGGCGATGACCTGGCTCACCACGCCGAAGGCGGGCAGGATCATCATGTACACTTCGGGATGGCCGAAGAACCAGAACAGGTGCTGGAACAGCAGCGGGTCTCCCCCGCCGGACGGCTCGAAGAAGCTGGTTCCGAAATTGCGGTCGGTGAGCAGCATCGTGATCGCTCCCGCCAGCACCGGAAGCGACAGCAGCAGAAGGAATGCGGTCACCAGGATCGACCAGACGAAGAGCGGCATCTTGTGCATCGTCATGCCCGGCGCGCGCATGTTGAATATCGTCGTGATCATGTTGATCGAGCCGACGATCGAGGAGGCGCCGGAAAGGTGAATCGACAGGATCGCCATGTCGACGGCCGCGTCGGGATGGCCGATCGTCGACAACGGCGGATAGAGCGTCCATCCGGTGCCCGGCCGGTTGCCGACGAAAAGCGAGCAGCTGAGCAGGATCGCTCCCGAAAGAAACAGCCAGAAGCTCAGATTGTTGAGCCTCGGGAACGCCATGTCCGGCGCGCCGATCATCAGCGGCACGAAATAGTTGCCGAAGCCGCCAAACATGGCGGGAATGATCACGAAGAACATCATGTAGAGGCCGTGCGCCGAGACGATCGCATTGTAGAGCTGACCATCGGGGTTGCCCGCCGCGTCGAGCAGCCATTGCACCCCGGGGCTCTGCAGCTCGAGCCGCATGACGATGGAAAGTCCGACCGCGATCAGGCCGACGACCCCGGTGGCGCAAAGGTAGAGCGTGCCGATATCCTTGTGGTTGGTCGCGGTCAGCCAGCGCGTGAACCCGGCCGGGCGATCGGCAGCTTCCGCGTCCCGGCCCGGATGATCGGAGCGTGTCGGCGCGTCCATCTCACTGCCCTCGCATTCGAGGCGAGCGATCGCCCCGCCCGGCCGCCACCGCGACCTCGACTGGGGCGCGCGCGGCCGGCGGCCGTCCCTGCGCCATGCGCCGGCGCGCGTCCTCGACCCAGGCCTTGAACCGTTCGCGCGATACCGCCTCGATCCCGATCGGCATGAAGGCGTGATTGCGGCCGCAAAGCTCGTAGCAGTCGCCGTAGTAGACGCCCTCGCGCTCGATCCGGGTCCAGGTCTCGTTGAGCCGTCCGGGGACTGCGTCCTTCTTCACTCCCAGCGACTGGACGCCCCACGAATGCACCACGTCGGAGGCGGTGATCTGAATGCGGATCACCGCATCGACCGGCAGCACCACGTAACGGTCGACCGCGAGCAGGCGCAACGGCCGCTGCTCCGGCGTGAGCTTGTCGTCGGGGACGATGGTGCTGGAGAACTCGATCCCGCCGTTGTCCGGATAGGCGTAGCTCCAGTACCACTGGTTTCCGGTCACCTTGAGCGTGAGCTCGGCGGGCGGCGGGATGTCGGCCTTGCGCAGCAGCACGAACGACCAGGTGGCGATCCCGGTGAGAATCACCACCGGAATGATGGTCCAGGTCACCTCCAGCGGCGTGTTGTGGGCGGTGCGCGAAGGGACCGGGTGACGGGAGCCGCGAAACAGCCAGACCGCGACCACCACCAGGACGGCGACCAGGCCGCAGACTGCGATATTGAGGCCGAGGAGAAAGCTGTGGAAGCGATAGAGGTCGTGCTCGATCTCGGAAAACGGGTGCTGGAAATTGAACTGCCACTCGACCGGACCGCCGACGATCTTCGCGGCTTGCGCGAAGAACGCGGCCTGGATCGGGTCGTAGAAGG
This sequence comes from Xanthobacteraceae bacterium, assembly GCA_036406655.1. GTDB lineage: Bacteria > Pseudomonadota > Alphaproteobacteria > Rhizobiales > Xanthobacteraceae > VAZQ01. The sequence continues at coordinate 4,171 of DASXAP010000350.1, read as the reverse complement.
AGAACAGGGCGAAAGCCACGCCCCCGCAGGCGATGGCGATCACGAGAGCCGGGATGACGACCTTGTCGATCCGTCGCATGCACGAAAAATTCAACGAGCCCGCCCCAGCAATGGGAGAAATTGATCCGGCCCGAGATCGTTCCGCTCGACAATGCGGGTTTTCGCCGCCTGCCCTGCGGCAAAGAGCAGCGTGCGGCCCTGCCCGGGGAGCCCGGGACCGGGTTGTGCACCTGCGGGTTCGCATCGTTCAGATCCAGCGTCCGGGCGCGCTCGCCCGCCGCAATCGCCGGGCCGCCTAGAGCGCGTCCCGGTCGAATTGACGCACATCGGTGCAGCGCGCGACTCATCCTCCCCCTGCAAGGACAGGGCAATCGCATATGGATCGTCATGGCCGGGCTTGTCCCGGCCATCCACGCCTTTGCGAGGGCACAAGACGTGGATGCCCGGCATAAAGCCGGGCATGACGAAGCGCATATGCGATCGCCCTCGGAGGGTCGCGCCGCGCAAGAGCGCGTCCATAGTCGATGCAAAGCATCGGCGTTCTTGGCACCGGAAACGGCGGCCGAAGTCCGCCTGTACAATCCCCTTGCAGGGGAGGGTGACGCACGTCGAAAGCACTCGTGTGTCAAATTCACTGAAAGACTCTAGTCGAGCGTCCGTCGGAACCGGGTGATGGCGATGGTCATGGCGATCAGCATCAGCCCTCCGAGCGCCAGCGCATCGAAGCGCAGGTCGGCGAGGACCGCGCCCTTGAGCATGATCGCGCGCACGATCCGCAGATAATGCGTCAGCGGCAGGAGCTCGCCGATCGCCTGCGCCCATCCCGGCATGCCGGCGAACGGAAACATGAAGCCGGAGAGCAGGATGTTGGGCAGGAAGAACATCATCGACATCTGCACCGCCTGCAGCTGGTTCTGCGCAATGGTGGAGAAGGTGTAGCCGATCGACAGGTTGGTGGTGATGAAGAGGGTGCTGAGCGCGGCCAGCAGCAGCAGGCTGCCGAGCAGCGGAACCCCGAACAACTCGATGCCGATGCCGATGATGAGGCTCGCCTGCACGAAACCGACGATGATGTAGGGAATGATCTTGCCGAGCATGATCTCGAACGGCGTGATCGGCATCGACAGCAGGCTTTCCATCGTCCCGCGCTCGATCTCGCGGGTCACCGACAGCGCGGTGAAGATCAGCATCGTCATCGTCAGGATGGTGCCGACCAGGCCGGGCACGATGTTGAAGGAGGTGTTGGCGGCCGGGTTGTAGCGGGCATGGACGCGGATCTCGAACGGGGACGCGGCGGCATCGGGGATGGCGCGGTCGTGCCGGAGCGCGGTCTGCACCAGGCTGCCGAGCGCCGCCATCGCCGAGCCGGCGGCCACCGGGTCGGTGGCATCCGCCGCGACCAGCAGCGCCGGACGGTCGCCGCGCCGCAGCGCGCGCTCGAAGTTCGCCGGGATCTCGATCGCGAACAGCACCCGCCCCGAGGCCAGCAACTGGTCGAAGGCCGCCTCACTCTGGATCACGTGGGTGACGTTGAAATAGGCCGTGTTCTCCAGCGCCTTGAGGATGGAGCGCCCGACGTCGCTCTGCTCCTGCAGCAGCACCGCGGTCGGCAGGTGCCGCGGGTTGGTGTTGATGGCATAGCCGAACACCAGGAGCTGCAGCAGCGGGATCATGATGATCATCGCGAACGAGACGCGGTCGCGCTTGAGCTGAATGAACTCCTTGATCAGCATCGCCCAGGTGCGCCGGCGAAACTCGCTCCACGGCCGGCGGCGGCGCCCCTCCGGATGCGGCACGCTCATGCGAAATTGTCCTTCGCCCTGCCCATAAGGTCGATGAAGACGTCCTCGAGCGAGGGGTCCGATCGCGTCCAGGCGAGGTCGGAGCGGCCGCGCTCGGGAGCGATGGCCGCTTCGAGCGCGGCAGGATCGCGCCCGCTGACGTGCAGGCTGCTTCCGAACGGCGCCACCATATCGATCCCGGGGCGGCGGCCGAGCTCGGCCGCAAGCTGCGCCAGCCGCTCGCCGTTCACCGCACTGACGGTGTAGGTGAGCAGATGCGCCCCCCTTACCACCTCCTCGACGGTGCCGTGCGCGAGCAGAACCCCATAGGCGATGTAGGCGATCTCGTGGCATCGCTCGGCTTCGTCCATGTAATGGGTCGAGACCAGCACCGTGAGCCCCTGCGCCGCGAGCGCGTGGATCTCGTTCCAGAACTCGCGCCGCGCCTTCGGATCGACGCCGGCGGTCGGCTCGTCGAGCAGCAGCAGCTGCGGCTCGGGCAGCGTGCAGGCGCCGAGCGCCAGCCGCTGCTTCCAGCCCCCCGACAGCTCGCCCGCGAGCTGCTCCTCGCGGCCGTCGAGGCCGAGCCGGCCGATCATCTCGCGCGCGGCGCGAGCCGGATTGGCGGTGCCGTAGAGGCGGGCGATGAATTCCAGGTTCTCGCGGACCGAGAGATCCTGATACAGGCTGAAGTGCTGGGTCATGTAGCCGACGTGACGCTTGATCTCGTCGGCCTCGGTGCGGATGTCGTAGCCGAGACAGGTGCCGCGCCCCTCGTCGGGGGTGAGCAGCCCGCACAGCATGCGGATGGTCGTGGTCTTGCCCGAGCCGTTGGGACCGAGAAAGCCGTAGATCTCGCCCCGCCGCACCCGCATCGTCAGGTTGCGGACGACCTTGCGTCCGTCGAAGGACTTGGTGAGGCCCTCGACCTCGATGGCGACGTCCGCTGCGCCGGGCGCGGTCACGATCGCTCTCCCAGGGTGACGCTGACCGGCTGGCCGGCGCGCAGGCGTTCCGGCCGCTCCGGCCAGGCCTCGATCAGGAAAACCAGCTTGGAACGCTCGTCCATGCTGTAGATCACCGGCGGGGTATATTCGGAGGTGTTGGCGATGAAGCTGATCCTGGCGGTGATGCCGCTCTCGCAGCCGTCGCAGCTGACGTTGACGAGGTCGCCGATGTGCAGCCGCGGCAGCACCGTCTCGTTGACGAAGAACCGCACCTTCAGGTTGCCGGGCGGCAGGATCGCGACGATCGGCTTGCCGGCAGGGACGAGCTCGCCGACGCGGTAGTAGATCTGCTGCACCGGCCCGCTGACCGGGCTCGAGACCTGGCGCCGGGCGAGCCGTGTCCGCGACGAGTTCAGCCGCGCCTGCGCCGAGCGCAGGAGCGCCTCGGCCTCGTCGAGCGTCTTCTGGGTGCCGGCCTGGGTCTTCGCCAGCTGCACGGCGCGGTCATAGGCTTGCTGCGCGTTCTTGAGCGTGGCCTCCTGCATCGCCACATCGGCGAGCTGCAGGTCGGCATCGAGCGTGAACAGCAGCATCCCCTTGTCGACCTGGTCGCCCTCGCGCACGGACAGGGTCTCGATGCGGCCGGCCTCGTCGGGACCGACGAAGATCAGGACGGCCTCCATCCAGCCCTGGAAGCTCGGCTCTTTCGCGCCGTTGCAGGACGCGAGCGCCAATGCTGCGACAACCGCGGCGATCGCCCGGCGAAAGCTCATGTCGCATTCCTTGCACCGAACAGCAGATCGACATGGGCATCCAGCAGCTGCCGCACGTCGAGCGGCCGGAAACGCCCGAACAGCCCGTTCCAGACGATCGCCAGCAGCGCGGGCGCCACCAGGAGCTGCGGGAAGCGCACGAGGGCATCGTCCTTGAGCTCCCCGCGCTCCACCGCCAGCACGAGCCGCGCGCGCAGCACCGGCAGCACGCGCTCGACGACCTCCCGATAATAGAGCTCGGCCAGCTTGGGGAAGCGCGCCCCCTCGGTGACGATCAGGCTGAGCACGTCCCGGCGCCGGGTGGCAAAGATCTCGTTCGCGAAGAGATCGGCGATCATCTGCGCCACCGCGCGGATCGGCATGTCGCGGATCGGCGCCGCGACAAGCGCGCCGACCAGCGGGCTCAGCATCGTGCGCACGAGCTCGTGGAACAGGCTCTCCTTGTCGCGGAAATAGAGATAGATGGTGCCCTTCGCCACGCCGGCACGCCGCGCCACGTCATCGAGCCGCGTGGCGGCGAAACCGCGCGCGGAGAACTCGTCGAGCGCAGCCGCCAGGATCGCCTCGCGGCGCCCGCCCTTGCGCGCTCGCGGCGCCGCGGAGCCCTGCCCCCGACTGCCCGCGCCTCGTCTCGCCCTGCCCGCGGCCGGCATGCGCCAACCCTGCTATC
>DASXAP010000349.1:0-5623 GCA_036406655.1 Xanthobacteraceae bacterium | reverse complement strand
TATCGCGCCGTCACCGTGCTGTCCGGGCACCCCTACCATCGCGCCTGAGGCGCCCGCTGCGCCGCGGAATCCGGAGCCGAGCCCCGCGTAGGATGGGTGGAGCGCGCGCTCGGCGCGCGCGATACCCATCGCCTCCTGTTGGCGCGCATCTGATGGGTATCGCCCGCTGCGCGGGGTCCGGCCGGAAACGCCTTCGCGCCGCGCTTCGTGGCGGGCAAGGACACTCCGTAGGATGGGTGGAGCCCCGTAGGGGCGATACCCATCACACGCCGGCACGCAGGCGATGGGTATCGCGCGCAGCGCGCGCTCCATCCATCCTACTCCTGATGTGGCGCGCCCGCGGCATGCCGCTCGAGATGTCAGCTGCGCCGCGGGGGTATCCGCGCAGGGCAGCACGCCCCGATCCGTCGCACCGCGGCGGCTCCCTCTTGATTTCAGTCTTAATGCCGTACCAATCATGGTTACCTATCGCGGCAGTGGTCCCGATCTTGCAACCGATCCGCCGCATGTCCCCCTGTCCCAAAGAAACCACGGGATACGTCATGGCCTGCACGCTCGGCCTCGTGCTGCTCGGGGCGTTCGGGTCGGACGCGGCTCTGGCGCAGACGCCGCCGGGCCGGGAGCAGCCGGCGAGCGAGAGCACCGGGCCAGCCAATCTCGAAACCCTTCAACAGCGCGACCGCGAGCTCGAGGAGCTCCGCGCCGAGCAGCGCAAGGCTCTCGAGAGAGAGACCCAGCTCAAGCGCGAGATCGATTCGATCGGCGACGACCGGCGCAAGTTCAATCAGCAGCTCATCGACAGTGCAGCCCGCGTCGGCAGCGTCGAAGAGGGCATCGCCCGGACCCAGGATCGCCTGGCTTCGCTCGATGGCCGCGAGCAGGCATTGCGGCAGTCGCTCGAGGAGCGGCGCGATGTTCTCGTCGAGGTGTTGGCCGCCTTGCAGCGCATGGGCCGCCAGCCGCTTCCCGCGTTGATGATCGGGGCGCAGGACGCGCTCGCCTCGGTGCGCTCGGCGATGCTGCTCGGTGCCGTGCTGCCGGAGGTGCGCTCGCAGGCCGACGCGCTCGCCGCCGATCTCGCCGAGATCGCCGGGCTGCGCCAGGAAATCGTCGGCGAGCGCTCCCGCCTTGCCCGCGATCTGCTGGTGCTGGCGGACGAGCGTCAACGCCTGTCGCTGTTCATCGAGGAGCGGCAAAAGCGCCAGGCCGAGGCAAAGCTGGCTCTCGAATCGGCGCGCTTGCAGGCGGCCGAGCTTGGCCGCCAGGCGGAGAACCTCAATCAGCTGATCGCCAGGCTCGAGCAGAGTCTCGATCCCGCTTCCCGCGCCGCCAGGACGGGCGCCCGCTCCGGCGACGAGCGCAAGCCCGACGGCAGGCCGGACCTTGCGGCGCTCAGGGACCCCGGCCGGCTCGGGCCGGCGATTGCCTTTGCATCAGCCAAGGGGATGCTGCCGCTGCCGGTAAGTGGCGCCAGAATCAAGGAGTTCGGGGCACCGGACGGGCTCGGAGGCACCGAAAAGGGGCTCTCGATCGCCGCCCGGCCCGAGAGCCAGATCACCTCGCCGTGCGACGGATGGGTGGTGTATGCCGGGCCGTTCCGCAATTACGGCCAACTCTTGATCCTTAATGCCGGTGGCGGGTATCATGTGTTGCTCGCTGGGATGGAACGGATTTCCGTTGATCTGGGGCAGTTCGTGGTGACGGGTGAGCCCGTCGCGGTGATGGGCGGCGGAGCCCAGCCATCGGTCGTTGCAGCGGCAGGCGGCACAACCCAACCCATACTATATGTGGAGTTCCGCAAGGACGGGGTCCCCGTCGATCCAGGCCCATGGTGGGCCGCAAACGAAGGTCAGAAGGTTCGCGGATGATGCGCAAGACTTCCCTCATTCTGCTCGGAGCGGCGGCAGGCACTGCCTTGACGCTGATCACCACCCAGCCCCGCGTCGTGTTCGACGCAGCGCGCGCGCAGGCGGCCGCGGCCGACACCTACCGGCAACTGAGCCTGTTCGGCGACGTCTTCGAGCGCGTGCGCGCCGACTATGTGGAGAAGCCCGACGATGCCAAGCTGATCGAATCGGCGATCAACGGCATGCTGGCGGGCCTCGACCCGCATTCGAGCTACATGGACTCCAAGAGCTTCCGCGACATGCAGGTGCAGACCCGCGGCGAGTTCGGCGGGCTCGGCATCGAGGTGACAATGGAAGAGGGGCTGATCAAGGTCGTGGCCCCGATCGACGACACCCCGGCGGCGAAGGCCGGCGTCATGGCCAACGACATCATCACCCATCTCGACGACGAGCCGGTGCAGGGCCTCACGCTCAACCAGGCCGTCGAGAAGATGCGCGGACCCGAAGGCACCAAGATCAAGCTCAAGATCATGCGCAAGGGCCAGGACAAGCCGGTCGAGGTCTCGATCACGCGGGCGCGAATCCAGGTCCGCTCGGTGCGGTCGCGCCTCGAAGGTGACGACGTCGGCTTCATCCGGCTCACCCAGTTCAACGAGCAGACCACCGAAGGGCTGAAGAAGGCGATCGGCGATCTCACCACCCAGTCCGCCGACAAGCTCAAGGGCTTCGTGATCGACCTGCGCAACAACCCCGGCGGGCTGCTCGATCAGGCCATCTCCGTGTCCGACGCTTTCCTCGAGAAGGGCGAGATCGTCTCCACCCGCGGCCGCAACGCCGAGGAGACGCAGCGCTTCAACGCGCGAGCGGGCGACCTCACCAAAGGCAAGCCGGTCATCGTGCTGATCAACGGCGGCTCGGCCTCGGCCTCCGAGATCGTGGCGGGCGCGTTGCAGGATCATCGGCGCGCGACGGTCATCGGCACGCGCTCTTTCGGCAAGGGATCGGTGCAGACGATCATCCCGCTCGGCTCCGGCAACGGCGCCCTGCGGCTGACGACCGCGCGCTACTTCACGCCGTCCGGCCGCTCGATCCAGGCCAAGGGAATCTCGCCTGACATCGAGGTGCTGCAGGAGGTGCCCGACGAGCTCAAGACGCGGACCGACACCCGCGGCGAGGCTTCGCTGCGCGGCCATCTCAAGGCCGAAGGGGACGAGCAGACCGGCTCGCAATCCTACATCCCGCCGGACCCCAAGGACGACAAGGCGCTCCACACCGCGCTCGATCTCATTCGCGGGGTGGTCAAGAATTCGGCCTATCCGCCGAACCCCAAGCAGGCCGTCGTGCCGAACTGAAGCGAGCCGGCGGCACGGTCCACAGATGTCGACGGGGCGGCCCGCGGCCGCCCCATTGCTTTCGCGGCATCTCGCTACCGCGCTTACGGTAAAGAAATACTTAAGAGGTTCGGTGCTACCATCGCCCTGATTCAGGAGGGCTTTGACCGTGGCGACAGACGACCTCAGCGCACCTCTCGGACTCGACAGGCCGCGCAGTCAGCGCCGGTCCTTCCCGACCGCGATCTCGCATGGGCTCCTGGGGGTCCTCGGCCTGTTCGTCCTCGCCGTTGCCGGCTCGGCGATGATTGCCGATGACCGGTTCGGCGGTGAGCCGGTCGCGATCGCCCCCGCAAGCCCGAGCACTTACCGGACCGCCAAGCGACCCGGTGATCCCGCGCCCGCCGTCGTTGCCGAGACCTCGGCCTCCAGCGGTCCGAGCCGGCAAGATGGACCGGCAACGGAGGCCGCGCCGCCGCCCGTCGCCGGCAAGACGATCACGATCATCGACGGCAGCAGCGGCAAGCGCCAGGACATCGTGCTGCCGGTTCAGACGTCGGATGGCAGATGACAGTTCAGATGTCAGACGGCAGATGACAGAGGTCAGACAACGGCACCGCCTTTCGTTATCTTCTGAACCGCTGACATCTGACATCTGACATCCGACATCTGACGTCTGATGCCCCGATCGCTTCCCTATCGCCCGTGCGTCGGCACGGCGGTGTTCAACCGGCAGGGCGCGGTTTTCATCGGCCGCCGCACCGATGGCCCGGAGCACACCGACCCGACGCATGTCTGGCAAATGCCGCAGGGCGGCATCGATGCCGGCGAGGATCCCTGGCCGGCAGCACTGCGCGAGCTCTACGAGGAGACCAACATCCGCTCGGTCGAGAAGCTCGGCGAGGTCGCGCAATGGCTGAGCTACGACATCCCGCGCGAGTTCATCGGCCGCGCCTGGAGCGGCAAGTATCGCGGCCAGCGCCAGAAGTGGTACGCCCTGCGGTTCACCGGCGGCGAGGATGAGATCGACATCGCGCATCCGGCCGGGGGCCACAAGCCCGAATTCGTCGAATGGCGGTGGGAGCCGCTGCAGAATCTCCCGGATCTGATCGTCCCCTTCAAACGCGCGGTCTACCGGCGCCTGGTCCGGGAATTCGCCCGGTTTGTGCCCGCACCGGCTCGCTGAAGCGGCCGCACCTGCCGTCGGATCAGCTCAGCGCGGCCTGGAGCTCGCGCAGCTGCGCAAGCTTGCGACTGAGCCTGTCGCGCTTCCACGCGTCCTGCTCGTCGGCCACGTCCTCCTCGGTATCCCGGATCACCCCCGCCAGCACGGCGACATCGAACTCCTCGCGGGGCACCGCGGTCTCGGCCAGCACCGTCAGCCCGGATGGGCCGACCTCCGCGAAGCCGCCGTCCACCACCATCGACACCGTCCCGCCCCCCTGGCGGATCACGAGCACGCCCGGGCGCAGCGTCGAGACGAGCGGAGCGTGCCCCGCCAGCACGCCGAAATCGCCTTCCGCGCCCGGCACGTCGACCTGATCGACGTCACCGGCGAACAGCAGCCTTTCCGGCGAGACGAGCTCGAAACGAAAGGTGGCCATGAAGGAACTTCCAGTGCTCCGACCTAGGATGGGTGGAGCCCGCGCAGCGGGCGATACCCATCAAAGCTTTCCAGGGCGATGGGTATCGCGCGCGTAGAGCGCGCGCTCCACCCATCCTACGGCAGCGTGAGAGGCGACGACAGACGACGGAGGACGGATCGCAACTCCCGTTGACCGACGCTCTGTCCTCTGTCGTCCGTCCTCTGTTCTCCGATCACGCCGCCTCCGCCGCCAGCCGCTTGCCCTTCTCCACCGCCTGCTCGATGGTGCCGACCATGTAGAAGGCGGCTTCCGGCAGGTGATCGTACTTGCCTTCACACAGCCCCTTGAAGCCGCGGATGGTGTCGGCGAGCTCGACGAACACGCCGGGCGACCCGGTGAACACCTCGGCGACATGGAACGGCTGCGACAGGAAGCGCTCGATCTTGCGCGCCCGGGCGACGGTGAGCTTGTCCTCCTCGGACAGCTCGTCCATGCCGAGGATGGCGATGATGTCCTGCAGCGCCTTGTAGCGCTGCAGGATCTGCTGGACCTGCCGGGCGACTGCGTAATGCTCCTCGCCGACGATCATCGGCGACAGCATGCGGGAGGTCGAGTCGAGGGGATCGACCGCCGGATAGATGCCCTTTTCCGCGATCGAGCGCGCCAGCACGGTGGTCGCATCGAGGTGGGCAAACGATGTCGCCGGTGCCGGGTCGGTGAGATCGTCGGCCGGCACGTAGATCGCCTGCACCGAGGTCACCGAGCCCTTGGTCGTGGTGGTGATGCGCTCCTGCAATGCGCCCATGTCGGTGGCGAGCGTCGGCTGGTAGCCGACCGCCGAAGGAATCCGCCCGAGCAG
>DASXAP010000348.1:0-1938 GCA_036406655.1 Xanthobacteraceae bacterium | reverse complement strand
CATCCAGGCGGCGAAGTGCTCAGGCCCCCACCTTCCCGCCTGCTCGCACGCGAGCTCGTAAAGCTGGTCGGCGCCCATGTCGATGTCGCCCGGCCAATTGACGGCGTGGCCCCACGGATCAGCCTTGGCCTTGACGAACAGGGCCGGCTTGCGGAGCGGTGCATAGAGCTTGAAGCGCTTGAGGAGACGGGAAACGTCAACGGTGAGCTTTGCGCCGGTGCTCCAGGCGATCTCCAGGGTCGCCGGTGCCTTGGCCTTGACGGCGCGGATCAGAGGCGGCTTGCTCATAGGACGATCTCCCGCCATTTCGCCAGAAGCCGGGCCCGGTTGGCCGCGATCCACCGCAGCGGCTGCTCGAGCCTCGCGGATGGGCGCACCACGCCCGTGACCAGCAGCGTCTCGATCTCCACCGTGCACCGGCTTCCGTCGCGGAACTCCACGTGAACGTGCGGCGGGCGATGATCGCGCGGATAGATCACGATCCGGCAGCCGGGAAACTGCTTGAGCTTCGGCACGCCGGAATATGGTGAAATGGTTTCACCACGTCAACCCGCTGGAGGATCCCCGGCGAGAGCAATCCGGCGCCCGCGGCACGCCGTTCCGACGCCTGATGCGCCAGGCAACCTCCGCCTCGACGAGATATGAATCGATCCGGGCTGCATCGCTGAGCCGCACGGGATCTGCTCCCTCCCCGCTTGCCGGGGAGGGCTGGGGAGGGGGCGAGCTTTCGGAGTCCTCCGCACGTGCCCCCACCCTGTCCCTCCCCCGCAAGCGGGGGAGGGGACGCAGTTGCAACATCCGTCCTCGCGTCAATTTCCCCGGTACGCGCCTTGGTCGAGCACGTCGGGCGCGAGCGATGCGCAAGTGATCCGTGACGATGGCCTGCGTGCCGGGCGCTACAGCGCCCGGTTGCTCGCCTTCACCGCCGCCGCGTCGACATAGACCTCGCTGCCGAGCTCGCGGAACCTCTCCGACATCTGCGCCATGCCCTGCTCCTTGTCGTTGAGGGTGGCGGCGTAGTCGCGCACGTCCTGGGTGATCTTCATCGAGCAGAACTTCGGCCCGCACATGGAGCAGAAGTGCGCCACCTTGTGCGCCTCCTTCGGCAGCGTCTCGTCGTGGAAGGCGCGCGCGGTCTCCGGGTCGAGCGAGAGGTTGAACTGGTCGACCCAGCGGAACTCGAAGCGCGCGCGCGAGAGCGCGTCGTCGCGCAGCTGCGCCGCCGGATGCCCCTTGGCGAGGTCGGCGGCGTGGGCGGCGATCTTGTAGGCGATCACGCCTTGCTTGACGTCGTCGCGGTCGGGCAGCCCGAGATGCTCCTTCGGCGTCACGTAGCAGAGCATCGCGGTGCCGAACCAGCCGATCATCGCGGCGCCGATCGCCGAGGTGATGTGGTCGTAGCCCGGCGCGATGTCGGTGGTGAGGGGGCCGAGCGTGTAGAACGGCGCCTCGCCGCATTCGGCGAGCTGCTTCTCGACGTTGATCTTGATCTTGTGCATCGGCACGTGGCCGGGGCCCTCGATCATCACCTGGCAGCCCTTGTCCCAGGCGACCTTGGTGAGCTCGCCGAGCGTCTCGAGCTCGGCGAACTGGGCGCGGTCGTTGGCATCGGCGATCGAGCCCGGCCGCAGCCCGTCGCCGAGCGAGAACGACACGTCGTAGCGGCGCATGATGTCGCAGATCTCGTCGAACCGCTCGTAGAGGAAGCTCTCCTTGTGGCGCGACAGGCACCACTTGGCCATGATCGAGCCGCCGCGCGAGACGATGCCGGTGACGCGGCTCGCGGTGAGCGGCACGTAGGCGAGCCGCACGCCGGCATGGATCGTGAAATAATCGACCCCCTGCTCGGCCTGCTCGATCAGCGTGTCGCGGAACAGTTCCCAGGTCAGTTCCTCGGCCTTGCCGCCGACCTTTTCGAGCGCCTGATAGATCGGCACG
>DASXAP010000347.1:0-1749 GCA_036406655.1 Xanthobacteraceae bacterium | reverse complement strand
GAGGCTCAACGGACCGCGCTCGAAACGATCATCTCAGGCGAGGCATGCGAACCATTGAGCAATCTTTTCGCCGTGCTCGCGTCCACATGCTCGGAATTTTGCGAGACGTTGTTCCTGGCGATTGACCTCGAAGCGGACTTGGAGCTCAGAACCGCAACAGTAGAGATACCCGGTCTCATGCGGAGCAGCGGCAGGCCGATGATCAACGAGTTTACCGGTCAACCATTCCACGTTGCGCTGGCGCGTCCCAGTGGCAGTTTCGAGTTTACCTACGCAGAAATCGGGCTGGGCACGACCTCGGTCACCGGCGATATGGAGATGGCGTTCGAAAATTCGTGGGCGCATTTTTGTGTTCACCATTTCGATCAGCACGGTTTGGTCCGAGAAAGATCAAGGCTCACGGCATGGCTCGACCGCATGAGGCGAGCTCCCGTGAATGAGGCCGGAGGGGAGCGCCGATAAACCGCAGGTGAGGGCGGCGATCACCCAGCGACCTTGGTTTTTCAATGTAGAAAGCGCCGCCATGGCAACGCTGCTAGAGGTTAGGGATTTAAGGACGCATTTCTTCACCCCGACAGGCGTGGTGAAGGCGGTCGATGGCGTCTCCTATGCCCTCGAGGAGGGAGAGACGCTGGGTCTTGTCGGTGAAAGCGGCTGCGGCAAGAGCGTGAGCGCCCTCTCGATCATGCGCCTTGTCCCCAACCCGCCCGGCAAGATCGTGGGCGGGGAGGTCATTTTCGCGGGTCGAGACCTTCTCAAGCTGTCCGATTCCGAGATCAGGCGCGTCCGCGGCAAGCAGATTGCCATGGTCTATCAGGAGCCGATGACCTCGCTCAACCCGGTGCTCTCGATCGGGCGCCAGCTTACCGAGTCGCTCGAGCTCCACCTTCGCATGAGCAAGGCGGAGGCGCGTCGCGAGGCCGTGCGCCGGCTGGAGCAGGTCGGGATCCCGGACCCGGAGCGCCGGCTGAGGCAGTTTCCCCATCACTTCAGCGGCGGCATGCTGCAGCGGGTGATGATCGCGATGGCGCTCAGCTGCAGCCCCAAGCTGATCATCGCCGACGAGCCGACCACTGCGCTCGACGTGACCATCCAGGCCCAGATCCTCGATCTGATGAAAAAGCTTAGCCGGGAATACGGCGTCTCGCTGCTGATCATCACCCACAATCTGGGGGTCGTGGCCCGCTACGCCGACCGGGTCAACATCATGTACGCCGGCAAGATCATCGAGCGGGGCACGGCCAGAGACATCTACCGCAACCCCGGCCACCCCTACACGCTCGGGCTGCTGAACTCGGTCCCCCGGCTCGACCTGCCGCGAACGGAGAAGCTGGACCCCGTCGAGGGCCAGCCGCCCGATTTGCTGCACCTGCCGGCCGGGTGCGCCTTCCGCGAGCGATGCCGGTTCGCCATCGAGCGGTGCGAGGCGGAGCCGCCGCCCCTGCGGCCGATCGGGCCGGGCCACTTGTCCGCCTGTTTCGCGGCGGAGGCGCTGCTGTCGCGGGCAAAGGAGCATGCGGCATGACGGTGGTCGAGAGCACCCGGCATGAGGCGGCCGACAACGTGCTCGTCGAGGTCAAGCACCTGAAGATGTACTTTCCGGTGACCTCGGGCGTTGTCGTCCAGCAGACCGTCGGGCACATCAAGGCGGTCGATGACGTGAGCTTCGTCGTCCGGCGCGGCGAGACCTTGGGGCTGGTCGGCGAAAGCGGCTGCGGCAAGACCACGACGGGGCGGTGCATCTTGCAG
>DASXAP010000346.1:0-19584 GCA_036406655.1 Xanthobacteraceae bacterium | reverse complement strand
GACGGATCGGGAGGGTTGCTTCGCGGGGATGACCGCGACCACCTCGCGGTTCGCAGGGTCGACCGCTCACACCGACTACTCGCGGGACTCGAGTCTCGTTCCCGCGACATCTCATCACCCCGCGCGCTCAACCGGCAGCCGCCGCTCTCGGTGATGCTTCGGGTAAGCTTTCGTTTGCCAAGATGAATGCGAATTGCGGCTCGGTTCGGCGGTTGCCCTGATCTGACCCCAGTCCCGAGCTAGCGTCGGCGCATGTTCCGCGCCGGCATGCGTTACCGATTTACTCTCCGCCCGGGACCGCTGCTGCACCTGATCCTGGCACCGGTCGCGCTCATCGCACTCATCATGGTTGGGGGGTGTAGCCCCGGCAGTGCGCCCATCGCCGAGAGCCGGCACATGCAGCCACTGTCGGACCGCATGCTGGCCGAGCTCGAGACCAGGCACATGGAGAAGCAGTCGCCGATCCTGATGCGCATCTTCAAGGAGGAGTCCGAGCTCGAGGTCTGGAAGCAGGACGACAGCGGACGCTTTGCTCTGCTCCGCACCTATCCGATCTGCCGCTGGTCCGGCGAGCTGGGTCCCAAGATGCACGCCGGCGATCGTCAGGCCCCGGAGGGCTTCTACAGCATCACTCCTGCGCTGATGAACCCCAATTCCAGCTACTATCTCGCCATAAATACCGGCTTCCCGAATGCATACGACACCGCGAACGGGCGCACCGGGTCGCTGCTGATGATCCACGGCGACTGCGCGTCGGTCGGTTGCTACGCCATGACCGACGAGCAGATTGCGGAAATCTACGCGCTTGCCCGCGAAGCGTTCTTCGGAGGGCAGAGATCCTTCCAGCTGCAGGCCTATCCGTTCCGGATGACGCCGCTCAACATGGCCCGCCACCGCAACTCGCCGAACATGGCGTTCTGGAGAATGATCAAGCAGGGCTACGACCATTTCGAGGTCACGCGCCTCGAGCCCAAGGTCGACGTCTGCGACCGGCATTACGTCATCGACGCCCGGTCCACGGAACGCTTCGACCCTGCCGGCCGGTGTCCCGCCTACAGGGTCCCGGAAGCGCTTGCCGCCGCCGTGCGCGAGCGGCAGCGCCGCGAGGATATCGAGATCACCCGGCTCGCCATCCGCGGCGTCCCGACGGTGCCGGCCACGACCGGCGGCGGCGGAGGCATGAATGCGGTCTTTCTCGCGGCCGTGAGGTCGCGCGGCGGCCCGGGGGCGGTCATCCACACCGCCTCGGGCACGATCCCCGCACACGTCGATCCGCCGCCGGCGCCTGCTCAGAGCGACCCCGCGAGCCCGGCGGGGCTCGCCTCGGCCGAATCGCGGCCGGGACCGAGCGAGTGACCGCTCGATGTGAGCTATCGGCCGCAGGTTTCCCGCGGATCAGAGCAGTGCACAAGGGTGTAGAGCGCGGCAAGCGGCGCGATGGCGGCGCGAGCCGTGCGCCCCCCGCGCTTGCCTGCTGGCGGGAGCCTCAGCTGTCCTTCTTGATCTTCAGATTGCCCATGATGGACTTGGCTGACTGGATCGCCGCCTGATTGAGGCTCGCGTAGTCGAGGATCTCGCGCCGCATGCGCTCGCCCTCGTGCTGCAGGCGGTCGCGCAGCATCTGAAGCTCGCCGATCAGCACATCGAGCTCCTGCACCGAATTCATCGACACGCGTTGCAGGAGGGAGCTGAGATTGTCGGCAACCACCTTGCCGTCGCTGTCCTGGTGCTGGCGAAACTCGATGACCTCGCGATGGACGAATTCGCGGATTTCCCCTTCCACCTCGCCGATCTTGGCCAGATCATCGCTGGTCTCGCGCGTAAACATGCCCATCCTGCTGCTCCCCGCTGTGCGATAGGTCAGTGAGCCCCAGCAAAGGCGTTTTAGTATGACGACTTCACGGCCGAGCGAAGGCAGCTGACCCACCGGAGCACCGGCGCGCGTACGCAACTGCAGGCAGACTTCGCTCCGCGTATCACGCTGCCTCCTGCTCGCTGCGACACGGGGCGCCTGCGATGGCGTATCCCGACCAGCCGTGACCATTCGCTTTTTGCCTGGCCGGCAACCGGCCCGACCAGCACGGGTTTTCCGGCGCAACGGCACGCGCGCTTGCCCGACCTATCGAGTCGCGGCGAGCTCGATCGGCTCGACAATCGAAGGATCGTCGTTCTCGGGCTTGTTGACGCGGCTCGAGATCGGCCACATCCGCATCCGCTCGGCCGGGAACGGCCGCAGGAGCTCGTGCGGGTCCGGCTCCTCGCCCAGCCAGCGCGTGCAGTCGCCGGGCGCAAGGATCGCCGGCATGCGATCGTGAATGTCGGCGACCATGGCGTTCGCCTCGGTCGTGACGATGGCGAAGGAGCGGATCCATTCTCCCGAGGCGGGCTCGCGCCAGCTCTCCCACATGCCGGCGATGCCGAAGGGGGCGCCGTCCTGCATGGCGATCGCGTAGGGCTGCTTTGCCCGCTGTCCCTTGATCGCCTTCCATTCGAAGAAGCCGTCGACGGGGACGATGCAGCGGCGGCTGCGATAGGCGTCGCGGAACGTCGGCAGGTCGCGGACCGTCTCGCACTTGGCATTGATCGGCTTGCGGCCGCCGGCGGGGTCCTTGCACCAGTGCGGAATGAGCCCCCAGCGCAGCGGATCGAGCGAGACCTCCCCGGTCTTCGCGTTGCGCCGGATGACGAGCAGCTCCTGGCTCGGCGCCGCATTCCACCGCGGCGGATAATTGTGCACGCGGCTGTCGCGCACGTTCATGCCGCCAACGATGGCGTAACGCAGTGGTCCGCTGCTCTGGATGACCCGCCCGCACATGGCCGGGATATAGTCGGCCGGCCGCCGGTGTGCCACCGCGCGCTTACGGCGGACTCGGCTCGCCGCGGCCGGGCCCGGTCGATTCTGCCCCCGCAAGCAGCGGATTTCTGGCATTATCCGTTCGCCAACCATGCCGGGGAGGAGATGGTCATGCGCACCAGCATGCTTGCCGCTCTCGTCGCCGCCCTGACGACCGTCGGCAGCAACGCCGCGCCGGCGCAAACGCCGGCGGACACCGTGCTGCTCAACGGGAAGATCGTCACCGTGGACGACCGCTTCACCATCGCCGAGGCATTGGCGATCAGGGGCGAGCGAATTGTCGCGGTCGGCAGCAACGCCGAGATCGAGAAGCTCAAGGGCCCGGCGACGCGGGTGCTCGACCTCGATCGCCGCACCGTCATCCCCGGGCTGATCGACAATCACGCGCATTTCATGCGGGCTGCGGAATACTGGCATCGCGAAGTGCGCCTCGACGGCGTCACCTCGCACAAGGAGGCGCTCGAGCTGATCAGGCAGAAGGTGGGAGAATCCAGGCCGGGCGAATGGGTGGTCGTGCTCGGAGGCTGGTCGGAGGAGCAGTTCACCGACGAGCCGCGCGGCTTCAGCAGGGCCGAGCTCGACGCGCTGGCGCCGAGCAATCCGGTCGCGCTGCAGCTGTTCTATTTCCGGGTCTACGCCAACGGCGCCGCGCTCAAGGCCATGGGGATCGAGCCGGCCACGCCCGATCCCGCCGGAATCAAGATCGGGAAGGACGACAAGGGCCAGCTCACGGGAGCGCTCGACGGCGGGCCCGCGATCGGGCTCTTGCGCAGCAAGCTCGGCGAGGTGGCGCGCGACAAGGCGGTCGAGAACGTCCGCCGTCTCATGCTCGACCTCAACCGGATGGGGATCACCGCGTTTCAGGACCAGGGCGGCACCGGGGTGAAGGCGAGCCACATCGAGGCGTTTCGGATCGCCCATGACGAGGGGCAGATGACCGTGCGCTCGTTCTACAACCATTACGAGGAGCCGCGCTCGGCCGCCGACGTCGACAGCCTGATCGGCCGGATGCCGCAGATCAAGCCGTTCCAGGGCGACGACTGGTTCGATCTCACGGGTTGGGGCGAGACGCTGTATTTTCCGCTGCACGACGCGCTGCTCGCGAAAGCGGCGAGCCCTTCCGCCGAGGCCTTGCAGCTGTGGCAGCGGCTCGGTCTCGCGCTCGCGCGGAACGGCATTCACCTCAACGTCCACGCGCAACTGCGCGGCAGCATCGAGGGCTTCCTCACGGCGATGGAGGCCATCAACAGGGAGCGGCCGATCAAGGGACTGCGCTGGACCTTCTCGCATCTCGATCAGGTCCAGGCGCAGGATCTCGAGCGGATGAAGCGGCTCGACCTCTACGCCCAGATCCACAGCCGCCCGACCATCCAGGGCGCGCTGATGTTCAAGGTGCACGGGGATCTCACCTACGACATGCCGCCGCTGCGGCTGATCCAGGACAGCGGCGTGCCGTGGGGGCTCGGCTCCGACGCCACGGCGGTGACGCCATCGAGCCCGTTCATCACCCTGTGGTGGGCGGTCACCGGCAAGATGATCGGCGGCCGGCAGGTGCTGCGACAGACCATCTCCCGCGAGGAGGCCCTGGTCGCCCACACGCGGTCGAACGCCGCGTTCCTGTTCGAGGAAGCCAATCTCGGCTCCCTCGCTCCCGGCAAATATGCCGACCTGCTCCTTCTCGACCGCGACTATCTGACGGTGCCGGCGGACGAGATTGCCGCCATCAAGCCGCTTCTGACCATGGTCGGCGGCAAGGTGGTCTACGAAAACATGAAGTGACTGCCCGCAGCAGCCGCCGGTCACGCTGCCGCCTCCTGGCGGGCAAGCACGACCGAGCTCTCGCGCTGGCGCGCGGGAATCCGCCAGTAGAGCTGGAGCAGCCGATCCGTCTCTGCTGCTCCAACCTGCGCGAACCCGTGCCGCTGGTAGAAGCGAACCGCCCATTGCGCCGCGGCCCAGGTGCCGACCAGGAGCGGCCGGGAGATCGGAGTGGCGAGCGCGGCAAGCAGCGCGCCGCCGATGCCGTGGCGCTGATCTGCCGAACGCACATAGGCATGCCGGATGAGCGTCACGTCACCGACCTCCTGCAGTCCCATGACGCCGAGGATGCTGCCCGCCTCCTCCCAGCAGGAGAACGCGACCCCTTGGGCAATCTCTGCGAGGAGATGCGCGCGTGGCATGTACGGCTCGTGCCAGCAATCGGCGGGAATGATTCCGCGATAGGCCTCGGCGGCGTCGTTGATGACGCCCTCGATGACGGCGACGTCGTCTGCGGTGCACGGGCGGATCATGGCGCATTCCGGCGAGACGGGATCATGGTGAGGGCAGGCGGCAGGGCTTGCTCTCTCACCGCGCAATGGCATGTGAATCGTCATGGCCGGGCTTGTCCCGGCCATCCACGTCTTTGCGCGGCCAGAAGACGTGGGTGCCCGGCATAAAGCCGGGCACGACGAAGATCGGCACGAGGATGCGGCCCGTGCCCGGGGCGGTCAATCCTCGAAATTTGCGGCGCCCGGGATGTTGCGCATGAGCTCGGCCTCGCGCAGGTCGAGCTCGCGCTCGATATGGCGTCGGGCCTCGTCGATCAGCTCCCCGCGATCGAGCTGGCCGAAAATATGCCGGCGTTCCGCGTCGATGAGAATGCGTTCGATCTCGTCCCGCAACGCATGCGCCGCCTGCTCGCCGGGGTCGGCTTCCACCGCCTCGGCGCGCCTGAGCCGCACCGACAGATGCGATCGCAGCGCATCGACGGCATGCGCCGGCAGGCCGCGCTCGCCGGCAAGCTGATCGAGGCGCCGGAGCATGGCTTCGATCGCCTTGCGGCGCGCGGCAAGCTCGGCGCCTCGCTCCTCCTCGTGCTCGGCGGCAGCGATCTTGCCGAGCCCGAGCCAGCGCATGAGCGGCGGGACCAGCAGCCCCTGTCCGACCAGCGTGATGAGGATGATCCAGAAGGTCAGCAGCAGGATCAGGTCGCGGTGCGGGAACGGGCCGCCGCCGGCGACGGTCAATGGCAATGCCAGGGCAGCCGCGAGCGAGACGATGCCGCGCACCCCGAAGAACGAGACCAGGAAGGGGCGTTGCCAGATCGGATACGGATCGGCTCTGCGCACCGCCGGGATCAGCAAGCGCGGCAGATAGAGCGCGGGAAACACCCAGAGAAAACGGGCGGCGACGACGGCGGCGGTGGTGACCACGGCGGCGAGCAGGAATTCCGAGGCGGTCACCTGCTCGACGCGGTCGAGGAGCGGGCGCGCTTCCAGGCCGGTCAGCAGAAAGACCGCACCCTCCAGCACGAAGATGAACAGATCCCAGAAGAAGATGCCCTGCAGCCGCGTCTGGCTCGGTATCAGCAGCGGGCCGTTCCAGCTGACATAGAGGCCGCAAACGACCGTCGCGAGCACGCCCGAGCCGCCCAATGCCTGCGGCGGCCAATAGGCGGCGAACGGAGTGACGAGCGAGAGAATGATCTCGACCCGCGGATCCGAGGCCCATCGGCGCAAGCGCAGGCTGGCATGGCCCACGGCCAGTCCGAATGCGATCTCGCCGGCAACGATGGCGATGAAGACGAGGAATGCCGGTCCGAAGGAGAAGGCACCGGTTGCGACCGCTGCCACCGCGAAGCGGTAGAGAATGAGCGCGGTTGCGTCATTGGCGAGGCCTTCGCCCTCGAGCACGACCATCGTCCGCCGCGGAAGCCCGAACCGGCGGGCGATCGCCAGCGGCGCAACCACATCGGGCGGGGAGATGATCGCGCCGAGCACGAAGCCTATCGGCCACTCCCAGCCGAGGAGATAGTGCACCACGGCTGCGACCGCGGCGGTGGTGAAAGCCACCCCGCCGAAGGCGAGGAGACTGATGGAACGGATGTTGTAGCGGAACTCGCGCCAGCTCATCGCCACGCCGGTCGAGTAGATGAGCGGCGGCACGACGAGCAGGAGCACGAGCTCGGGGACCAGCTCGACGCGGGGCAGGCCGGGTGTGGCGGATAGAACGAGACCTGCGACGACGAGCAGGATCGCGGCGGGGATCCTGGTCCGGTTGGCGAGAATGGCGACCGCGGCTACGGTGACGAGAATGAAGACCAGGACGAGATGAATGTGCATGGTGCCGAGGAAAGCCTTGTGCCGCCGCACTCTAGCCCAAGTCGGCACGCCCGGGGCGTAGGGTGGGCAACGGCGCGTCAAGTAACCTCGGGATGGGTCGACAGTTGCGCGCCGTTGCCCACCACAAGGTAGGCAATGGTGGGCAAAATCGCGGCGAGAGAACGCGCGAGCCGCATCATCGCGGATGGCGATTTTGCGCCACCCTACGGGAATACGCCACGAATGTCGGTCGCTCGGTCGTGTTTGACCATCAGCGGACGGAGTATCATTATCGAGCATCCCTTCGCAGAGGAGTCCCGACCATGGGCTATACGCTTGAGCAGTTCTCGGCAGATTGCCGCGCCGCGCTGTTGAAGGATCCGGGGCCGGCCGGCCGTGAGCTCGTGCGCCAGTGCACGGCCAGGGCGAGCTCCGATTTCGACTTCGTGGCCAGGCACCTCGGCCCAGGCATGGATTCGGAACGGAAGGTTCTCTACGAGGATCCGGACCTGCACTTCTGCATCCTCGCCCATGCCTATCGCGGAGCGAGGCACAGCCCGCCGCACGATCACGGGCCGAGCTGGGCGATCTACAGCCAGGTGAGCGGCGTCACCGAAATGACCGACTGGCGGCTCTTGGAGAAGCCTGCGGGCGAGCGGCCCGGCAAGGTCGCGCGCGTTCGCACCTACACGCTGACGCCGGGAACCGCGCACCTTTACAACGAGGGTGACCTGCACTCGCCGCGGCGCGAGGGCGACACCCGCCTGATCCGGATCGAGGGCACCGATCTCACCCGGATCAAGCGCGACAAGTTCGAGGCCGCGGCCTAGGCATGGCCGATCGCCCGGCGGCTTCGCCGCACCGCCTGAAGACGCGGCTCGGCGGGAACCGCAGCGGGCGCCCCTTCGTCCCGAGCACGGCTCGGCGGAGCCTGTGGTGATAGTGCATCCTCGGCGCCGATGAAGAGCTTCGACGCAGCCGCGCTCAAGCGGGAATTTCCCGGGCTGGCCGCCCCCGGGCTGCATTACCTTGACAGCGCCGCCACGGCGCAGATGCCGGAGCCGGTGCTGCTCGCGCTGCGCCGTTTCGAGATCGAGGCACGCGCCAATGTGCACGAGCGGTTGCACCAGCGAGCCTGCGCCGCCAGCGACGCCTATGATCGGGCGCGGGCGAGCGTCGCCCGCTTCCTCAATGCCGGCTCGGCGGACGAGGTTGTCTTCACGTACGGCACGACCTCCGCGCTGAACCTTTTGGCGTGGTCGTTCGGGAGCAGGCTGTCGCGCGGCGATGAGGTGCTCCTTTCCATCCTCGAGCACCACAGCAACCTCGTTCCCTGGCAGCAGCTCGCCGAGCGGCGGGGCGTGATCCTGCGCTTTCTGCCGATGACGCCGGACGGGCGGCTCGATCTCGAGCAGCTGGAAGCCCGCCTGAGCCGGCGCTGCCGTCTCCTTGCCCTCACCCACTGCTCCAACGTGACCGGGGCGGTAACCGATGTCCGCCGGGTGGTGAAGGCGGCGCGGGCGGTCGGGGCGAAGGTCGCGCTCGACGGCGCCCAGCGCGCTCCGCACGGTCCCCTCGACGTGCAGGCGCTCGACATCGACTTCTACGTCTTCTCCGGGCACAAGACCTATGGCCCCACCGGCATCGGCGCGCTGTGGGGACGGCGCGAATGGCTGGAAAGCATGCCGCCGTTCATGACCGGCGGACAGATGATCGTGGAGGTCACCTCGACCGAGGCACGCTTCCGGCCCGCGCCGCGCCGCTTCGAGGCCGGGACGCCGCCGATCGGCGGAGCCGTCGGGCTCGGCGCTGCGCTCGACTGGATGCAATCCCTCGACTGGCCCGCCATTCAGCAGCACGAGCAGCGGTTGACCGCCCGATTGCTCGAAGGGCTCGGCGCGATCGCGGGGGCGCGCGTGCTCGGGCCCATGGACCTGCAGCACCGCCGCGGCGTCGTCTCGTTCGTCATTGCCGGATTCTCCGCCGAGCGGATCTGCCGGCACCTCGACCGGCACGGTGTCGCGCTGCGCGGCGGGCACCACTGCGCGCAGCCCCTCATCCGCGCGTTCGGGGTCGAAGGCGCCGCGCGTGCCAGCTTCGCACCTTACAGCCTCGATGCCGACGTCGATGCACTGCTCGGCGGCCTCGACGAGCTGATCGGCGCTGCCCGGCCGTCGGCAGCCCCGCGCGCCGGCGCAGCGCCTGCTCCGGCGCGGCTCGGCGTCAAGTCCACTGCATAACTTGCTCGATACCCCGCTGGACCAGGCTCGGACGAGCCACGCCCGCACCGTCGGTATCGCTTCGGCGATCTGGGCCGGCTCGATCCTGCTCAGCCGCGTCATGGGCCTCGTCCGCGAGCAGATCATCGGGCGCACCCTGGGGGCAAGCCGGCAGGCAGACCTCTATTTCGCGAGCTTCACGCTGCCCGACTTCCTGAACTACCTGCTGGCTGCCGGGGCACTGTCGATCGTCTTCATCCCGATCTTCGTCGAGCATCTCGAAAGAGGCGAGGAGAAGGAAGGCTGGGAAGCCTTCAGCGCGATCGCCAATTTCATCGTCGTGGCCGGAAGCCTGGCGATCGTGCTGCTCATGATCCTTGCCCGGCCGCTGGCCGGCATCGTGGCACCGGGATTCACCGATCCCGGCGATACGGAGACGCTCGTTCGATTGATCCGCATCGTTTTGCCGGCGCAGTTCTTTCACGTGATCGGGGGCCTGCTCTCGGCCGCGCTGCAGGCCCGGGATCGCCACCTGCTGCCGGCCATGGCGCCGCTCGTGTATTCGGGGTGCATCATCGCCGGAGGCCTCGTGGGAGCGAATTACCCGGGATTGCAGGCGGACGGATTTGCCTGGGGCGTGCTGGCCGGCTCGATCCTGGGGCCGTTCGCGCTGCCGCTGTACGGCTGCCGCGGGATACGCATGCGCTGGTCTGCGATCGCGTCGCTGCGCAGCCCGGCGCTCAGGCGTTATCTCTGGCTGTCGTTCCCGATCATGCTCGGCTTCTCGATCGTCGTGGTCGACGAATGGATCATCAAGAATCAGGCCTCCTACCTCGCCGCGGGCACGCTTTCCTATCTGCAATACGGCCGGACGCTGATGAAGGTGCCGATCGGCGTGTTCGGGATGGCGGTGGGAGTGGCCGCCTATCCAACGATGAGCCGGATGGTTGCGGCCGGGCAGGTGACGCAAGCCTACAGCGTGCTGTGCCGGGCGGTGCGGCTGATGCTGTTCATGACCTTCGCGGCGCAGGTGTGTCTCACGGTGGCGGGGTTCGAAGCCGCCTATCTGATCTGGGGAATCTTCTCCAGCCGTTTCAGTGTCGCCGATGCCCAGGCCACCGGGACGATCCTCATGCTCCTGTGCCTGGGGCTGGGCGGCTGGGCGGCGCAGAGCGTCATCAGTCGCGGCTTCTATGCCTTGGGGAGCACCTGGCTGCCGACGATCACGGGCACCTTCATTGCGGTTGCAATGATCCCCGCCTATGTCCTGCTGCGACACGGCTGGGGCGCAGCCGGCCTCGCGATCGCCAGCTCGGCGGCAATCCTCGTCTATGTGTTCCTTCTCGGCTGGCTGCAGCACCGCCGCTTCCGGCGGGAGGCCGCCGCGCGGAACACGAGCCTCGATGCGGCTCCGGGGATGCTCGATGCCGCCCTCCGCCTGGCAGCAGCTGCCGGCATCGCGATCGGGGTCGGGCTCACGTTGCGAGGCCTGCTGCTCGCGCTGCTGCCCGGCGTGCAGCTCGGGCACGTCCTCACGCGCGCGGTGGTGCTGTGCCTGGTCGGGACTGCTGCCTACCTGCTGGTCGCCCGGGCTCTGGGCGTGCGTGATCTGGACGAGGTAAGACGCATGCTGCTGCGCAGGACTCGAGCGCATTCCGCGCATGCCGTGCCGGAGCGCGGCGGAGCCGGCGCGTCCGCGCATCCCGATCGATGCGGCATGGGAGCCGCTGGACAACATCGCTCCGCTGAGTAACTGTCGATCGATGCACAGGAACGTGCTCAACGTCCGCGCGATCCTCGCCGGCCAGGCGCCGCACGACGTGCCGGTCACCGTCAAGGGATGGGTGCGCACCCGGCGCGACTCCAAGGCGGGCATCTCGTTCGTGCACGTGTCCGACGGCTCGTCGTTTCATCCCCTGCAGGTGGTCGCCCCGAGCGCGCTGCCCAATTACATCGAGGACATCCTCAAGCTCACGGCCGGTTGCGCGATCGAGGCGACCGGCACGATCGTGCCGTCGCCAGCGAAGGGGCAGCCGTTCGAGATGCAGGCGAGCGCGCTCGCGGTGATCGGCTGGGTGGAGGATCCGGACACCTACCCGATCCAGCCGAAGCCGCACTCGCTCGAGTTCCTGCGCGAGGTGGCGCATCTGCGGCCGCGGACGAACGTGATCGGGGCGGCGACCAGGGTGCGGCACACGCTGGCGCAGGCGATCCATCGCTATCTCGACCAGAACGGATTCCTGTGGGTGAACACGCCGATCATCACCGCGTCCGACGCGGAAGGGGCGGGGGCGCTGTTCCGGGTGTCGACGCTCGATCTCGCCAACCTGCCGCGCACGCCGCAGGGGAAGGTCGATTTCGCGCAGGACTTCTTCGGCCGCGAGGCGTTCCTGACCGTCTCCGGCCAGCTCAACGTGGAGGCGTACTGCCTGGCGCTGAGCAAGGTGTACACCTTCGGGCCGACGTTCCGCGCGGAGAACTCCAACACCAGCCGCCACCTCGCCGAGTTCTGGATGATCGAGCCGGAGATCGCTTTCGCCGACATCTCCGACAATGCGACGCTCGCGGAAGGGCTGCTGAAGTTCACCTTCGCGGCGCTGCTCAAGGAGCGGCAGGAGGATCTCTCCTTCTTCGACGAGCGGATCGAGAAGGGACTGCTGGCGCGGCTCGAGGGCATCGTCGGCTCGGAATTCGTCCGCATGGACTACGGCGAGGCGGTCGCGGTGCTGGAGCGGGCGAAGCAGAAGTTCGAGTTTCCGGTGCGATGGGGCATGGACCTCCAATCCGAGCACGAGCGGTATCTCACGGAGAAGCACGCCAAGAAACCGGTGGTCGTCATGAACTACCCGAAGGAGATCAAGCCGTTCTACATGCGTGCCAACGACGACGGCAGGACGGTCGCGGCCATGGACGTCTTGGCCCCGGGGATCGGCGAGATCATCGGCGGCAGCCAGCGCGAGGAGCGCCTCGACGTGCTCGACGCGCGCATGGCCGAGCGCGGGATCGACAGGGAGCAGTACGACTGGTACCGCGATCTGCGCCGCTACGGCACGGTGCCGCATGCGGGCTTCGGGCTCGGCTTCGAGCGCACGCTGGCCTATGTCACCGGGCTCGCCAATGTGCGCGATGCGATCCCGTTCCCGCGCACGCCGGGCAGCGCCCGATATTAGCGCGCGTTTCGGTCAGTTTGATCCACGAGTGCTTGCGACGTGCGTCACCCTCCCCTGAAAGGGGAGGGTCGGCGACGCGCTCTTGCGCGGCGCCGGGGTGGGGTGAAAGCCGGGTCGGCATGTTTGCGACGAGCTCACCCCACCCCGCTCGCCACCTTGCGCAAGCGCTCGGTGGCTTCGCGACCCTCCCCTTCCAGGGGAGGGTTGGCGCCCGCTGCACCGATGTGCGTCAATTCGACCGGAACGCGCTTGTTAGCGCAGGTCCGGCCCTGCCGGGCGCGGCGCGCCGGGAGCTTGATCAGGATCAAGGCCGGGCGGATCGCTTTCCGCCATTTGTCGCTGTCATGAGCGATCAAGCCCGTGCGCTCGCCGAGCTTTCGGTTCCGAGATACACGTCCTATCCGACCGCGCCGCATTTCAGCCCGGCGGTCGGCGGCAACGACTATGCCTGCTGGCTGTCGTCGCTCTCGCGCAGCTCGACGCTGTCGTTCTACGTCCATGTCCCTTTCTGCGCCCGGCTCTGCCACTATTGCGGATGCCATACCAAGGCGGTGCGGCAACGTGCTCCCATCGAGACCTATGCGGAGAAGCTCACCGGAGAGATTGCCTTGGTCGCCCGCCAGCTCGGCGGCGGCAAGGTCGTGCATCTGCATTGGGGAGGCGGCACCCCCTCCATTCTTGGCGAGCGGCGGCTTGCCGAGCTGTTCGGCAGGGTGTGCGAGCGCTTCGAGGTCGCCGCCAGCTTCGAGCATGCGATCGAGCTCGATCCTCGCTACGTCACCGACGAGCTGGCACGGGTCCTGGCCGGGATCGGGGTGAGCCGGGCGAGCCTGGGAGCTCAGGACTTCAACCCCGCCGTGCAGCAGGCGATCGGGCGCGTGCAGCCGTTCGAGACGGTCCGGGAGGCGGTGCTGCGGCTGCGCGAAGCCGGGATCGAGCGGATCAATCTCGACCTCATGTACGGCCTGCCCGGGCAGACCGTCGGCGATGTCCGGCGCAGCGCAGCGCTCGCCGTTTCGCTCGCTCCGCAGCGGCTCGCCTATTTCGGTTATGCGCATGTGCCGTGGCTCAAGACGCATCAGCGGCTGATCGATGCGAGCAGGCTCCCTGGCGCGGCGGAACGCCTGCGGCAGGCAGAAGCGGCGCGGGAGGTGCTGGTCGGCCTCGGCTATGAGCACATCGGCCTCGATCATTTCGCCCAGGCGGATGACGAGCTCGCCGCCGCGGCGAGGAGCGGCCGCCTGCATCGCAATTTTCAGGGCTACACGACCGACGCCGCGGAAGCCTTGATCGGCTTCGGCGCCTCGGCGATCGGGCGTCTTGCGGGAGGTTTCGTCCAGAACGCCCCCGATGTGGCGGGCTATGCACGCGCGATCTCCGCCGGACGGCTTGCGACGGTGCGCGGCCTCGTGCTGTCCGAGGATGACCGCGTTCGCGGCGCGGTCATCGAGCGGCTGATGTGCGACTTCGCCGTGGATCTGGCGCATTTCTCCGCGGCCGGACGCATCAGCGGCGCCTTCGCCGCGGAGCTTGCGGCGCTCGCCCCGCTCGAAGCCGAGGGGCTGGTCCGCCTCGAGGGGCGGCGGGTCGCGGTGACCGAGCAAGGGCGGCCGTTCGTTCGCCTCGTCGCGGCGGCGTTCGATGCCCATCTCGCGCAAGGCCGCGCTCGCCACTCGATCGCCGTGTAGGCGGAAGGCGGAAATCCCGGCCCGCCTTCGCGCGGCGCCGGTCAGCCGAACGGCTTTTCCGCGGCCAGCCGCTCAACCGCGTCCCGCGCGATGCTCGTGTCGATCACCCGCTCCTGCGCCACCTTGTGCTGGACCATCATGAACGTGTCGGCCCAGAAGTCCTGCTGCGCCATGATCGAGGCGATGTTGGGCATGCCGTCCTCGGCGATCCATTCCCAGTGCGGAGCGACCGCCTTCAGCAGGGCCTCGTCCCGCGGCAGGATCGACTTCACGATCAGCTTGAGCATGTCGGCATGCTTGTCGGGATCGCCGGCAACCCGGTTGAACAGGCGGCCGGCGTGGATGCAGGCCATGGCGTAGCGGACCACCGTGTCCCGCCGCCGCTCCCGCATCTCGTCGCGAACGGTGTGGATCGCCACCTGCGAATCCGGGAGAATCTCGTCGCGCGAGAACAGGATGCGGGAGAAGCCCTGCTTCTGCGCGAGATAGGCGAGGTGATAGGTGATCTCCGCGACGTCGACCTGCTTCTGCCCGAGCTGCTTGACGATGTCGGGCTGTGGCACCGAGGTCTGCCATTGCACGTCGTGCACCGGATCGAGACCGGCGAGCTTGAGCGCGGAGCCGAGCCCGTACTGGTTGATGCTGCCCGCCGCCCCGACCGCGGCGGTCTTGCCCTTGAGCCTGGCGAGGTCGGCCAGCGTGGTGATGCCGGCATCGTAATGGTCGCTGCGGATCACCACGGCGGTGACGGCGCGACCGCGCCGTCCCTGGCCGTTGCAGAGGAAGGCGCGAAACGGCGCGCCCCGCTGCAGCGAATTGAAGAAGCCGGCATTGGGCGTCATGATGCCGATGTCGATCTCGCCGGACAGCATCGGCGCGACGACCAGCGCGCCGTCCATGAAGATCTTCATGCGGATGTCCAGGCCCATCTTGGCGAAGTAGCCGAGCTCGTTGGCGAGGAAGATCGTTGCCTGGTTGATGAACGGCGAGAGCCCGATATTGAGCGGCTCGGTTGCCTGCGCGAGCGCTCCGCGAGCGCCGGCGAAGCAGCCGAGCCCGGCGCTGCCGGAAATGGCTGCGAACGACCTGCGAGACAGTGTCTTCATGGTGCCATGGTCCTCTCGATCTCCGCCGGAGCCGGCCTGAGCCAGCAGGATTTCGCCCGATCGGCCAGTCCGGCCTTTGCCACGATCTCCTGCGCGCGGGCACGCGCGCGCGCGAACAGCGGCTTGAGGTCAGGAAGGCCCGTCAGCCTGTGCGCGCGGACCACGTCGCGGCCGTCGACGAAGACCGTATGCGCGTCGGGCCCGCGCGCCGAGCAGACGAGGCTTGCTATGGGATTGGTCGCCGGGGTCGAATGCGGCGTGTCGAGATCGAACACGGCCACGTCCGCGAGCTTGCCGGGCTCGAGCGAGCCGATCTCGCCGTCGAGCCCGAGCGCGCAGGCGGCGTTGATGGTCGCCATCTCCAGGCAGCGCTCGACCGGCATGATCGTCGGATCGAGATGCTTGACCCCCTGCAGGAACGAGCAGGCCTTCATCTGCTCGATCATGTCCACGGAGTCGTCGACCATCGGCCCGTCCGAGCCGAGCGCGACGTTGACGCCGGCCATGACCGCTGCGGCGGCGGGTCCGATGCCGCCGCCGCGCATCGCCTCGCTGGTGGGGCAGTAGACCAGGCTCGCGCCGCTGTCGGCGATGAGGCGCAGGTCGATCGGGGTGCAGTTGATGCCGTGCACCAGGATCCAGGAGGCGTCGAGCAGGCCGAGCTGCATCAGCATCTGCGTGTCGGTCTGCCCGGTCTTGCGCAGGAGCTGCAGATAGCTCTTGTCGAAAGAGAGCGTCCCTCCGGAGATATGCGCGGCGAGCTTCATTCCATGCCGGTCGGCGAGCCGCTTGCTCTCGATCAGCAGCTGCTCCGAGGTCAGCCTCTGCTCGACGAACACGGAAGTGCATTCCGCGACCAGGCAGAGCCGGGTGAGCCCGTCATGCGCGCGCCTCCATCTCGGGATCAGGTCCTCGACATGGGCGATCTCCTCGGCGAGGTCGCGCGGATGGCGCGGATTGCCGGGCAGCCGGCACTGGACCTCCTTGCCGACGACCTGCCGGAAGCCGAGCTCGGCCGTAGGCGCGGTGATGCGCTCGAGCAGCGCCTCGCTCGTCGTGGTGCGCAGGTGATTGAGGCAGCACGTCGTTCCGGTGGAGAGCATCTCGATGCCGGCGAGGTAGGAGGTGAGCTCCATGTCGTCGTCGGTGAGGTGCGGCAGCACCGGGAAGACGAGGTGGGGGAACCAGTCCTCGAGCAGGAGACCGTGTCCCAGGCCCTTGAACAGATGATAGTAGAAATGCTGATGGACGTTGATCAGGCCGGGGATGACGATCATCCCGCGCGCGTCGATCGTGCGGTCGACAGGTTGCTTCGGCAGCTCCGCGGCGTCGCCGACGCTTTCGATCCTGTTGCCGTCGAGCAGGACAAATCCGCCGGGGTACACGTTTCGCCTGCGGTCCACGGTCACCACGTAACCGTTCTTGATCAGCACCCTGCCCATGGCCGTGGGCTCAGAACGGCTTCTCACGATCGAGACGCGCTTTTGCTTCCTTGGCCACCGACAGGTCGAACAGCTGCTCGCGGGTGACCTTGCTCTCGACGAAATGGAAGTCCTTGCCGCTCCAGAAGTCCTGCATCGTCATGATCGACTCGACGGGCGGGGCGCCGTCCTCGTTGACGTAGCTCCAATGCGGGGCGATCGCCTTGATCAGCTCGGGCTTGTTCAGCGCGGTGGTGCGCGCCAGGATGTCGACGATGTCGGGATGCTTGTCGGGGGCAACGGCAGCGGCGTTGAACTCCTTCACTCCCTGCAGATACGCCATCGACCAGCGGATCACCACGTCGCGGTGCGCCTTGAGGTAGTCGTTGCGCACGGCGAACATGGCGATGGCGGTGCCGGGGGCAACCTCGTCGCCGGTGGCGATCATGGGGCCCCATTTGTTGTTCTGCGCGAAATAGCCGAACTGATAGGCGAGGTCGGTCACGTCCACCTGCTTCTGCCCGAGCATCTTCATCAGGTCGGGCTGCGGGACATTGACGGTCCAGCGCACGTCCCTGGCCGGATCGAGCCCCACCTTGGCCAGCGCCAGCGCCACGTTGTACTGGTTGATGCTGCCGAGCGCTCCCACGCCCACCCGCTTGTCCTTGAGCTTGCCGAAGTCGGCCAGCGAGCGGACGCCCTGGTCGTGCATCTCGCTGCTGACATTGGTCACGGTGTAGCCGTAGCCGGGGCGGTTGTTGCCGCGGTCGAGGATGACCACGAGCGGTGCGCCCTTGGCCACGCTGTTGAACAGGCTCGCCGCCGCCGTCATGCCGGAGATGTCGAGCTCGCCGGAGACGATCACGGGAACCGCGAGCGACCCGTCGATGAACTCGCGATGCTGGATCTCGATGCCCAGCTTCCTGAAGTATCCCTTCTCCCGCGCGATGTAGTAGCCGCCGCCCGACAGGAAGGGACCGTCGCTCACGCGCACGACATCTGCGGCCTCGCCGCGGCCGCAAAGGCACAGGAGCGCGAAAGCGAGCGCAGGGATGCAACGGAGGTTCATTGCCGTCTCCTCTTCTTGCGCGGACACGAGCGCCGGCACCGCCGGCTTCATCGGGTGTCGTGCACGACCCATGGCGCGATCCTGCGATCGAGCCATTGCTGCGCCTTCATGATAACCGCTCCCATGACCGCGAGCACCACCAGGCTGGCAAAAACCTTCTCGGTCTCCATCACCTGCCCGGACGAGATCAACAGGTAGCCCATCCCGCTCTGGCTCGAGCCGCCGATCATCTCGGCGGCGACGATCAGGATGATGGTGACGCCCATCCCGAGCTGCAGCCCGGCGAGGATGCCGGGCATGGCCGCCGGGATGACGATCTTGAGCTGCACCTGCCGGGGGCTGGCGCCGAGGTCGCGGGCAGCCAGGATCAGCCCGCGGTCGACCTGGCGGATGCCCGAATAGGTGCTGATCACGATGGGGAAGAAGGCGGTTATCGCGCTGATGACGATGCGATAGGCCTCGCCGGTGCCGAGCCAGATGATCAGCAGCGGGATCAGGGAAATCTTCGGCAGCGGATAGAGCGCGGCGATCCAGATGTCGAGGATGCGGGAAACGAGTCTCGAGGCGCCCATCAGCAGCCCGAGCGCGATCCCGGTGACGGCGGCGACCAGAAAGCCCGCGAGGATGCGCAGGAGCGTGACGCCGAGATGATATTCCATCGTCCCGTCGGCGAGCATCCGCCACGTGTAGATCGCGATCGAGCTCGGCGCCGGAAGGAATATCGGCGCGATCCCCCGCCAGCGCACCGCCAGCTCCCATGCCAGCAGGAAGACCGCCACGGTGAGCGCGGGGAGAGCTTTTTCGGCGCGCCCCGCCAGCTTCCTGATCCCGCGCCTGCTCACTGCTCCGCCACCATGGCCGCCTGCTGCGCCATCGCCGCCGTGACCTCCTCGCGGATGAGATGGAACGTGCGATCGAACAGCGCGCCGAACTGCTTGGAGTTGATCATCTCCGGCGAGCGCGGTCGCGGCAGGTCGATCGGCAGCACCTCCTTGATCCGCCCCGGCCGCGCGGTCATGACCACCACCTCGTCGCCGAGCAGGATCGCCTCCTCGATCGCATGGGTGACGAACAGCACGGTCTTGTGGGTCTGATCGAATATCTTCAAGAGCTCTTCCTGCATCACGATCTTGGTCTGCGCATCGAGGGCGGCGAACGGCTCGTCCATCAGCAGGATCGCCCGCTCCATGATGAGCGCGCGCGCGAGCGCCACGCGCTGGCGCATGCCGCCCGACAGCTGCCCGGGCAGGCGGCGCTCGAAGCCGCGCAGCCCCACCGAGGCAATGAGGGCGCGCGCACGCTGATAGCGCTCCCGCCGCGGCACTCCGCGCATCTCCAGCCCGAAGGCGATGTTGTCGATCACGCTGCGCCAGGGAAACAGATTGAGATTCTGCCAGACCATGACCGAATCGGCCCCGAGCCCTTGCGGCACCTCGGCGCGGTCGGGATCGCGGACCTGCACGCGCCCGCCGCTCGCTTCCTCGAGCCCGCCGACGATCTGAATGAGCGTGCTCTTGCCGCAGCCGCTCGGCCCGAGAATGCAGCTGAAGGTCCGCGAGCGGAACCGGTGGGAGACGCGGTCGAGCGCCAGGACACCGGTGCTGCCGCCCCACAGCTTCGACAGGTTTTCCACGATGACGTCCATGCGCGCCGCCGCTGCCGCTGATGCAGAACCCATTCGCTCATTTGCGTTCAGTCATGCGCGGGCTTGTCCCGCGCATCCACGTCTGTCCTCGGCGAAGCAAGGCGTGGATGGCCGGGACAAGCCCGGCCATGACTACGCTCGGATCTGGTCGCAAGAGACTGTAGCGCGGCACCCTTCGCTCACTGCGGTTGTATCTTCGCAAGCTTTGCGAGCTCCGCCCAGCGCGCGATTTCCCTGGGCAGGAAGGCGGCGAGATCGGCGGCGTTGCCGGGGAACGGCGCGGCATGCGTGCGGTCGAGGAATTGCCGGGTAGCGTCCATCTTCAGGATC
>DASXAP010000345.1:0-3292 GCA_036406655.1 Xanthobacteraceae bacterium | reverse complement strand
CCAGCATGACTGACGTTCGCTCTGGCCTTCTCCTCCGTCCCGGCTATCTCGACCGGGCCGGGCAGGAAGCGCTGCTCGCGGCGGTTCGTGAGGTGATCCGCGAGGCGCCGCTGTACACGCCGTATGTGCCGAGCGGCAAGCCGATGTCGGTGAAGATGACCAACTGTGGGCCGCTCGGCTGGATGACGGATGCGGCCGGCTACCGCTACCAGGCTACTCACCCAGAGACCGGCCGGCCGTGGCCGCCGATCCCCGCGCCGTTGATGCAGGCCTGGAATGACCTCGCGGAATATCCGCATCCGCCGGAAGCCTGCCTCATCAACTATTACGCCGCGGCTGCGCGCATGGGCCTGCACCAGGACCACGACGAGCAGGACTTTGCAGCGCCTGTGGTGTCACTCTCGCTCGGCGACACCGGTCTGTTCCGCGTCGGCGGCAGCAAGCGCAACGATCCGACGCAGTCCTTCCGTCTCGCGTCCGGGGATGCGGTGGTGCTCGGCGGGGCTGCCCGGCTGGCCTACCACGGGATCGACCGCATCCTGCCCGGCACCTCGACGCTGCTCACAGAAGGCGGCCGCATCAATCTCACCTTGCGCCGGGTGACGCGGCCTTAATCCCCCGCCGGCTGCGGCATCACGCTGCCGTGCAAGGTGGCTAAATTTTTAACTTTCCCGAGCAACACTCACAGCGCGGTAGGGTGGAACCGTTTTGTCGAACCATTGCAGTGACATGGTCGGCACGATGGAACGCTGGGCGGGATCGGTCATTACTCTTGAGTCCGGCAGCGAGTATAGCCATGAACGTCATCGGCCATAATCCTGATCGCGATTTCTCGGCGGGCGAGCCGGAGATCGATCGCCGTCTGCTCGACCCAGAGACCTGGGGCGAACCGCTCAGCTACGTGGAGTTACTGACCGACCCCTCTGTCCAGTCGCGCATTGCCAAGCTGATCGTGCGCGCGACGCTCGAGCGCCAGCGCCGTGGGCGCCGTCGCCCTCGCAGTCACTGAGTTCACCGCTCCATTCGTCTTTTTCCGCCTGCCCCCCGATGCTACGCTCGCCATCGGGCGCACATCGGAGGAGCTATCGCGTGGGAAATTTCATTATCCAGCCGCATGGGCGCCTACAAGAGTGGATCGCGCATGAGCGGGGCTATTTTCGGGACGAGGGTCTCGACTACGAGTTCAAGGCCGGACTGTCGGCGGCGCGCGCCAGGCAAGTCGACGGTTCCGGAAAGGTCGCCGAGCTCCAGTCCGGAGCATTCGAGGCCTATCAGGCGGGCGGCGGCAACAAAGGCGTGAAATCGGATATTTCCTGCGCCTGCCACTGGACCGTCAACCAGGCCGCCGCCCAGCGCATCGGGCAGATGTGGGGCAAGTCCTACGTGGTGACGCCGGGCGGCGTCATGGTGCCTCCGGAATCGCCGATCACGCGTCCCGGGCAGCTCGCCGGGCAGGAGATCGCGGTCGGCTATCATTCCGGCAGCCATTTCACCACAATCCAGTCGCTTGAGCCGTTTTTGCCGCGCGAGCAGATCGCGCTCAAATTCGTCGGCTCGGTGTGGGCGCGGGTCGACGTTGCGGTCGCTCGCGACCTTCCCGCCACCAGCGTCTGGGGCTTGACCTATCTCGTGCTCGAGCAACTCGGCTTCCGCAAGGTCATCGACACCACCTTCATGATCGGATTCATGTTCCCGCACGGTGTCGCCGTGGCGGATATCGAAAAATATATGAACGGCCTGAGGCGGGCGCAGATCGATCTCGATCTCGCGCCGGAGAGGTACAAGCGCCTCTACGCCAACGAAATTCCCGAGCGGTACAAGGCGATGGTCGATGTGCGGCGCTTCTCGGCCGGCGAGCGCATCGTGTTTCTGCCCTACACGGAGGAAACCTACGCCGCCACGCAGAGCTGGCTGCAAGAGCGGGCGCTGTTCGCGGAACGGCCGGCTGCCCTCGACTATGCGGCCAGTGTGGTCGCGTAGTCCCCACTTCTGTCGAAGTGCGATTCGCATCCGCCTCCAAAATTACCGAATCCGGCTACTGGAGCACCGGCAGCGGCTGGTGTCCCGATTCCGAAGTTCGCTTGATCTTGCGGCATCCTCGTGAGCGAACTTCGGAATCGAAGGACACTAGCAAATTATTGATCTAGTGTGGCTTTGGTTCAGAAGTCCGCATTTCGGACTCGCGGCAAGAACGATGCGGACTTCTGAACCGCCACACTGGCTCGTCCGATTCCGGCTTGCGAGGCCGGGCGCGCCCGGCTAGGCACCCTAACGCTGGGGCGCGAGGAGCTCGGACGTGCTTGCAGGACTATTGCGCCTTTGTCTCGCTGCCGGATTGATCGCGACGGCGCTCGGGCCCGCCCCGGGGCATGCGGTCGATGTGCAGTTCCCCGTCGGAAGCAGCCTCGGGCTGGTGCCGCCGCCCGGCCTCAATCTCGAAGGAACAATCCCGGGATTTCGCGACGCCGAGCACAATGTCAGCATCCTAATGCTGGAATTGCCGCCCGGTGCGTTTGACGCGATCCGCGGCTCTCTGATCACCGATGCGGCCAAGCCGCACGGTGTCATCATCGACGAACGCGAGACGCTGTTCACCGACGCGGGCGCCGGGCTGCTCAGCGTCGGGAACGACACCAACGGGCACCGCCGCCGCTGGATGCTGCTCGCCCAAATGCCGCGGTTCACCGCGCTGGTCACGGTCGAGGTTCCCGACGAGGCGCGGAAGCTCTATCCCGACGACGTGATCCGCAAGGCGCTGACGACGCTGAGCCTCCGCGATGCGCCGATCGAGGAACAACTCGGCCTGCTGCCGTTCCGGCTCACCGATCTCGGCGGCTTCCGCGTCGTCGCGGTGGTCAATCGCAATGCCGTTATCTTGACCAAGGGCGAGCAGGACAACATTCACGTCGTGGACCAGCCGCACCTCGTCATCGGCATCGGTCCGAGCGGCGCGGCACCCTCCCGTGACTGGCCGCGGATGGCGGAGATCACCTTCAACTCGCTGCCGGGCTATGTGGACCGCCAGATCACCACGTCGGAAATGATCCGCATCGACGGCGCCCCGGCCTACGAGATACGTGCGCTCGCACGGGATGCGGTCACCGGCGATCCCGTGATGATGGTGCAGTGGGTGAGATTCGGGGGCAGCGCTTTCGTGCAGATCGTCGGGATCACCACCCAGGCACACTGGGAGCGCGACTTTCCACACTTCCGCGCCGTGCGCGACGGCATTCAGCCGCGCTCGTAGCCTTCGCCACGCTTAGGAGGCAGCGTTGTCGTTCGCTCCCGTCGC
>DASXAP010000344.1:0-36523 GCA_036406655.1 Xanthobacteraceae bacterium | reverse complement strand
GGGGAATCTGCACGTTGACGCTGACGTTGGCACCCACGCGCACGTTGCGCGTCTCGATCGTCTCCCCGTCGCGCCGCACCGTCACCTGCACCGGACCGGGTCTCGCTCCCTGGTCCTCGACTCGAAAGGTGATCGTTTGCGCCTGCCCGACGATGCCGAAGCGGGGGGCGGTCACCAGCGCGACCCGGCGGTCGCGCTCCTCGCTGGAGCCGGTAATCAAGGCATGGACCGGAGCGGAGAAACCGAGGGCCGCTGCTTCGCTCGGCACATCGTGCACCCGCCCGTCGGTGATGAGGATCGCCCCGGCCACGCGGTCATGCGGAACATCGGTGAGCGCCGCGGACAACGCCGCGAACAGCCTCGTGCCGTCGGTCTCGCCGTCGGCCTCGCCGGCCTCCACGAAGCGCACTTCGAGGCCGGGCAAGTGTCCGAGCCGCTCGGCGAGCGCAGCGCGCGCGGCCTCGGTCTGTCTCGTTCGATCGCCGAACTCCTGGCTCGGGCTCTTGTCGACCACCACCACGGCGACTGAAGTGAGGGGATCGCGCTCCTCGCGGGTGATCGACGGATTGGCGAGCGCCAGCACGAACAGCGCGAGCGCGAAGCTGCGGACCATCGCCCCGCGGGTCCGGCTGAGCACCAGCAGCAGCGCGATCACCAGTGCTGCGGCAGCGGCCGCCCAAACGATGGAGGTGTCGACGAGCGGCGAGAAGGAGATCCCGAGATTCAAGAGTCCAAGTTCCCTGGTTTCTGCCTGCTGCGCCTACTGCCCGAGCCGCTCGAGCAGCGCGGGCACGTGGACCTGGTCGGCCTTGTAGTTGCCGGTCAGCGTGTACATCACGATATTGACCCCGGCGCGGAACGCGAGCTCGCGCTGGCGCGGTTCGGCGGAGACGAGCGGCAGCATGGGTTGGCCGTCCTGATGCAGCGCCCAGGCGCCGGCCAAGTCGTTCGAGGTGATGATGATCGAGGAAACGCCGTCACCCGCGCGCGCCGGACGGCTCGGCGGCTCGTCTTCGTTGGCCGCGGGCAACGCCTCGACCCAGAGCTGCCCGCCGTTGAAACGGCCGGGAAAGTCCTTCAGCAGGTAAAACGTCTTGGTCAGCACGTGATCGCGTGGCACCGGCTCTAGCTCGGGGATGTCGAGCGAGGACAGGATTGCGCGCAATGCCTGCATCCCGGGTCCACGGGTCATGCCGCCCGGGCCCGGCGGGGCGTCGATTGCATCGCGAGTGTCGAAGAGGACGGTGCCGCCCTGCTTCATGAAGGCGTCGATGTGCTCGAGCGCCTCGCGCGTCGGCTTGGCCGCGGTGGGCACGATCGGCCAGTAGATGAGAGGATAGAAGGCGAGCTCGTCGCGACCGGGATCGAGCCCGATCGGCTCGCCCGCTTCGAGCGCGGTGCGCTGCGCCAGAAACAGAGTGAGGCCCTGGAGCCCGGCCTTGCTGATGCGATCGACCTCGCTGTCCCCGGTCACCACGTAAGCGAGCCGGGTCTCGAGCGTCGATCTCAACGCCTGCTGCTCGGGGTCCTGCGCGCGACTCGACCGGCCTTGCGCGAAGGCGGGCAGCGCGGCCAGCAATGCTGCGCCGAGCATCGCGATTGCGAGCGCGGCAGCCGCCGGTCGTCGCCGACGCAGCTGACCGACGCCGCCTCCCATGAGGAGCACCACGATCGCATCGAGGGCGAGCAGCGAAATCGAGGTGAGCAGTATCGGCCCGCGAAGGTCTGCCGGTTCGCTCATCCGATACTCCTCGCGGCGAGCGTTGAGCGGGGAAACATCGAGCGGGGCGAGACGATCCGCCGGCGCCAGCGCATTGACGGCCAAGAGCCCCTCGGGTGGACCATAGAATCCCGGAGGGTGATCGGAGCTTGCACGGCCGCCGAAGCTCGTCGGCACCGGCCGCGCATTCGCCGGCGGCGGCCCGAAGACGCCGAACCCGTCGAGGATCCGGGTCGCCGGCAGGACCTCGCGCACGCCGCTCGCATTCGCGGCGGTGCCGTCGGCGGCAGCGGTTGAGCCGGCGAAGGTGACGATCCGCTTCAGCATCTCGACGAATGTGCCCGAGAGCGGCAAGTCTGACCAGCGCGTATCGGCGGTGATGTGGAACAGGATGATCAGACCCTTGCCCCGGCGCTGGGCGGTGACGAGCGGCGTGCCGTCGGCAAGCGTGGCCCAGCTGCGATCGCTCAGGGTGGCGTCGGGCTCGGCGAGCACCTGCCGGCTGACGGTGACATCGGGCGGCACGGACATTCCGAAGAACGGACTCTCGCGCGCAAACGGGGCGAGCAGCTGCGGCTGCTCCCATGACAGGCTGCCGCCGAGTATGCGCCCGCCGCGCCTGAGCTTGACCGGAACGAGCTCGTCGTCGGCGGCGGCCAGACGCGGCCCGGCGAAGCGCACCAGCACGCCGCCATCGTCGATCCAGCGGGTGAGCTGCTCGCGCGCCTCGGCGACGTTGCCGACATCGGCGAGGATCAGCATCGGCAGATGCTGCTCGATGAACTGGCTGACCGCGTGTGCCGGCGAGCCGCGCTCGGCGAGCCGCACGTCCGCGAAAGGCCCCAGCGCCCGGGTCAGATAATAGGTCGAGGCGAGCAGCGGTTGCGCGGTGTCGAGGGTCGCGCCCGTGACTATCCCGATCGAGCGCCGCCGCCAGCGCTTGTCGAGCAGTTGCACCGCGCCGGCCGAGCGCTCGCCGACAATCTCGAGCCGGGAAATGTCGTTGCGGATCTCGACCGGCAGCGTCAGCTCGGCCTCGGTCTCGCGCTCCCCATCGGCGAAGGCGAAGCTCGCATCGCCCAGCGGCAGACCCTTGAGATCGAGCGCACGGACGCTGCCGCTCGCGGCGGCGCCGCTGTCGCCGCGCAGCACCTTGACCGTCAGCGCGCCGGCGGTGTTGTCGGCGGCGGTCAGCGCGCGTGGCGGGGCGATGCCGCCGTTGATGACCGTGATCGGCCGCCGCTCGGCGAGACGGGCGAGGGCCGCCACGAAGTCGCTGCTGCCGCCGAGATCGACGCCGTCGGTCAGCCACACCAGCTCCACGTCGGG
Source organism: Xanthobacteraceae bacterium (assembly GCA_036406655.1). GTDB lineage: Bacteria > Pseudomonadota > Alphaproteobacteria > Rhizobiales > Xanthobacteraceae > VAZQ01. The sequence goes on along the minus strand of DASXAP010000344.1, from coordinate 33,474 downwards.
CGCATTGCCGAGGAATCGGCCGAGCGTCGGCAGCATGTCGGCACGCTCGACGGCGTGAGGCTTGGGCTTGACCTGCTTGAGCCGCACGCGTGCTGCAGCCGGCGGCTCGAACGAGATGTCGCGCCCCGGCTCCGAGAGCGGGATCAGTGCGACCCCGCGATTGTCCGCTTCGGCACGGGCGATGAGATCTTCGGCCGTTCGCACGCGCATGTCCCAGGTCCCGGCCGCCGGGAACCCGTCATCGATCAGCAGCGCGAGCGGTCCCTTGCCCCTCGCCGCCGTGACCGGCGGATTCCACAGCGGGCCGGCGGCGGCGATGATCACCAGCGCGGCAAGAATCAATCGCAGCAGCATGAGCCACCACGGCGTGCGGCGCGGCGTCTCCTCTCTCGGGGCAATATCGAACAGCAGTCGGGTCGGCGGAAAATCTACCCGGCGAGGCTGCGGCGGAATGAGCCGCAGCAGCCACCACAGCACCGGCAGGCTCAACAATCCCAGAAGCACCAGAGGCTGCGCAAAAGCGAGCGGCAATCCCATCATGGCCTGCTCGCGGGTTGCGCGGCCGCGCGCAAACGGCCGCCAATGACGGCGCCGGGAGGCGGCGCGCCCATGCGCGCGTGCAGCGCCAGGAGCAATTCGGTCGCGGGATGGTCGGTGCGATGGATGATGAAGCTCCAGCCGAGCTTGTCGGTTTCGGCCCTGATCTCGGCGCGGTGCTGAGCGAGCCGCCTCGCATATTCGCCCTTCCAGGTCTCGGCGCGGCCGGCAGTGATCGAGCCAGCGCCCTCCGGCTCGATGAACTCGATACGTCCGGAATAGGGGAACGTCTCCTCCGCCGGATCGACGATCTGCACGGTGTGACCATGCGCGCCGGTCGACGAGAGCTGCGCGAACATCCTGCGCAGCTCGACCATGGGACTCCAGAAGTCGGACACCACCACCACTTCGGCAAGCGCGGATGGGGCGAAGCCGGGCGGCAAGCTTGCCCGCTCGCTCACGTCGTGCACGATCGCGTTCGCCATCTTGTCGAGGACGTTGCGGCTGCCGGTGGGGCGCATCAGACCGGGCATTCCCACTCGCTCGCCGGCCTGGACCAGCACTTCCGCCAGCGCGAAGGCGATCACCAGGCAGCGATCGAGCTTCGCCGCCCCGGCAAGGTGGGAGGCGAACAGCATCGAGGGCGAGCGGTCCGCCCATAGCCAGACGGTGTGCGCCGCCTCCCATTCCTGCTCACGCACATACAGGTGCTCGTCGCGGGCGGAGCGGCGCCAGTCGACCCGGCGGGCCGGCTCGCCCGACAGGAAACGGCGATATTGCCAGAAATTCTCGCCCGGGCCGGCCCGCTTGCGGCCGTGCAGGCCGTGGATGACGGTCGCGGCAATACGTCGGGCTTCGAGAATGAGGCGCGGCATGCTTTCCGCAAGCGAACGGGAGGCGCCGCTCGCTCTTTGCGTCGCCCTGATTTCCCGCTTGTCCGCGCGTGCCTTCGCCGCCATCCGATTACCCGATGCGGGACTTGAGCTTGCCTATGATCCCCTCGAGGGTTTCGCCGTCGGCGCGCGCGGCGAAGGTAAGCGCCATGCGGTGCTTGAGGATCGGCTCGGCCATTTCCAGGACGTCGTCGACGGAAGGCGCAAGCCGCCCGTCGAGCAGGGCGCGGGCGCGCGCCACCAGCATCAGCGCCTGGCTGGCGCGCGGGCTCGGGCCCCAGGAAATCAGCTTGCCCAGCTCGCCGCCCTCCGGCCCCGGACGCGCCGAGCGCACGAGCCTGAGGATCGCCTCGACCACAGATTCCCCGACCGGCAGCCGGCGCACCAGCCGCTGGGCGGCCAACAGCTCGTCAGCCGACATCGTAGGCTTGGCCTTGCTCTCCTCGGTGCCGGTGGTGTCGAAGACGATACGCCGCTCGTTCTCCTGGTCCGGATAGCCGACGTCGATCTGCATCAGGAAGCGATCGAGCTGGGCTTCCGGCAACGGATAGGTACCCTCCTGCTCTATCGGATTCTGGGTAGCAAGCACATGGAAGGGGCGCGGCACCTCGTGACGGCTGCCCGCGACCGTGACGTGGTGCTCCTGCATTGCCTGAAGCAGCGCCGACTGGGTGCGCGGGCTCGCCCGGTTGATCTCGTCGGCCATCAGCAGCTGGCAGAAGATGGGGCCGCCGATGAAGCGGAAGCTGCGTTTGCCCCCCAAGCCCTCCTCCAGCACCTCGCTGCCGAGAATGTCCGACGGCATCAGGTCGGGTGTGAACTGGATGCGCCGGGCGTCGAGCCCCAGCACGGTGCCCATGGTCTCGACCAGCTTGGTCTTGGCGAGGCCGGGAAGCCCTATCAGCAAGGCGTGCCCGCCGCAGAGCACGGTGATGAGGGCCTGCTCCACCACCTTTTCCTGCCCGAAGATCACGTTGCCGATGGCGGCCTTGGCGGCGGCGACCTGCGCCCCTGTCGCCTCAGCCTGGCGAACGATCATGTCCTCGAGCTTTTCCAGCCCTTCCGTGGCCACCACCATCGCATCAGCTCCTTGTCATCCGTTTGGTAAGCAGCAGCCAAACGCCGATTCTCGCCCCTTCCGGCATGCTCGCCGGAAAATCCAGCCACAACATGCAACGTCGTGGCCGGTCGGGATGCACATAGCCCCACGGGCCGAAACGCCCGCGAATCCCCCCAACTTGTCACAGATTACGCCATTTTCAACGGGTGCGATGCCGCCTCCACGCAGGTCTGCCGCGATCGCCCCGAGCCCGGCGAGCCCGAAATTGTCGAATGCCCGAACGCTGTTGTCATTCCGCGGCGGCCCTCGGCTCCGGGCCGCCACAAGCTCGGTCACGTTCGCGAACGCCGGGGAAACAGCCGGTCACCCCCCTAAGTTCCAGATCAACCGTGGCGAAGCAAGGGCAGGATATGTTGAACTCATCGTGAGCAGCCAAGCCGAGCCGAGCAGGTCCTCGCCACGCCGGCAGACTCGAGGGCGGCGGCAGGGGAGGGTGGGCATGCTAAGTTTATGCTCGAACCGGACTGGATGCGATGACCGCAAGGCCGACGGCAGGGCAGGGGCTCGAGGCGATCGCCAATGCAGCGAGGCTGGCAGGCGGCAAGGGCCCGCCGCCGGTGCATCTGTGGGACCCGCCATTCTGTGGCGACATCGACATGCGCATCGCCGCTGACGGGACGTGGTCGTATCTCAAGACGCCGATCGGGCGGCCGGCGCTGGTCAAGCTGTTTGCCTCGGTGCTCAAGCGCGAGGGAGACAAGTATTTTCTCGTCACCCCGGTCGAGAAATGCGGGATCGTGGTCGAGGATGCGCCTTTTCTGGCGGTCGAGCTGGAGGTCGAATGCGGCGATGCCGACCGGGTGCTGCATTTTCGAACCAACGTCGATGATTGGGTTGCCTGCGGCAAGCAGCATCCGCTGCGCTTCGAGCCTCAGCCGGAAAACGAGGCCGTCAAGCCTTACCTGCACGTCCGGCGCGATCTCTGGGCCAAGGTGACGCGCGCGCTGTTCTATGAGCTCGTCGAGCTCGGCAGCGAGCGCGAGGTCGACGGGCAGCGCATGTTCGGGGTCGCCTCTGCCGGCGAGTTCTTCTCCATCGCGCCGGCCGAAAGCTTGCGGGACCTCCTCTGATGGACGTGGCGCTGCCGAGCGGCCGGACTGTGCCGAGCAACGATTTCTTCATTCGTGCGCGGGAGCGGCTCACTCTCGAGGTGCCGGCGGCCCTCAACGATCATTCCGCGGCCGCAAGACGCGGCGATCTCGATCTCGAGCCTTCGCTCTGGGAGCGCGCCGGCGTGCGGGCGATGCGGCCGGCGGCCGTGCTTATCCCGGTCGTCGACCGGCCCGAGCCGCAGGTGCTGCTCACCGAGCGCACGCAGCTGCCGAGCCACCCCGGCCAGATCGCCTTTCCCGGGGGCAAGATCGATCCGCACGATGCCACCCCCGCGGCTGCTGCGTTGCGCGAGGCAGAGGAGGAGATCGGGCTCACCCGGGAGCTGATCGAGCCGATCGGCTATCTCGACCTTTATCTGACCTTCTCCGGCTTTCGGATCTTGCCGACGCTGGCTCGAGTTCAGCCGGATTACCGGCTGATCCTCAACCCGGACGAGGTGGCCGACGCGTTCGAGGTCCCGCTTGCGTTTCTGATGGATGTCCAGAATCACGCGCTGCACAGCCGCGACTGGAAGGGGATCGAGCGCAAATACTACGCAATGCCCTTCGGCGAGCGTTACATCTGGGGTGTGACCGCGGGAATTCTTCGGAATCTCTACGAGAGGCTCTACGGGGGGTGAACGAGAGCCCATGGTGCGTCCCTTCCTTACCGAGCTGGTGCTGTTCCTGACGCCGTTCGCGCTCTATGCGATCTTCCTGTGGGCGACGCGCGCGGGGGTGCTCGACGTCGGGCAGTGGACGCTGCCGCGGATCGGCTGGCTGTCGATGGCGGCACTGCTGCTCATGATCGGCAGCTTTCTCGTCCTGGCGCAGTGGAGCGGCGCGCCGCCGGGCTCGACCTACATCCCGGCGCATCTCGAGGGCGGCAAGTTCGTGCCGGGTCAAGCGAAGTGAGTGATGGTCCGCGCCGCCTCGAGGCGCCGTGGCTGCGCGAGGCGCCACTCGGCGATCTGCTCGCCGTTCTCGACGCCAAGGGCGAGCAAGCCCGCGTCGTCGGCGGGGCAGTGCGCAATACGCTCCTGGGCGAGGCGCGGGGCGATGTCGACATCGCCACGACCGCGCTTCCGGACGAGGTCGTCCGTCGGGTCGAGGCCGCCGGGTTCAAGGCGGTGCCGACCGGCATCGAGCACGGCACCGTGACGGTGGTCGCCGCGAGCACGCCGTTCGAGGTGACCACCTTGCGCGAGGACGTGGAGACTTTCGGTCGCCATGCCACCGTGGCGTTCGGCCGTGACTGGAAGCGCGATGCCGAGCGCCGCGATTTCACGATGAATGCGTTGTCCGTCGCCCGCGACGGCACGCTGCACGACTACGTCGGCGGGCTGGGCGACATCGCGGCGCGCCGGGTGCGCTTCATCGGTGATGCCGCGAGCCGCATCGCCGAGGATTACCTGCGCATCCTGCGCTTCTTCCGTTTTCACGCCGCCTATGGTGACGGCGCCCCCGATCCCGAGGGGGTCGCTGCCTGCATCGACGGCCGCGCCGGCCTCGAGCGGTTGTCGCGCGAGCGAGTCCGCATGGAGCTGATGAAGCTGCTCGTCGCCAGGCATCCGGTGCCGGCTCTCGCGGTGATGACGGAGACCGGCTTGCTCGAGCCGGTGCTGGGAGGCGTGCCGCTGCTCGCGAGCTTCGCCAACGTGACAAAGCTCGAGCACGCGCTCGCGCTCGCTCCCGACGCTGTCCGCCGCCTGGGTGCGCTCGCCGTCTGGATTGTCGAGGATGCACAGCGCCTGCGCGAGCGGCTGCGGCTCGCCAATCTGGAATACGAGCGGCTTGCCTCGATTGCCGATCGCTGGTGGGGTATTGCGTCCGATCTGGGAGAGCGCGGCGGGCGGGCCTTGCTCTATCGGCTGGGGTCGTTGCGTTTCGCCGATCGGGTGCTGATCGCCTGGGCGCGCTCGAGCAAGGGTGCCACCGACCCGCGCTGGCGGGAGCTTGCGACCCTGCCGCAGCGCTGGACGGCTCCGGTTTTTCCCTTGAAAGGGGCCGATTTCCTCGACCGCGGGGTGCCCAGGGGCCCGCGGCTCGGTTCCGCCTTGGCTGCCGCCGAGGAAGCATGGATCGCGGCTGACTTTCCGCGGGACAGGACGGCGCTGGCGGCGATTGCCGACGCCGCGGCCGGCGCCTGAGCGGCTCCGCGCCGCCGGGGCTGTGCCCGAGCGGACTCGCCTGCCTTCCGCTCGCGCATTACATTTCCGGGGAGGTTCCCGATGCCCGCCGCGCGCCGTCCCGCCGATATCGCCCGCCGCTCCGCGCAAGCGCTCGCCGCTCGCGAGCGCGCACGCGACGCGTTTCGACGCGAGACTTTCGCGCTGCCCCGTGAAGCCGCGCGCGAGAAGGCGCGCGAGATGTTTCGCCGATATCCGAAAGCCGCCTATATGACGGAGATCGAATCCTGGCGCGTGCTCCCCGGCGATCGCATCGAGTTCACGATGCGCCGACTGCGGAGCGCCGATTGACCGGCGTGACGGCATGTGACGCGTCTTGCCACGCAGCGCGGCTGCACTCGCATCTGAAGGACTAGCACTCGCACCATGACCGGCGCTCAACTGTCCGGCCCGGGAGCCGTATCGCGGCACGCCGTTGGGCTGATGATCGACATATTCAGCCATTTCATGCCGAAGGCTTATCTCGACCGCCTCGGCGGCCTCATCCCCGGGCACGTGGTGCTCACCGCGTTTCCGAGGCTGAGGACGCTGTGGGACGTCGATGCGCGGCTCTCCTTGCTCGACGAATTCGATGGTCTCCAGCAGGTGCTCTCGCTGGCCAACCCGCCGCTCGAGCTGATTGCGCCCCCGCAAGTGACGCCGGACCTGGCGCGGATGGCGAACGACGCGCTGGCGGAGCTCTGCCAAAAAAGGCCTGATCGCTTCCCGGCCTTCATCGCCTCGCTGCCGATGAACAACATGGAGGCGACGGTTGAGGAGATCGATCGCGCCCTCCGCGATCTCGGCGCGCGAGGCGTGCAGGTGTTCACCAATGTCGCAGGCCGGCCGCTTTCTGCGCCGGAGTTCCGCCCGGTGTTCGAGCGTCTGGCGGCATACGATCTCCCGGTCTGGGTGCATCCCATGCGCGGACCGAATTTTCCCGATTATGCCGGGGAGAGCGCGTCGGAAGCCGAGATCTGGTTCAGCTTCGGCTGGCCGTACGAGACCACCGCCTGCATGACCCGGCTGATCTATTCCGGCATTTTCGACGAGCTGCCCCGTCTCAAGATCATCACCCATCACATGGGCGGGATGATCCCGTACTTCGCCGGCAAGATCGGCCTCGGCTTCCGCCAGATCTTCTTCGGCACGACCGACTGCAATCCGCTCGCCGAAGCGGCGGGGCTCAAACGCAGGCCGATCGACTATTACCGCATGCTTCTAGCCGACACGGCGTTGAACGGCGAGCTTGCCGCGACCTGCTGCGGGCACGCCTTTTTCGGGACCTCCTCGTGCCTGTTCGCGACCGACGCCCCGTTCGACTGCGCAGGAGGGCGCGGCCTCGTCCGCGACACGATTGCCGCTGTCGCCGCGCTGCCGATCTCAGCGGCCGAGCGCGAGCAGATCTTTTCCGGCAATGCCCGTCGCCTGCTCAGGTTGCCGACAACCGCCGAGGCACTGGCGTGAGCTTGTGCCGAGCCTGGCCCGGAGGAGGAAAGCACATGCGGGGCGCCGTTCCGGCATGCGATCGTCTGCACTTGGCCTCCGCTCGATGCAGACCACACGGCACAACCATGGGCAGCACTGCCAAGGTCCAATCGTGAGAGCCCGGGACATAAGGCTCAAGCTGCGGGACGGCGAGATGGGCGCCTATCTCGCGATCCCGGAGCGCACCCCCGCCGGCGCCATCATCGCCATCATGGAAATCTGGGGCGTCAATGACACCATGCGTCGGCACGCGCACGAATTCACCGAGGCGGGGTTTGTCTGCCTGGTGCCCGACCTGTTCTGGCGGCAGGAGCCGGGGGTCGAGCTTTCCGACCACGATCCCGCCCATGTCAAGAAGGCGTTCGATCTCTACTATGACTTCGATTACGACCTCGCCGTGCGCGACATGGAGGATACCTGGCACTATCTGGCAGCGTTGCCGGAATGCAGCGGCAAGGTCGGTGCGGTGGGCTACTGCCTCGGCGGCAAGCTCTGCTACCTGATGTGCTGCCGCACCGATATCGATTGCGCGGTCGCCTACTACGGCACCTATATTGAGCACCACATCCGCGAGGCCAGGAACCTGCACCGACCATTCGTGCTGCACATGGCGCTGAAGGACCGCTGGGTGCAGGCGGAGGTCAACGAGCTGCTGGAGCGGCGACTCTCACCTAATCCGCTGGTGACCATCCACAAATATCCCGGTGCCGATCACGCCTTCGCCCGCTATGGCGGCAAGACCTATTCGAAGCCCGAGGCTGACCGCGCGCTCGCGCTGACGCTGGATTTCTTCCGGCGGCATCTCGGCTGCCAACCCGGCAGCTCGTAAGGGCGGGCAACGGTCCTCTCAGGAGGTGCGATCTTGCGGCGTTTTTGCCCGGCCACCGCGTCAGTCGTATACCGTCTCGACGTAGTGGTCGGCGTCCACCATCGCTTCGATCACCGTCGGGCCGGACGCGGCCAGCGCCTTGCCTAACGCCGCTTCGAGCGCGTCGGCGCTGCGCACGCCCAGCGCCGGCACGCCGAAATAGTGCGTCGGCGGCTCCCGATAGTCCTCCGCCTGCAGCTCGGTGCCGTAGAGCGGAAGCTGCCGGCGGATCTGCTTGACCCTGATGAGGGCGAGCCAGCGGTCGTCGAGCACCACGATCGGCAGCGTGAGGCCGAGCCGCTTGGCTGTCGCGACCTCGCCGCAGGTCATCTGGAAGCAGCCATCGCCGAGGAGGCAGGCTACGGGCCTCTGCGGCTGTGCGAGCTTTGCCGCAATCGCCGCCGGCAGAGCGAAGCCCATCGATGACCAGCCGTTGGTGATCTGGAATGTCCTCGGCTGATGGGCCACCCACTGGCTGGCGATCTGATGGGTGTGGGCGCCGACGTCGAAGGCCAGCACGCCCTCGGGCGGCAGCGCCCGGCGCACCGCATCGATCGCGGCGTGCGCGGTGAAGGACCGGCTTGCCGGCCGCAGCGCCGCGGCAAAGCCGCGGCGGTGCTCGGCGAGCGCCGCCGCGCTCCAGCGGCTGCCGGTCGCCGGCAAGGCGGCCAGATGATCGAGCGAGGCGTCCAGGTCGCCGGTCGCCTGGTGAACGAGGTTCACGGTGGGCGGCACGTCGACCCGCTCGATGTCGATCTGGAGCAGTGGTCGATCCTCGATCCATGCTTCGTATTCGACCTCGATGGTGTCGTAGCCGAGCCCGACGATCAGATCGGCGGAACGAAGCAGCTTCCGCTGCAGCTGGCGGCAGGCCCGCTCGATGCAGCCAAGCGCCAGCGGATGATCGTCGTCGATCAGCCCCTTGGCCATGGTCGTCGTTGCAAAGGGCAGCTGATGGCGCTCGATGACGGCCTGCAGCAGCTCCGGGCGGCGCAGGCGCATGGCGTTCGCGCCGAGCACGGCGATCGGCCGCCCGGCCGCGGCGATCAGCGCGGCCGCGCGCCCGATGGCCGCATCGGAGGCGGCGGGAAGCCTCGCCGCCCGTGCCGGGGCGGGCACCGCTTCGTCGGTGGCGGCGAGCGCCACGTCCTCCGGCAGGTCGAGGTGCACCGGACCCATCGGCTCGCTCAACGCGAGCGCAATGGCCTCGGTCAGCACCTCGCCGATGCGCCCGCGCTCGAGCCTGCGCGTCGCCTTGGTGATCGGCTGGAACAGCGCATGGTGATCGATCCGCATCTGGATGCGGCGGCCGAGCTGGTCGGTGTCAAGGTTGCAGGTGACGGCGAGCATTGGCGAGCGATCGAGAAACGCACACCCGACGCCGGTCGCGAGATTGGTAGCGCCCGGCCCCAGGGTGGCGATGGCGAGGCCGGGCACCCCGGTCATCCGCCCGAGGACATCGGCCGCGAAGCCGGCCGAGCCTTCGTGTGCAGTCAGCACGAAATCGATCCCGCCCCTGCGCATGGCTTCCATCAGTGGCAGCACGTTCCCGCTCGGAATGCCGAAGCCGTACGCGATCCCGTTCGCTTTCAGCGTCGCCACGATCAGATCGGAGTTGTTCATCGAAGTGCAGGCACGGGCAGGATCGCCGTTGCGCGGCGCGGCGACGGAAACCGGAGCGCGGTCGATTGATCTACCTTGGGGCGGGCTCAACCCGCCGATCGCGTGGTGGCGGAGTCGGCGGCGCCTTGGCCTTGTTGACCAGCGCCTGGCGGATGCGTGCCACGCCGACGTCGTGCTGGTAGAGCATCTCGCGCCTGCGCGCATCGGCCGGCAGGCTCTCCAGCATGTCGCGGTCCTGCTCCAGCACGTGCCAGTGGCGCTCCTCCAGGGTGGCGCGATACATGAAGCGCCATACCTCGCGCGCAAGACCCGACGCCTTGCGCATCCGCCAGAAGAACACGAGGCAATTGTCCTCGTCGACGGGCGTGACGAAGCCGATGATCCGGAACGGGCCGCCCGGGCCGGCGGCGGCGGGATAGGGAATGTCGAGCCGGCAATAGGGTGCGGCGGTCTCCGTCACCATCTCGGTCCAGTCGAAATTCTCGCCCTGCTGCTCGACTCGGGTCACGACGAATCCCTGGGGGGTGCGCTCGATGCGCATCTGGTCCTGCTTGGCACCGAACGCCAAGGTGAAGGAATTGGCGTGCAGATAGGAGCCGTGCATCGGGTCGGCGAGATTGTCGAGCGCGTAGCGGTAGCTGCAGCCCCAGGGCGAGACGCACAGTATTCCGGTCCATTCCGGGCTGGAGAATTCGTCGGGCAGGGGAAGCGGCGGCGGCGAGGAGCGCGCAGGCCCGGCGAAATAGACGAAGATTGCATCGCAGGCTTCCGCCACCGCGAAGCTTTCGACGGCGCGCCGGCCTTCGAGCGCGCAATCCGGCATCGCCGGCACCCGCACGATCGTTCCCGACCCGTCGAGCGTCACGCCGTGATACCGGCACGCGATGTTGCCGGCGACCACCTCGCCGCGTGACAGCGGCGCGCCGCGGTGCGGGCAATAGTCTTCCAGGCATTGCAGGCGTCCGCCGGTGTCGCGCCAGAGCACGAGATGACGCCCGAGCGCCTTCACCGGATGCGGCTTGCCGGGCTTGACCTGCACCGACTTTGCGACCGCGTACCACTGGTTGAGCAAGCCGCGATTGATCAGGCCGTCAACTTGCTGTCGTTCGTCCGCCATTGCCGTTGCTCACTCTCGAGAGCTGCTCGATGAAAACCCGCCGCATGGCTCCCCGATCGGAAAGCTCGGCCTGCAAGCAGCCGCGCGCGTGGGTTGACTGCGCGGCGCGGGCATGTTTACCCTGTTCTTATTCGAACGCAAGGTTCAAAACGCGTTGAGCCCCGTCCATTCCCTCCTGATGCACCAATCGCTCGGCCGGCCGCTCACCGCCGAGGAAAGGGCGCTGGCGGACGCGCTGGAGGCGGTGTTCCGCGCCGGCGAGGAGGACTTCGAGGAGGTGGCCCGCGCGCTCGAGCGCCGCGGCGTATGTCGCCCTTCCGGGGAGGCCGGCGCCTGGAGTGCGGCCGTGCTGGAGCAGGAGCTCGCCAGGATCAATGCCTCGCTGGATGCCGCTTATGCTGAAAACGGCATCGGTGCTTGAGCTCGCTTCGGTCACCAAGCGTTTCGTCGCGCCCGATGGGCGGTCTGCCCTCACCGCCATCGAGCAGGTGAGCCTCGAATTGCGTGCCGGCGAGCTCGTCGCCGTGGTCGGCCCCTCGGGCTGCGGCAAGAGCACCATCCTCAACCTGGTGGCCGGTCTCGACCGCCCCGACGAGGGTCGGATTCTGCTGAACGGGGTCCCGGTCACCGGCCCGCATCCCACCGTCGGCTTCATGCTACAGAAAGACCTGCTGCTGCCCTGGCGCACGATCGTCCACAACGTCGAGTTCGGCCTCGAAGCACGTGCCATCAGCCGCGCCGAGCGGCGCGCGCGCGCGCTCCGGGAGCTGCAGCGCTGCCGGCTGCAGGATTTCGCGCAGAGCTATCCCTACCAGCTTTCCGGCGGCATGCGCCAGCGCGCCGCGCTTGCACGCACGCTCGCGGTCGAGCCGGCGATCATGCTGCTCGACGAGCCCTTCTCCGCGCTGGACGCTCAGACCAAGCTCATTCTGCAGAAGAGCTTTGCCCGCATCATTGCCTCCTCGGCGATCACCACACTGCTGATCACCCACGACCTGATGGAAGCGGTGATCATGTCCGACCGCATCCTGGTCATGAGCGAGCGGCCCGGCCGCCTCGTCGAGAATATTCCGGTCGACCTGCCGAACCGCGATGATCCGCTCGCACGCATCGCAGCGCCGCGCGCGCGCGAATACGTCGATCATCTTCTGGCGAGCCTTCACCTGCAGGAGAAGGCTGCGGCGTGACCCGCTCCGATCTCACCGGTGCAATGGCCATCGAGCCTCGCGCAGCCGCGGAAGCCGAGGCGACGACCATTTCCGCCCCCGCCCGGGTGGACGGCGCGGGAACCGAGCCGCTCCTTGCATCGGAGCAGCCCGCTTTCAGGCGGTCGCGTCTTTCGTCGCGTTCCTCGATACTCGTCGGCAGCCTGGGGTTCGGGCTTCTGTTCCTGCTGGCCTGGCAGCTTCTGCCGCCCGCGCTTGGCGTGCCCTCCTATATCATCCCGACCGTGAGCGATCTTGCGAGCGAGCTTGGCCGCATGATCGCCCGCTACAATCTCGCGGCGCACATGCTCTCGACCGTCACCGTCGCTGCTGCGGGATTCGTCATCGGCAGCCTGCTGGGCGCGGCAATGGGTTATGTGCTCGGCATGTCGGTGTTCGTCGAGAAGGTGCTCTCGCCCTACATCCTCGGCCTGCAGATCGCCCCCAAGGTGGCGTTCGCGCCGCTGTTCATCATGTGGCTCGGCTACAACTCGTGGCCAAAGCTGATCGTCACCATCCTGGTGGTGTTCTTTCCGATCCTCGTGAACGTGCTGCAGTCGATGAAGACCATCGACCGCGATCTGATCAATCTCGCGCGTGCCTACAGCATGAGCCGGCTGCAGATATTCTGGAAGATCGAGGTGCCGGCATCGATGCCGGCGCTCATGGCCGGGCTGCGCATCGGCGCGACGCTGGCGGTGATCGGCGTCACCGTCGGCGAGCTGGTCGGCGGCAACAGCGGGCTGGGCTATCTCATCACCTTCGGCGAAGGCCAGGCCAACACGGCGATGGTCTTCGACGCGATCGTGCTGCTGACGGGGATCGGCATCGTGCTCTACGGCGCGGTCGCCCTGCTCGAGGCGCGTGTGCTTCACTATATCCCGCGCGCACTGCGCTGATCACGCGGAACGCGGAGGTCGCATGCACGACAGGTCCATGGTCGAGCGCCGGCGTGAGCGGCTCGAGACCGTGCTCGAGCGGTGCGACCTGCCACGGGATTGCGCCCGATGACCACCGTCGCGAGCGCGATCACCCGCGGCTCGGCGGCGGGGCTTTCCTATCTTGCCGGCGAGGGCGGTGGCGGAGTGCCGGTAGTGCTGCTGCACGGCATCGGCAGCAATGCCGAAAGCTTCGTGCCGCTGATGCGAGCCTTTGCCGGTCGCCATTCCGTGCTCGCCTGGGACGCGCCCGGTTACGGCAGCTCGGAGCCGCTCGCCGCCCAATGGCCGGACGCCTCCGACTATGCCGCGTCCTTGGGCCGCCTGCTCGGAGAGCTTGCGCTGCCGCGCTGCCTCCTGCTTGGTCACTCGCTCGGAGCCCTGATCGCCGCCCGCTTCGCCCTCCTCTCGGCGAGCCGCGTCGCCGCCCTGGCCCTCCTCTCGCCGGCGATCGGCTACGGTGCGGAGAAGGGCGCGCCGCTGCCGGCCGGCGCGGCCAGGCGGATCGCGGAGCTTGACCGGCTCGGGCCCGAGCAATTCGCGATCGCGCGCGCCCCCGGGCTCCTCGCCGACCCGGCCGCGCGGCCGGATGTGCTCCACGCGGTGCTCCGCGCCATGGCCGCGGTCCGACGTCCCGGCTACGACCAGGCGGCGCGGCTTCTCGCAGTCGGACGGTTGCTGGACGACGCGGCGAGGCTCGAGGTCCCGACCGCCGTGCTCGTCGGCACTGCCGATCGCATCACGCCTCCGAGCCATGTGCGGCGCGTGTTCGATGCCTTGCCGCAGTCGCTGCAACCACGCTTCCATCGGGAAATAGCAAATGCCGGCCACGCACTCTGCCAGGAGCAGCCCGGTGAAGTCGCCCGGGCGCTCGCCGAGCTTCTCGAGAAAGCCGGTGCCGATGTCTAAGGGTCCCAAGCGCAAGCGCGGCGCGTCCTCGGGGCTCTATGTCGCGCCGCCCGTGCAACGGGCGGTGCGGCTCATTCGCCACATCGCCGAGGCCAATCCCGTCGTCAACATGAGTGCGACCGCCAAGGCGCTGAAGATCAACCGCACGACGCTCTTGCGGCTCCTCCACACGCTCGAGCTCGAGGGCTTTGTCGAACGGCGCGCGGATGGCCTGGGCTATCAGATGGGACTGGCCTTCCTGGAGCTGGCCGCGCGCGCCTTGTTCGCGCAGGAGCTCGTGCAGGTGGCGCTGCCGATCCTGAGCCGGCTCGCCGAGACGCTCAAGCTTTCGGCGCATCTCGGAGTGCTCGACGGCACCGACGTGCTCTACCTCGTGCGCCGCACTCCCGACACCCCGCTCGCCAGCAACATCCGCGCCGGCAGCCGGCTGCCGGCACATGCCACGGCCATGGGGCGCATGCTCCTCGCCCTCAAGACTGCGGTCGAGATCGAGGCGCTTTATGCCGGCAAGGAGCTGCAGCGTTACAGCGAGCACACCCTGACGACGCTCCCTGCCCTGCAGGAGAGGGCCGAGCATGATCGCCGCGCCGGCATTGCCTGGAGCGAGGCGCATTTCGAGCGCGGCATTGCCTCGGCGGCGGTGCCGGTGCTCGATTTCGCAGGATCGGCGATCGCGGCCATCAACGTCTCCGGACCGACTGCGGCATTCGCCGAGGGGCCGGCGCGCGCGGCGATCGGGCGCGAGTTGCGTGCCGCGGGGGCGGAAATTTCCCGCCGCCTGGGCTGGCTCGGCAGCGAGGAGACCAGGCAGGCACCCCGGGGCGCTCTCGCCCGGGTGGCGGAATGAGAGGTTGCGACAGAGTCGGGCGATGGATCTGGGATTGCAGGGGAAGGTTGCGGTTGTCACCGGCGGGACCTCGGGAATCGGGCTCGCAACCGCGCGGGTTTTGCTGGCGGAGGGGGCATCGGTCGCGATCTGCGGCCGTGACGAGGGGCGGCTTGGGGCGGCCAAATCGTCGCTGCTCGGCAATGCCGATGCGGGCCGCCTGCTCGCGATGCAATGCAACGTCCTCGACAGGCAGGCGGTGTCCCGCTTTGCCGCTGCCGTCGAGCAATGGATCGGGCGCTGCGATATCCTGATCAACAATGCCGGTCAGGCGCGCATGTCGAGCTTCGCCGGCACCACCGACGAGGCCTGGCGGGAGGAGCTGGAGCTCAAGTTCTTCAGCCAGATCCACCCGGTGCGTGCCTTCAAGCCGCTGCTGGACCAGAGCGCAGCGGCGGCGATCGTCGCGGTGAACTCGCTCCTGGCCTACCAGCCGGAGCCCAACATGGTGGCGACCGCGGCGGCGCGAGCCGGCGCGCAGAGCCTCGTGAAGTCGCTGGCGCTCGAATTCGCGCCGCGCATCCGCGTCAACTCGATCGTGCTCGGGCTGATCGATTCCGGCCAATGGGAGCGGCGTTTCGCGGTCCGCGAGGATCGCTCGCAAAGCCGCGAGCAGTGGCTTGCGGAGATTGCCCGCGAGCGGCATATCCCGCTTGCGCGGCTCGGCGAGCCCGACGAGGTCGCGCGCGCGATCGCCTTTCTCTGCTCACCGGCCGCGAGCTTCATCACCGGGGCCCAGCTCGAGATTTCCGGTGGCACCTCGCGGCACATTTGAAGACGAAGACCCTGACGGAGCATGCATGGGGGAGAGCATGCCGCCGGACATCGCTCTTCGAGGGCGGTAGCATGAGCCGCATCCGCGAAAAGCTCGCTCACCCTCTGCGCCGCGGCGAGGTCGAGGATCTGCGCGGCCTTTCGATTGACGAGCCGCTGCAGCTGGAAGGTGCAGGCCTTCCGAACATCGATTTCTCCGGCACCGTCTTCAATGCGCCGCTCACATTGCGGGGCGCCATATTCCAGGGCCTCGCCTGGTTCCGCGGCTGCGCCTTCCACGCGCCGGCTGATTTCGCTGCCGCTCGCTTTCTCAGCGACGCCCGCTTCGACGGCGCCCGGTTCCGGCGCGCGGCCACCTTCTCCACCGTCGAGTTTCACGGGGTGGGCTGCTTCGATGGCGCCGAGTTCGGCGACGCAGCCTTCCTCGACCGCATGACCTGCTACGGCAACCTGTCGCTGGATCGGACGCGGTTTGCCGGGACGGCATCGCTGCAGGACAGCGAGTGCTTCGGCGGGCTGTGGTGCAACGGCACGGCGTTTGCCGCGCGGGTCGACACCCGCGGTCTCGAGGTGCACGGTCGCACCTGGCTGGCCGGTGCCGCGGTGGCCGAGAATGCGAGCCCGGCGGCTGCAAGCCGGCTCCTCGGCTCGATCCGCAGCTATGGCTATCGCCGGGTGTGAAGGCGCCGCCTTCGTTTGCGGACTGCGGCAGGCTGCCCTGCCAGTGCGGTCGCCTCCACGAGAACAGCACCGACGCCGGGCTGCCGCAGCTCGAGCGCGATTGTCTCAGGCGCATGTGCACCGGTACGCCGCGCGCACCGGAGCCGCGCCTGCGCGTTGACCTTGCGCAACGTTGGCGATAGGTCACCGCGCAAGGCCCTCCGAGGGATTGCACCATGAGCGCCGAGCACCTCGACGATCTGCGTCGACAGATGGTGGCGGAGATTTCCGCGGACGCGGCTCATTTGCACGAGACCATCGGCAAGGGGGTCCTCGACGAGCGGGTGATGGCGGTGATCGGTGCGGTCCCGCGGCACGAATTCGTGCCGGTCGAGCTGCAGCAATTTGCCTACGCCAACATTCCGCTGCCGATCGGATTCGACAAGACGATCTCGCAACCCTTCATCGTCGCGTTGATGACCGACTTGCTGGATATTCGCCCCGCCGACACGGTCCTCGAGATCGGCACCGGGCTCGGTTACCAGTCCGCGATTCTCGCCCGGCTGGCGCGCAAGGTTTACAGCATCGAGCTCATCGAGGAGCTCGGGAAGCAGGCGGAGCAGCGCCTGCGCCGCCAGGGATGCACCAATGTCGAGCTCAGGATCGGCAACGGCTATCACGGCTGGTCCGAGCATGCCCCCTTCGACAAGATAATCGTGACCGCGGCGCCCGACCTCATTCCCGCGCCGCTGCTGCATCAGTTGAAGCCCGGCGGAAAGATGGTCGTCCCTGCCGGCCTTCCCGATGCGCAGCAGCTTCTCCTCGTCGAGAAAGCAACCGACGGCCGGGTGAGCACGCGCGAGGTCCTGCAGGTGCGATTTTCCCTGCTCGAGGAGCCCGGGTGAGCGCTATTCCGCCGCCGCCATGCTCGCGGCCGCGGCCTGCTCCTCCTGATGGAGCCGGTCGAGGATGCGGCGGGCATGGATCACGCCGGCGTCGGCGTTGATGTCCGTCTGCGGCGGGTTGGGGATCAGCTCGAGACTGCGCTGCTGCGCCTCGAACACGGCGACATCCTCCAGGAATGCCGTCCTGATCTGGCCGACGATCATGTCGGTGGTCTGCGGATTGTGAATGTCGAAATCGTGCGCCTGGCCCCAGAAATAATGGCTGCTCGTCTCCGTCTCCGGCGTGATGGCGTTCAGATTCCACATACCGATGCCGCCTACCCGCCGGCCCTGCGGGGCGCCGGTGCCGGTGGGCGTGGCGCCCACATCGAGGCGCAGAAGGGCCGGCGGCGAGAAATTGATCATCTGCCAGCGATCGACATTGCCGGTGAAGCCGCCGGCCTTCACGAAGGTGGGCGGCGCCGGCGCGTCCACGGTCCAACGCGTGACGACCACGTTGTCCTGCTTGCGCTCCACCTTGACCTGCGCCAGCTCGACCAGCGCCGAATTGCCGATGGTCGTCTCGTGCACGAAGGCGAGGTGCGTGAGGTCGAGCAGATTGTCGACAATGAGCTGCCAGTTGGCCTTCACGTGCAGATACTGTCCTTTGGCGCCCCAGCCGGGATCGTCGAGCCAATGGAAGTCGGGGATGGCGGCGGGATCGGCGAGCGCAGGATCGCCCATCCAGATCCAAATCCAGTGATAGCGCTCGACCACCGGATAGCTCTTGACCCGGGCCGAGCGTGGAATTGTCTCCTGGCCGGGCACCCGCACGCACGCGCCGGTCCTGTCGTAGCGCAGCCCGTGGTAATGGCATTGCAGGCTGTCGCCGACGAGCTTGCCCATGGACAGCGGCAGGTGGCGGTGCGCGCAGCGATCCTCGAGCGCCACGGGTGCGCCGTCCTCGAGCCGGTAGAGGACGATGGGCTGCCCGAGCACGAGGCGGCCGAGCGGGCTCCGGCCCACCTCGTGGTCGTAGCCCGCGACGTACCAGTAGTTCCTGAGGAACATGACGGCCTCCGTTTGCCTGCATGCTAGGCGCTGCCCCGACCGGTTTCAATGTGATGCCGTTCGTCGCGGGCGCACGCGCGGCGCCGTCAGGCTCGCGGCGCCGCTGGCTCAATCCTGCGGCAGCAGCGCCAGGTCGGCAGGCCAGTGGCGCATCTTGCGATCGCGCGGGATACATGGGACATCTCTCGCGCGTGCCTCGGGGCGCAAGCGGTCGTTCGAGCGAACCTCCCGTCCCGTGCCGATGCGAATGACGTCATGGGACTGGCCCTTCTTATCATTCTTTATGTCGTTCTCTGCCTGCTCACCGGCTATCTGGGCAGGTATCGCCGCATGGGATACACCGGCACCGTGCTGCTGTCCCTGCTCATCACCCCGGTGCTGATGGTCTTGATACTGGCGCTGTTCGGCCCCTCCCACCGGGTGGAGTGGCGCCGCAAGCCCGAGAAATGATCCCCGCCCACACAGGACTGCGAAGCAGAGGGATTCCGGCGGGCAGCAGCCCGGGCTAGCTGTCGCAGCGGCGCACCTTGACGCCGGGGGCGGTCGGCTCGCCCTGCTCGAGCACTTCGACCGCATTGACACTGTTGAAGACGGTAGCGGCAATGTCCCTCGGCACGTCTCCGGTCAGCGGCGTCAGCGGTCGGTTCTTGTCGCCGCATTTGACGGGAACGGCGACGCTCCATGAGTGCAGCGACGCACCGCCCTTGGAGCGGACGACGACGTTCAGCTTCACATCTTCGAGGGCAAGATAGCCGACCGACGATACGTTGCCGGAGAAGGTCAGCTTCACGTCGCCGCCGGTCTCGCTGCGGAGAAAACCGATCGAGATGTCGGTGATCTGAAAGCAATGCTGGCTCGGATCGTTCTTCGCGCGCCAGAGCAAGACCTGCCCGGATTTGACCGTCTCCTTCAGGCTGCCCGTGACCGTGCTGACGTCGAATCTGGTGGGCCGATCGAGAGCCGCGGGCTCCTCGGTGGCGGGGCGCGCGGCCTCCGAGTCCCGGGCGCGGATCGGCCAGGGCGCCATGGCGGCGAGCGCCAGCACAGCGGCACGCCGCGTCATCGGGACCGTCATCAGCGTCTCTCCCGGGGCATGTGCCCCATTCGAATCACGGCAGGATAACTCCACGGCGGCGGCATTGTTCAGACGAGGATTGAACGGCTCACCAGGCCCTTCCTCTGCGCGGACGATGCTGCGCCCATCTGAGCGGTTGCCGGCCAGAGAACAAATCCCGGTCGATTCTGCCCGGATCAATGTGATTGACGGCGGGGCAGGCTTGGCTTCTGTATGGGAGCAAGCCGCGCCTCCGGGCGTGAGCCCGTTTCATGCAGATCCGTCTGACCGGAGAAGCCCATGTCTGCCACCCAGCGTTGCTCGCTTGCCGTCGCCGCCATCCTCGTGGCGATCGCCTCTTCGGTGTTGCCGGCGGCGGCGCAGGCCTGGCCGCAGCGCAATGTCCGGTTCCTGGTGACGCTCGGGCCGGGAGCCGGGGTCGACATCGGCACCCGCCTCATCGCCGACCGCCTGACCAACCGCTGGAACCAGCCGGTGGTCGTCGAGAACCGCCCCGGCGGGGACGGCATCGTCGCCATCAGCGCCTTCGTTGCCGCCAAAGACGACCACGTGCTCCTGTCATCGCCCACATCCTCGTTCACCGCGCATCCGTTCGTCTACAAGAACCTGCCGTACAAGCCAGACGACCTGCACCCGATCGCGCGGGTGTCCAACACGATCATCGTCATCGCGGTGCCCGCCGACCTGCCGGTGAAGTCAATGACCGAGCTGCTGGCGCTGGCGCGCGCCGAGCCCGGCAAGCTGAACTGGGCGGGCACCACCGGAGCGATCGACTTCCTGTTCGCCGGCTTCCTCAAGAAGGCAGGCCTGAACATGTCGAAGGTGCCGTATCGCAATCAAGTAGAGGCGATCAACGATCTCGCCACCGGGCGCATCCAGGTCAACGAGACCGCCTATGCGATCGCGCGGCCGCAGGTCCAGGCCGGCAAGATCAAGCTGCTTGCGGTCACGAACAGCACGCGCGCGCCGGAAATGCCCGATCTGCCCACGGTGACCGAGGCCGGGGTTCCCGACCTGGCGCTCGACGGGCTGGTCGGATTTTTCGCCCCGTCCGTGATGCCGGCGCAGTTGCGCGAGCGCATCGCCGCCGACGTCCGCGAGGTCGGTGCCGACCCCTTGATCGGCCAACGCCTCATGGCTACCGGTCAGCTCCCCAACTTCAGCGGGCCCGGCGAATTCCACGCAGCGATCGAGGAGCAGCGTGCCCGGGTGGCCGCCGCCGCCAAGGACCTCGGTGTCGTCCCGACCGAGTGAAGACGGCGGGCAACGGAGGACCCGATCAGCAATCTCGGTTGTGCGCCGGCACGTCAACCGGCGCCGCGAACGGCCCTGGCCGCCGCAACCCGCCCCTCGTGTCGCTGCGCAATCGACGCGAGCAGCTTGCCCGAACGGCGCAGCAGGAAGGTCGCCACCTGATCAGCCGGCAGTGGCTCGGAAAACAGGAAGCCCTGGGCGATTTCGCAGCCGAAGCCTCGCAGCTGGGCCAGCTGCAGCTCGTCCTCGACCCCTTCTGCCACCACGGTTTTTCCGAGGCTGTGCGACAACCGGATGATCGCCTCGACGATGGATCGGCTCTCGGGGTCGGTCACGAGGGTGCAGATGAAGGAGCGATCGATCTTGATCTTGGCGATCGGTCGCAATTTCAGGTGCGTGAGCGAGGCAAAGCCGGTTCCGAAGTCATCCAGTGCGATCGACAGGCCATGCGCCGCCAAGGTCTCCAGGTTGCGGCCGATGACGGCGATGTTCTCGTCGAAGGCCGCCGTCTCCGTTACCTCGATCTCGAGCTGGCCGAAGTCGATCCGAGCCGCTCGCAGCATGTCGAGCACGCGCCCGGCATAGCTGGGGTCCCGCAGCTCGAAGTTCGACACGTTCACGGCCACCCGCCTGATGTCGAGACCCCCCCGGTGCCACGCCTGCAGGTCGGAAACGACCTGCTGCATCATCTTTAAGCCGAAGGCACGGCACAGCGCCGGGTCTTCCAGCGCCGATATGAATTCCGCGGGTGGTTCGAGCCCGCCGTTCTGCTCGACGCGCGCGAGCGCCTCGAATCCGACGACCCCGCCGCCGGCGATCGAGATCTCCGGCTGATACCGCGGCAGGATGCGCTCGTCCTCGATCGCGGACCGTATTGACTTCAGCAGCCCAAACTTGCTCTCGGTCTCCGTCAGCATTGCCGGCTCGAATACGACCATGCAGTTGCGGCCAAGTTGCTTCGCCCGATAGAGCGCAAGATCGGCGGCGCGGAAGATGTCGCCCCAGCTCGTCGCGTGGCGGGGGAAGCAGGCCACGCCGATGCTGGCCGAGGTCTCGATGCTTAACCCGCGGTACGGCATCCTTCGCCGGATCGCCTGCAGGATGGCCAGCGCAATACTTTCGATCTCGGGGCGCGGCAGTGCACCTCGCACCAGGACCGAGAACTCGTCGCCGCCGAGCCGAGCGACCAATTGCGCTCCGCGCGCGGCGCGCTTGATTCGCTTCCCGACCATTCGCAGCACGAGATCGCCGGCCTCGTGCCCCAGCGTATCGTTGATGATCTTGAAGTTGTCGAGATCGAGCAGCATGACCGCGAACTGCTCCCACCCCGCGACCGGGGTGGCGATGATCCCGGTCACCACGTCATGCAGGCGGTTTCTGTTGGGGAGCTTGGTCAGCGCATCCAGGTTGGCTGCCTGCCATAGATTGTCCCTCGCGGCCTGCAGTCGAATCTGCCGCCGCACCACCATCGTCTGGAAGATGAGGACGAGAATGCTGACGAAGCCCGCAACCCCGAAATACACGATCTGGCGGCTCTGCACCTGCGCAAGCACCTGCGCCCGGGACAGGCCCACGGCGACCACCAGCGGATACCCTCGCACCCGTCGATAGCTGGTGAACCGTTGCACGCCGTCGCGGGCGCCGTCGGTGAGGAACGAATCTGCGCTCGCGCGCGTAAGATGCCTGAACATGGCACCGGATGCGATCGATTCGCCGACGTTCCGGTTGCCGGCCGAGACGCGCGCCCGAACGATGCCGTCGAGCCCGGCGAGCAGCACCATGCCGTCGCGCCGGACGTCGATCGAGTCGTAGAAATTCGCGAGATAATACGGATCGATCGCGACGAGGATGACGCCGGCAAACGACCCATCGGCAGCCGTGAGACGGCGGCTCAGCTGGATCGACCACTGGCCGCTGACGCGACCGAGCACGGGCTTGCTGATGAACAGCTCGTCCCGTGCGGCATCGACATGAACGCGGAAGTGCTCGCGGTCGCTGAGGTCCATCGGCGACCGGGGCATTCCGAGGGTGGTGCCGGCGAGCATTCCATGCTTGTCGATGATGACGATCTGCAACGATACTTCGGTGGCGAATTTCTGTTCCTGCGCCCACCGCACAAGGTCGAACTGCCGCGGGTCGCGCATGTAGGACGAGCGGGCAAAAAGCAGAATCTGATCGTGTGCCTGGATCAGCCGTATGATGTTCTCCTCGAACACGAGCGCGAGGTTGGCCGTATCCTGGTAGGCGGCAGCTTCCGACCGGCGCGAGTCCTCGATGGTCATGCAGGACGCGCCAAGCCAGATGACGGTGATCGAGAACAGCCCGAGCAGAACGCTGCCGCGCGCGCCGGTGCTGCGCGAGCCCAGCTCGAGCGCGCCTTCGATGCTGGCGAGAAGGGCGCCCAGCCTGCGCCAGTGACGGTCCAGCCGCCCGATCTTGGACATGGGCCAGACGTTAAGACCGCGCGATTACCGGAGTGTCGAAAGGGTGGTGCGGCCCTCCCGTTAGCTGGCTTTTGCCTGAATCAATGGTAAACTCGTACTGGTAAGCAAAACCGCGCAGCGGGGATCGAGCGTGCGCCGAACCGGGCAGCTGCCGCGCTCGCGCGAAGCCTGGATGCGCTCTTCCGCCCGGCTACGCTCCACAGACTGCAAAAATCCGAAAATTGTGACTTTCGTCACAGCTTTCCGCGCGCCGGCGGGCTGTGCTGTCGGCTGCGCGAACCCCCGGCGCTGCCGCCGCGCCCAAGGAGATCCTCATGACCAAGGTGACCATCGGAGTGCTTGGAGTGCTGGCCCTGCTTTACGTGCTTGCGACAGGGGCGGTTGCCCAGCTGCAGGGCACAGCGGAGCAGCGCGCCGCCTGCATGGCCGATGCCATCATGCTGTGCAGCTCGGTGATCCCCAATCGGGCGCGCATCGCCTCTTGCCTGGGCTCGAGAATGGACGAGCTGAGCCCGCGCTGTCGCGCCCAGTTCGAGAAATACAACAGCGCCAAGGCCAGCCGCAAATAGAGGGGGGCAGGCGGGTCTCCGCCAGCCCGGATTTGAGCGCAGCGAGATCCGGGCTCCCGCAACTTGCTCTAGCCGCTCGTCGGCGGTGCCGTCACCGCAGCGTGGATCGCCTCGCAGTGGCGCACCAGATTGGCGTGCGCGGAGACGAACTCCTTGAGCGGGGTCTCGATGTCATAGAAGTGGATGTTGGCAATGAAGCCATAGATGCCGGCGTCGATGCTGCGCGGCTTCTCCCCGTGCAGATAGCCGCTTGGCGGCAGCAGATTGGACAGCACCCGCAGATCGGCGAGGCCGCGCCGGTAAGCAGCATCGGGATCGTAGCGGCCGATGCCCTGGAAATAGTAGCGCTGAAAGTTGTACTCCCGTGCCTTCGCGAGACCCTCGGGCGTGAGCCCCCGATGCGTCCGCAACAGCGCGTCGCGGAATAATGGCCAGAAACGCTCGTCCTTCCAGCGCGAGTAGGACATCACCCAATAGAGGTCATCGAGCATGCGGGTGACGAGATGATCCATGTCGCGCTCCGCCCCGCTCAGCCCCTCATCGATGCGCAGCCGGTGCTTGGCAACGAGATGGGCGATGAGGGTATCGCTGTCGCCGATGGCCGTGCCGTCCTCGACAATATAGGGAAGCTGTCCGCGCGGCGCTGCCGATGCGTCGAAGATGTGCTCGTGCCGGAACGGCACGCCTGCAAGACGGAGGAACGCGAACACTTTCAAGCCGTAACCGTTGTTGTCGGCAACGCCGAACAATTCAGGATAGGAATAGAGCGTCAGCATTGCAGCTCCATCAGGTGGTGGCGCCGAGCATGGCAAGCCGGGCATGCGCCGCATTCGGCTGAGCGTGCTTCGGTCGGCTCGATGCCGCTCGTGCCGGGCAAGCTACAAGCAGCGCCAGCCGCGCCGCGAGCCAGCTCGTAGCCCCGCGGTCTTCCTCGATCAGGGCAGCGCCCGCAGATGTCGGATCGGGCGGCCAGGCGTCAGCGCAGCGGCGGCGGCGACGATGGAATTGGTGTCGAGCCCGTAGTGCCGGTAGAGGTCGGGAATCGAGCCGGTTTGCCCGAAATGCTCGACCCCGAGCGGGCGCACCCGGTGCCCGCGCACGGCACCGAGCCAGCCGAGGGTGGCCGGGTGGCCGTCGAGCACCGTCACAATCCCGCAATCCTCGGGCACCTCGGCCAACAGCCGCTCGACATGCGCGCGAGCACGAACGAGGCCGCGTTCTCGCGCCCGTTGTGCCGCGGTCCAGCCGGCATTGAGCCGATCGGCCGAGGTAACCGCCAACAGGCCTATGTCGCGCCGGTCCTCGGCGAGGAACCCGACCGCCTGAATCGCCTCCGGTGCCACCGCGCCGGCATAAGCCACCACCACCTGACAGTTGGGCCCGGGCCTGCGCAGCCAGTAGCCGCCGTCCACGATTGCCTGCGACAGCTCGCTCGTCATCGCCCGCCTGATCTGCCCGACCGGGCGCGTCGATAGCCGCAGATAGATCGAGCCGCCTGTCTCGTCGCGCAGCCAATTCTGCTCGGACGGCTCGCCCTCGGCGTCGCGCTGGATGTAGTCGAAAGCGAAGGCGAGAATGACCGCGAGCTCGTCGACGAATGCCGGCTCGAAGGCGGCGAGCCCGTCCTGCGCCATGCCGATGAGTGGCGTGCCGATCGACTGATGGGCGCCGCCTTCGCCCGCCAGCGTGATGCCGGACGGGGTCGCGACCAGGATGAACCGCGCGTCCTGATAGCAGGCGTAGTTCAAGGCATCGAGCCCGCGCTGGATGAAGGGATCGTAGAGCGTTCCGATCGGAAGCAGGCGCTCGCCGTGGATCGCGTAGGAAAGGCCGAGCGCCGAGAGCAGGATGAACAGGTTCATCTCGGCGATGCCGAGCTCGATATGCTGGCCTTTGGGCGAGAACTCCCAGCTGAAGGTGGAAGGGATGCGCTCGCTGCGGAACGTGTCGGCGAGCGCCTGGCGTGCGAACAGGCCGCGGCGGTTCACCCAGGCGCCGAGATTGGTGGAGACCGTGACGTCGGGCGAGGTGGTGACGATCCGCCCGGCGAGCTCGCTGTTGCCGCGCCCGAGTTCGTTGAGCAGGGCGCCGAAACCGGCTTGCGTGGACATCTCCGGCTGCGGGGTGATCGGCAGGGTATCGGGGACCGGGATGCACGCGGTCGGGCCCTGCCGCTCGCGACGCGCGAACCTTACGCGGCGGAGAAATGCCTCGAGCTCGCCGGCCGGGAGGGCCAATCCTTCGAAGGGGTCCCATTCGTGGCCGGGACGAATGTTCATCTCGGTGCGGAATCGTTCCATCTGCTTGGGCGTCATCAAGCCGGTATGGTTGTCCTTGTGACCGGCGAACGGCAGCCCGTAGCCCTTGATGGTGTAGGCGATGAAGCAAATCGGGCGGTCGTGGTCGATTCTGCCGAAGGCATCGACGAGTGACGGCAGGTCGTGGCCGGCGAGGTTGGTCATCAACCGGTGCAGCTCGGCGTCGGACCGTGCCTCGATGAGGCGGGTGACCTCGCCCTGATCGCCGATCTCGTCGAGGAGCCGCCTGCGCCAGGCGGCCCCGCCCTGGAACACGAGCGCCGAATAGAGCTGGTTCGGACAGCCGTCGATCCACTGCCGCAGGCGCGCGCCGCCGGGCTCGCGGAACGCGGCCTCGAGCAGCGAGCCGTATTTGAGGATCACGACGTCCCAGCCGAAAGCCTCGAAGAGCGCCTCGTAGCGCGCCCACAGCCCCTCGCGGATGACCGCGTCGAGGCTCTGGCGGTTGTAGTCGACGATCCACCAGCAATTGCGCAGCCCCTGCTTCCAGCCTTCGAGGATCGCCTCGAAGATGTTGCCCTCGTCGAGCTCGGCATCGCCGACAAGGGCGATCATGCGGCCTTCCGGCTGCTCCAGTCCCCAGCCGTGCGCCCGCACGTAGTCCTGCACCAGCGAGGAGAACAGGGTCTGCGCCACGCCCAACCCGACCGAGCCGGTGGAGAAGTCGACGTTGTCGCTGTCCTTGGTGCGCGAGGGGTAGCTCTGCGCGCCCTTGTAGGCGCGGAAGTTCTCCAGCTTGTCCCGGCTCTGCCGGCCGAGCAGGTACTGAATGGCATGGTAGATCGGGCTCGCGTGCGGCTTCACGGCCACCCGATCCCGCGGGCGCAGCACATGGAAATAGAGCGCGGTCATGATGCTGGCGAGCGAGGCCGAGGAGGCCTGATGGCCGCCTACCTTGAGCCCGTCGATGTTCGCCCGCAGATGGTTGGCATTGTGGATGGTCCAGCTCGCCAGCCACAGCACCTTCCTCTCGAGCTCGCGCAGAATCGCGAGCTCATGCGTCCTTGCGTTCGCTGCCACGGCCTCGCTCATCGCGCGACATCGTAGCGCCTGACCGCATCAGGGGCAAAGCCGCGCGCTCGCTCGGGCTCTCCGGCGCAGACGCGCTCCAACGGTATCTCGGGTTTAGGGAGATTGCGGCTCACTGCGACTGCGGGGACTCTGACGCTTGTATGCGTGTGTCCCGGGCGCGGCGCAACACGAAGTGTTGCGCTGCAGACCCAGGACCGCCCGAAACTCAGTCTTTGTGGCGGTCCCGGATCAGCGGTGCACCACGAGCGCACCAGCGGTCCGGATCAATTCGACTTGCCTTCGAAGCGCTCGTGCTGCACCGCATCCGGGACACGCATCTGAGACAACCGTCAGAGACACAACACTAGAGCTTCGCTCAGACGCATCAAAACATGAAATTGCGACCGGCAAGCCGGGAGGCGTCGGAGCGGTTTGCGCTCATGGCGCGAGCAATACCTGCCGGCAGGCGGCCGGCAGGTCGGCCATCCTCGGCCCCGGCCGCGGCTTCGCCGGCACCGGCGACGGCTTGGGGTGGAGCACCGCCTCGGTGAACCAGTGGTCGAGCTCCTTGCCGCAGCCTTCGTTCCGACCGAGCGATGCCTGCGGAGTGCATCCCGGGCTGTCGGCGGGGCAGCGCAGCCGCACGTGAAAGTGAAAGTCGTGTCCCCACCATGACTGCACCTTGCTCAGCCAGGCGCGGTCGCTGCTTCCGGCATCCCGGCACAGCGCCTTCTTGATCGCGGGGTTTACGAAGATGCGCGCGACGCTCGCGTCCTTGGCCGCCGCCTTGATGAGGTTCACGTGCGCCGGCGTCCACACCCTGGGATCGACGTCCTTGCGGTCCTCGGCCACGATCATGGTCGCCATCATCTCTTCGCGCTCCCGACGGGTGAGCTCGCGCGCGGGCATGGGAGTGAGCCAGATATCGGCGTCGAGCCCGACCTGATGGCTGGCATGACCGGTCAGCATCGGCCCGCCGCGCGGCTGCGACATGTCGCCGACGAGGAGGCCATGCCAGCCGGTTCTCGGCGCCTGATCGGCCAGCCGCTCCAGGAACTGCACCAGGTTTGGGTGGCCCCAGTTCCGGTTGCGCGAAAGCCGCATCACCTGCCAGGTCGGCCCGTTGATCGGGAGCGCCACGGCCCCTGCCAGACAGCCCTTGGCATAGAAGCCGATGGTGCGTGACGCCAGGTGGGCGGGTTCCGCCTTGCGGCCGAACAGCTCCTTGGCCGGGGTCGCCGGATTGTCCGGGTGAGCGAGCGGGGCCAGCGGCTGCGGATCGAGCGTGCCCTTGTCCTGGGCGATCGCCGCCGTGGTGCCGCAGGCGATGAATGCGTAGAGCGACGCCGCCAGAGCGCGCCGCGCGCGCCTGCGCCGAGCGACGCCGTCCGGCGCGCCCATTGTCGTGACCATGCCTGGCGCTTCCGATGAACAGATGGCTCGCCGCCCCCGCGCCCGCAAGTCGCCCCTCGGCGCAATGCCCGCCTAGACCATCGGGCTCATCGGATCAAGCCGAATGGGCGGCAGCAGAATACATCGTGAACTTCGAACGGGTGAAGCTCCCCACGCCTGAACCGGCCCAGGTTCTAAACCGCCGATTCGGACGACAGCGGCACCACCACCTCGCGTCCATCGGATTCGTCGACGAGGACGAACCGGTCGCCGTCGGACGCCCGAAGCTGCTCGTTGGCATTGAGCAGCTCGATTCCATACACAGAGCCGTCCGGCGCAATGTCGACGTTCAACTCGTCGCTCACGCGAATGGTCTCTACCTCAGTGCTTTTCGGGCGCAGACGCAAGTAGGCGATGTTGCGCGCTCGGTCGTAACTAAGCTTCATATCGGACCAGCTATCTCAGACGTCCACCTTCAGCGCGGCGATGAAGGCCTCCTGCGGGATGTCGACCTTGCCGTACTGGCGCATCCGTTTCTTGCCTTCCTTCTGCTTCTCGAGGAGCTTGCGCTTTCGCGTCACGTCGCCGCCGTAGCACTTGGCGGTCACGTCCTTGCGGAACGCGCGCACCGTCTCGCGGGCGATGATCTTGCCGCCGATCGCCGCCTGGATCGGCACCTGGAACATGTGCGGCGGGATCAGCTCCTTGAGCTTCTCCACCATGGCGCGGCCGCGGCTCTCGGCGCGGGTTCGATGCACGAGCATGGCGAGCGCATCGACCGGCTCGCCGTTGACCAGGATCTGCATCTTCACCAGGTCGGCGGGCCGGAACTCGGTGAGGTGATAGTCGAACGAGGCGTAGCCTTTCGACACCGACTTCAGCCGGTCGTAGAAATCGAACACCACCTCGTTGAGCGGCAGGTCGTATTTGACCATGGCGCGATTGCCGACATAGGTGAGGTCGACCTGGCTGCCGCGGCGGTCCTGGCACAGCTTGAGCACGCTGCCGAGATACTCGTCGGGGGTGAGGATGGTGGCGCGGATCCACGGCTCGTGCACCTCCTTCACGTGCACGGAATCCGGCATGTCGACCGGATTGTGGATCTCGATCTGCTTTCCGTTGGTCAGATCGATCTTGTAGATCACCGACGGTGCGGTCGCGATCAGGTCGAGATTGAACTCGCGCTCCAGCCGCTCCTGGACGATCTCGAGGTGGAGCAGGCCGAGAAAGCCGCAGCGGAAACCGAAGCCGAGCGCGGCCGAGGTCTCCATCTCGTAGGTGAAGCTCGCGTCATTGAGGCGCAGCTTGCCCATCGCCGCGCGCAGATCCTCGAACTGCGCGGCATCGACGGGGAACAGGCCGCAGAACACCACCGGGATGGCGGGGCGGAAGCCCGGCAACGGCGTGCTCGCCGGCCGACGGTCGTCGGTGATGGTATCGCCGACGCGGGTGTCGGCCACCTCCTTGATCGAGGCGGTGAGAAAGCCGATCTCGCCGGGGCCGAGCTCCTCGACATTGACCATCTTGGGAGTGAACACGCCGACGCGGTCGACCTCGTAGGCGGCGCCGGTGCCGAGGAGGCGGATGCGCTGGCCCTTCCTGAGCACGCCGTCGACGACGCGGAACAGCACCACCACGCCGAGATACGAATCGTACCAGCTGTCCACCAGCAAGGCCTTGAGCGGCGCGCCGCGGTCGCCCCTCGGCGCCGGCAGCCGGCTCACGATCGCTTCCAGCACCGCGGGCACGTTCTCCCCGGTCTTGGCCGAGATCAGGATCGCGTTCGAGGCGTCGAGGCCGATCACCTCCTCGATCTGGCGCTTGACCTTCTCCGGCTCGGCCGCCGGCAGGTCGACCTTGTTGAGCACCGGCACGATCTCGTGGCTGTTGTCGATCGCCTGATAGACGTTGGCGAGCGTCTGCGCCTCGACCCCCTGGGACGCGTCGACCACCAGGAGCGAGCCTTCGCAGGCGGCGAGGCTGCGGTTCACCTCGTAGGCGAAATCGACGTGCCCGGGCGTATCGATGAGATTCAGCACATAGTCCCTGCCGTCGCCGGCCCGGAAATTGAGCCGCACGGTCTGCGCCTTGATGGTGATCCCGCGCTCGCGCTCGATGTCCATGGAATCGAGCACCTGCTCGACCATCTCGCGATCGGCCAGCGCACCGGTCGCCTGAATCAGCCGATCCGCCAGCGTCGACTTGCCGTGGTCGATATGGGCGATGATCGCAAAGTTGCGGATGCTGTCGATGGCCTGGCTCATGGCGCGCGGATTAGCATTCGTGCTGCAAGCCAGCAAGGATGGCGGACTGCGGTGCGGCCGCCGCAAAACGGCCGGCGGCTCACGGCTTAGATAGGCCCGTGCGCGAGCTTGCGCTACTCAGCCGCGACGCGCTGCTCGAGGACGAGCGGCTCGAGCGCAACCGGCTTGCCGGCCTCGGCAACGAGCACGTGCCCGGGCGGCACCGGCCTCCAGCGCGCATGGTCGGAATCGAGCGGCTCCGACACCACCACAACATTGCCTTCGGCCTCTCGATAATAGAGCGAGTTGGCGTTGTCGTTGGCGGCGTAGCGAAAGGCGTACAGGTCCCTGCCGTTGGCCAGGGCAGCGGTGAAGCGCAAGGGCTCGATGTAGCCTTTGCTGCTGACGATGTCGGTGAGGGTTGCGAGAATGCGGGCGGTCGCTGCCACCGGGTCCCTGTCGCCGCCCGCCCCGAGGATCGCCAGAAACACCGCTTCCGAATCCGTGGTGCCGACGCGCGAGCCGTAGAGATCGTCCGGGATCAGCGCCTCCACCTTCCGGCGCAGCCGCGCCCAGTTGCCGATCACTCCGTTGTGCATGAACAGCCAGGGGCCGCAGGCGAACGGATGGCAGTTCGGGCGGGTGATGGAGGTGCCGGTCGAGGCGCGCACATGGGCGAAGTACAGATGCGAGCGAATGTGGCGACAAAGGTAGCGCAAATTCTCGTCCGACCAGGCCGGCCGGACCTCGCGATAGAGCCCGGGCTCCGGGTGCTCGCCATACCATCCCATCCCGAAGCCGTCGCCGTTGGTCGATGCCGTCGACTCGAGGGCACGCTGGCTCTGCACCACCAGCGAATGGGCTGGAGCCGTCACGTATTCCTCCAGCGAGACGGTTTCGCCGCGATAGGCGATCCATCGGCACATCGGTCGGCTCCTGGGCAGCTCCGGGGGCGACTCGCACAGTATCGGCCGGCGATGCGGCAAAGCAATGGCGCCCGCTGCGGGAGCTATATATGGACCTGACCGGAGTGCCATGCCATAGCCTCGGCACCCCCCGCGGGACAGTCCATGGCGTGCCGGCGATGTCATCCATGACCGATGTCGGCCTCTACGGCCGTGGCCGAATCGAACGCCTGCTCGATGCGGTTGCCGACCCGGCCCGCCGCGAGCCCGCCGTCATCGGTCTGCTCGCCGCCTATGTGGTGTCGTGGACCTTCTACGCCGTCCTGGCCAAGGGCAGCCAGGACATCCATCCCGACATGTCCGAGCAGTTCGCGCTGGGACAGAGCCTCGCCTGGGGCTATTCCAAGCATCCTCCGCTCGCGGTCTGGATCGTGCGCGCCTGGTTTGCGGTGCTTCCGACCGCGGACTGGGCGTTCTATCTGCTCGCCGCGGCGAGCATCGGCGTGACGCTGTGGATCGCCTGGCATCTGGCGGGGCGCTATCTCCACGGCGACAGGCGCATCGTCGGGCTGGCGCTGCTCACCTTCGTCCCGTTCTTCAATTTCCACGCGCTGAAATTCAATGCCAACACCGTGCTGATGCCGTTCTGGGCGGCGACCACGCTCGCGTTCATTCGCTCGTACGAAACGCGTGCAGCGCTGCCGTCGGCGCTTGCCGGGCTCGCCGCGGCGGCTGCTATGTACGGCAAGTACTGGTCGATCGTGCTGCTCCTGGGCTTGGGCGTGGCCGCCGTCGCCCACCCTGGGCGCGCAGCCTACTTCCGCTCGTCGGCACCCTGGATCACCGTCGCGGTCGGAGCGCTCGCGCTCGCTCCTCATCTCGTTTGGCTCGCGGCGCACGATTTTTCCCCGTTCTCCTATGCGCTCCTTCTGCACGGCGCGGCTTCCCGCGCGTCCACGCTGCAGTCCGTGCTCGGATATCTCGCCGGCGGCGTCGCCTATGTCGCTCTCCCGGTCGGGGCTCTGCTGCTTGCGCTTCGGCCGAGCGCCGCGGCGCTCCGCGACATGGCCTGGCCCACCTCGCCCGAGCGACGGCTCGCCGCCGCGGCGTTCTGGGCCGTGCTCCTGCTTCCTGCCGTCCTCGCCCCCCTGGCTCGCGTGCAGCTGGTCTCGCTCTGGTCGATGTCGGCATGGACACTGTTGCCGGTGATGCTGCTCTCCTCTCCCATGCTTGCGGTCAGCCGCGCGGTTGCGCTGCGCATCGTCGCGCTAGCGATCGCCTTCCCCCTGCTCATGATCGCGATCGCGCCGGCGATCGCGCTCTACGTGCATCGCATGCACCCGCCGCCCGGCGCCGCGCAATCCTCGGTGCTCGCCGGCGAGGTAGAGCGGGTGTGGCGCGAGACCAGTGACGCCCCGCTCCGGCTGTTCTCGAGCATCGATGAGCTCACCGATGGCGTCGTCTTCTACCTGCGCGCGCACCCCTCAGCCGTGCACGTGCTCGACAGCAAGGCCTCGCCGGCGCTGGAGGAGCGGATCGCGCGCGAGGGAATCGTATTGCTCTGTCCTGCCGATGCGCACCAGCCGGGCGCGGCCTGGTGCGGCCAGGCGGCGGGTTCGCTCGCCGGTCGCCATGCGGCCGGCAGGCGCGTCGAGGTCGAGGCCGTTCGCCGCTACCTCGGGGTGAAGGGAGAGCCGACCCGCTACCTGATCATCAGCATTCCGCCCGCGCAGGGTCGCCCATGATGCGACCGGGGCGGTCGTGTTGAGAGGGTCGCTGTCGCAGCCGCCTTGCGCCGGGCTGCTCGATGTCCTGCCGTTGGAACCATCGCAACGAGCGCGGCTACCGGCTGCTCGGCTGGCTCGTCGCTGCGCATGCGAACGATCACCGGCGGGATATCTTGCGACGATTTTCGGCAGCAGTACTGCGGCAACCGTTGCTGCGCCGCTCAGTTCACCGGCTCCAGCCGCATGTCGATGATCACGGGGTTCCCGGAGCTGAGCGCCTCGAGGCCCCGTTCCAGCGATGCGC
>DASXAP010000343.1:0-2530 GCA_036406655.1 Xanthobacteraceae bacterium | reverse complement strand
GAAGGCCAACCGGCTCGCGATATAGGGCGGATCGGAAATCAGCAGTTGAATGTCGAAGTGCAGGTCCGGGATGTCATGGAAGTCTCTCTCCAGCATCTTGCGATAGCCTGACAGCCCGAGCTGACGACCGTTGTGGCGCACATCATCATCGACGAACTGTCCCAGCTGCGGCCAGTCCTGCCGATTCAGGCAGGCAATGTAGCGTCGGTAGACATCGGAGAGGTCGGCCCTGGTCATGGCAATTGCTCCCGGTGAGACGCCGCGGCACGTTCGCCTTATTGGCAGCTAGGCATAGGGCCGTCTTTCGATCTCCTCAAGGACCCAACGGCGGAAGGCTTTGCCCTTGCTGCCGAGCTCGAGGGAGTCCGGATAGTTGAGAAAATAGTCATAGCCGGTGTGCACGCAAACCGGGAAGGGCTGCACGAGCCGGCCGCTGTCGAGATCCTCGCGCACGAGCTCGGCGAAGAACAGGGCGACGCCGTGGCCGTCGAGCGCCGCCCGCAGCAGCGCGTGGCTGTCGCTCAAGCGCAGGCTCTCGCTCTGCGGCGCGAGCGCGCCGCCCGCGCGCTCGAACCAGAGCTGCCAGTCACGCAGGTCGAACTCGTAGAGCAAGGTCAGGTCGAGGAGCTGCTCCGGCCGAGTGAGCGGTCCCCGCCGCGCCAGCAGAGCCGGGCTCATCACCGCGGTCAGCGACCCGTCGAGCACCTTCTCGCGCCGCACACCGGGCCAGTGGATCGAGCCCCAGTTGATGCCGATGTCGATTCCTTCGCGCCGATGATCGGCGGGGTGATAGGCGTGATGCAGCCGCAGCTCGATGTCGGGGTGCCGGCGCAGGAAGGTCATGAGGCGCGGCGTCAGCCAGCGCGCCGAGAAGAACGGAGCGACGCTGACGTTCAGGATCGCGCGGTCGCCGCTGCCCGTGATCTGCTCGACCGACTGCTCGATCGCCTGGAAGGCGCGGTAGACGCCGGTGAACAGGATGTCGCCGGAATCGGTGAGGGCATTGCGGCCCGGCCCGCGGCTGACGAGTTCGACCGCGAGCTGATCCTCCAGCGCCTTCACCTGGCGGCTGACCGCCGCCTGTGTGACCCCCAGCTCCTGGGCGGCCTTGGTGAAGCTGAGCGTGCGCGCCACCGCCTCGAAGGTGCGCAAGGCGGACAGCGATGGCAGATGACGGCGGGGCATCTCTACATAATCCAATGTAATGGCAATTCCGGCAAACTCATTTGTTTTTTCCACTTTCGAGCATCAGAAATCATATCGGAAATGCTGTCACGGAAGCCACACGCATGACGCACGAGAACCTGCCGAGGAAGAGCGCGGCCGAAATCGCGAAGGGTGAGCTCGGCATCCTGAGCTTGAGCGAGGCCGACGTGAGCGACCTGCTCGAGCCGCGGGCGCTGCTCGACGGTTTGGCCGAGGGCTTCAAGGCCCTGTCATCCGGCCGAGTGCAGGTGCCGGCGCGGCCGGCCATCACCCTGCCGGGAAAGGGCTTCTCGCTGGCCATGCCGGCCTGGATGGAGGGCGCGCCCATCATGGTGAAGGTGGTCAACGTCTTCGAAGGCAACCTCGCGGTCGGCCTCCCCAATCATCTCGCGCTCATCACGCTCTACGACCAGGCCACCGGCGCGCCGGTCTGCGTGATGGACGGCACCCACATCACCGCTTTTCGTACGGCGGCATCGGCCGCGCTGTCGGTGCGCATGCTGGCGCGCAAGGAGGCGGCGGTCGCCACCATCGTCGGCGCCGGCGTCCAGGGCCGCGAGCATCTGCGGCTGCTCCCGCTGGTGCGCGATTTCGCCGAGATCAGGATTGCCTCGCTCCATCCGGAGGACGCCGAGCGGCTCACCCGACATCATCCGCGGGCGCGCGCGGTCACCGACGTCGAGGCGGCCGTGCGCAGCTCCGACGTGGTGTGCCTCGCGAGCCATTCCTACGAGCCGGTGATCGAGCGCCGCTGGATCCGGCCCGGCACCCACGTTTCGTCGGTCGGCTACGCTCCGCCGCGGGGTGAGCTGCCGTCCGATCTCTCGCGCGCGGCCGCGCTTTTTGTCGAGACCAGGGACGCCTTCAAGGCGCCGCCCGTTGGCTGCGCGGAACTCGCCGGCCTCGATCCCAAGATCGGCACCGAGCTTGGCGAGGTTCTGATGGGGCGACGGCCGGGGCGCACGTCCGATGGCCAGATCACGGTCTACAAGGCGATGGGCGTCGCCATGGAGGATCTGGTCGCTGCCCAGCTCGTCTACGACAAGGCCAGGGCGCGCGGCATCGGCCATCACCTTATCCTCTGAGCCCGATCCGACACCGGCGGACCAGACGAACAGAGTTTCCATCGACTGTCTCGACCCGACGTCATGAATGGTCCCCTCCCATCTCACCCCGACGAACGTCGGGGTCCATTTTCCAGAGGCCTGTGTTTATGGATCCCGGCTCTCGCCGCTAGCAGATTCACACATTTCTGCAGAACCGCCCTGCGTCCTTCGACAAGCTCAGGATGAGGGGAAATCTTGGCGGCACGAAGAAAGATCCT
>DASXAP010000342.1:0-10763 GCA_036406655.1 Xanthobacteraceae bacterium | reverse complement strand
CGAGTCTTGGGGAATGACTTGAGAGCGGTCCGAAATGGAAAGCTTGGCAAGGCAGACCGAAAACTTGGCAAGATTGATGGTACAACCTGCGGGCGGGTAGGGTCAATGCAGGCCGGAACGGAGTGCAGATGGCGTCGAAACTAGTCGATCACGCGATATTGTGATTATTCAGAAAGATCTGTCACTTCCGACATTCCCGGATTCCTGTGCCGAGTGCTCCCTGTCTTGGAGGATCGCTCAGTCCTTTGGAAGGGGCAGCGCAGCAGAAGAGGATTACGACGTAGACCGCTCGAGCTCCTCGCCCAGGTGACTGGTTTGCCATTGCAATCGCACACATCGAGAAAACAGCGGGCTGACCGACATCGGCTGGGCCAGCATCGATTGCACGAATACATCGCGCTGGCCAGATCAATTGGGCTTTTCGGAGTGAAATATGCCATAAGGAGGGGCCGCGGAACCTGATCGACGAGGAAAGTCGCCCGTCGCATCTGTTCGGGCCATCGGCTACGCAGCAGAGGTAACGCTCGTTGGCCGCGCGGCTCTTAGGCGCGAGTCGGCGCTGTCTGGAGATTCATGGCAATCGAGATCAAGGCGACACTGCAGAACGAACGGACGTCGCAGGAGGAGGATCCCCAGTCCCTGCAGGACCGCCCATTGCTCGACTCGTCGGATGCGGCGATCAAGAAGCTCATCCAAACCGTCAAGGAGCGCGGCTACGTTACCCATGATCAGATCAATTCGGTATTGTCCTCCGAGGAGGTCAATTCCGAGCAGATCGAGGATGTCCTCGCCATGTTCAGCGAGGCAGGGGTCAATGTCGTCGAGAGCGAGGATGCGAGCGACGATGAGAGGCAGAATGACGAGTCCGAGGAAAAGGTGCCCGAAAGCGCTGAGCTGATCAAGGTTCAGCGCGCAATCCCGGCCAAATCTGAGGCCAAGGAACCGACCGAGCGCACCGACGATACCGTGCGCATGTATCTGCGCGAAATGAGCTCGGTGGAGCTTCTTTCGCGCGAGGGTGAAATCGCGATTGCAAAGCGCATCGAGGCGGGCCGCGAGGCTGTGATTGCCGGCCTCTGCGAGAGCCCGCTCACGTTTCAAGCCATCGTCATCTGGCGCGACGAGCTCAACGAAGGAAAAGTCCTCCTGCGCGACATCGTCGACCTCGAAGCCACCTATGCTGGGCCTGACGCCAAGGCCCTGCCCAACCCGGCCATTGGGCCGGACGGACAGCCAATTCCTCAGCCGCCGGTGGCGCCGGGTGCGCCCTCGATGGTGCGGAGTCCGGCACCGCCGGCAGCCCCCATCGCCGCAACCCCCTTCAAGTCTGCGTCAGTTCGCGCCACCGGCGAGGGGGGTGAGGAAGGCAAAGCAGGTGAGGCCGGATTGCGGGAAGGGGAATGCGACGACGATGATACAGAGAGCTTCCTCTCGCTCGCGGCCATTGAGGCTGAGCTCAAGCCGACGGTCGTCAAAACCTTCGATAAAATCGCCGACGCCTACAAGCGGCTGCGCCGCCTGCAGAAGCAGGACATCGAGTTCAAGCTCAAGAATACCACCCTCTCTCCTGCGCAGGAGCGCCGCTACAAGAGGCTCAAGAATGGCATCATCTCCGAGGTGAAGTCGCTCCAGTTGAGACCGGCCCGCATCGATTCGCTGGTCGAGCAACTCTACGAGATCAATAAACGACTCGTCGGTTACGAAGGCAAATTGATGCGGCTCGCCGAGGGTCATGGCGTCACCCGCGAAGATTTCCTCAGGAACTATCGAGGCTGCGAGCTCGATCCGCACTGGCTCAATCGAGCGTCCAGGCTTTCGGCCAAGGGTTGGAAGAGCTTCGTCGCCAGAGACAAGGAAAAGATCAGGCAGTATCGCCATGACATTCAGGTTCTCGCAGGCGAGACCGGGCTCGAGATCGACGAGTTCCGCAACATCATGCACATGGTGCAGAAAGGCGAGCGCGAGGCGCGGCGGGCGAAGACGGAGATGGTGGAGGCGAATTTGCGCCTGGTGATCTCGATCGCCAAGAAATACGCCAACCGTGGTCTACAGTTTCTCGACCTGATCCAGGAAGGCAATATCGGCCTGATGCGCGCGGTCGACAAGTTTGAGTATCGACGCGGCTACAAGTTCGCCACGTACGCCACGTGGTGGATCCGCCAGGCCGTCACCCGCTCGATCGCCGACCAGGCGCGCACCATCCGCATCCCCGTGCACATGATCGAGGTAACCAACAAGATAGTCCGCACATCGCAGAAGATGCTCCGCGAAATCGGCCGCGAGCCGACGCCCGAGGAGCTTGCCGAAAAGCTCGGCATGCCGTTGGAGAGGGTGCGGAAAGCTCTAAAACTTGCCAGGGAGCCGCTTTCCATGGAGTCGCCGGTGGGTGACGAGGAGGAGTCGCGCCTCGGCGATTTCATCGAGGATGAGAACGCGATTCTGCCGATTGATGCCGCCATCAAGTCGGAGCTGCGCGAGACCACGACTCGCGTGCTCGCCTCGCTCACGCCGCGGGAAGAGCACATCCTGCGCATGCGCTTCGGCATCGGTATGAATAAGGATCACACTTTGGAAGAGGTGGGGCAAAAGTTCTCTGTGACGCGCGAGCGCATCCGCCAGATCGAGGCCAAGGCACTACGGAAGCTGAAGCATCCAAGCCGATCAAGGGTCCTCAGAACGTTCCTTGATCATTAACAGATGACGCTGTGACAATGGCTGCCCCCTAATTTTCAGGGGCGTCACGGCAAAGTAGCCATAGGCCTGATCATGAATTAGTGCGCCATCATCAATCCGACGCTGATCGGTATCGTGAAGGTCGCTTGGCTTCGCCGACTTTCTTGCTGCCAGATCGATGTACGCTTTTTACGGCAACAGCCGGAGCACCCGACATCTCCGCGATGAGCTGGTCCTGTTCTTCGATGATGGCGCGCGCAGGGGCATCGCCATCGAGGCCGCCAAGGACTGCACTTGGCACTTTGCGATTGGACCGACGAGAGCCGTCTTCGTAAACCACGTCGAAAAGAGTGAATTCAACCTTCGTTGCCGGCTTCCGTGCCATTTTTGGTTTCCTTGTCATGGACACGCCAGACCATCGAGGGCGGCATCGCGGTGACCAAGCCACGTCCGGCAAATCCATATCGCCCTGTGTCCTAACTAGACGGGTAAACAGCAGGGCAGCAAAAACGCGAATGGAGGCTTATATATAGTGGTCAAGCAAGAAATCAATTCCGCCGCATAAGAGGGATCGATCCAATGGCGTTCAAGCCAAATTACGGTAGAGACCGGGCCGAACGACAGAGGGCAGCACGCGCACGGACCGAGGAGAAACAAAGAAGAAAGGACGAGAAGGTTGCGCAGCGCAAAGCTGAACGCGATGCAACCGAAGCGCCGTTGAATGACAAGAAGGCTAACGGGTAGCTCCGGAACGCGCTCCGGCCCAATGGCCGGATCAGCGATCGACGGTTGCCACCGCGTCGATGAGGATCGTGCAGCCGTCGCCGAGCACCGGCCGGCCCACGCCGGCGACCAGCGCCGCCGGCGGCTCGCTCGGGAAGCGCTCGTTCCACGCCTCCATGGCCGCAAACAGATCTTCCGGCCGGGCAAGGAGGTTCTGCGTCCAGACCACGTTGTCGAGGCTCGTTCCGCCGGCGCGACAGATCGCATCGAGGCAGTCGAGAATGAAATTGGTCTGCTTCTTCGCCGCCGAGTGGAACCAGGGCGCCGCCGGCTCGACTCGCGCTCGCGGCGCAAGGGCGCCCTTGAAGTCGGTCGCGCACAGCCCGGAGACGAACAGCAGGCCGCCGGCGCGAACCGCGTGCGGATGATGCAGATCGGGCAGCGGCACGTCCGGCGCCGTGATCACCTCCTTGCGCAGCCCGCTGCCCGGCTTCAGCGCGATCATGTTCACCTCGACGATGCAGGATCTGGCGCCGAGACGGACGGTGGGGATGTAGGTGCGGGCCGGAGGGTCGCTCGGAAAGTGCCGGCGCCAGACCTCCTCGAGCTCGAAACGATCGTCCATGTCGTTGAGATACACGTCGGCACGCACCACCTCGCGCAGCGATGCGCCGACATGACCGAGCACCCTGGCGCAGCGCGCGAGCACGACGTCGGCCTGCCGCTTGATCGGCGAGCCGTACCAGGTCTCCGGGTCGAGGCGCGCCTCTGCCGCCATCCCCGCCTCGTCGAACCCGTGCGCGATCTGCCCGGTCACGAAGATGAAATCGCCGCCGACGATCCCGTGCGGGGCCGGCTTGAACGGAGGGCCGGGCGAGGCCGGCAGGCCGGGAACGACGATGACCTCCTTGCGGGCGCGCGCGGCCTCCGTCAGCGCGATCATCTGCAGCCCGCACAGCGCGCCCGGCGCCAGCAGGTCGGCGATCTCAACGTGCGTGCTGGCGGGACGGATCGCGGTCTCGACCACCCGCGCGCGGGCTTCGAGATAGGGCGAGGCTGCGCGCGGGTGCGTGCAGAGCTGGTCGATGCGCAGCCCGCAGGCGAACGAGGAGCCGGCTGCCTCGAGGATCGCGCTGCTGCGATCGAGAATGAAGTCGGACTGAAGTCTCGCCGCCACGGCAGGAACCTCGGTCGCCGGCGGTTGCCGCACCTCGGCGACGAGGCCCCGCTCCGGATCGACCGGCAGCTGTCCGCCGAGAAAGACGTAGTCGCCAGCCTTCACCGCGGGCGAGCCCAGAACCTGCCGGGCGAGGCGATCGAGCCTCACCACCTCTTTCTTCATCGCTCTCCTCCTCGAGCTCGCATGCCACCCGCAGGGGCGTCGGCTCGCACTCCGTGATCCGCATCCCGCAACGCCGCCGCTCCTTCGCCGTAGAGGTGACAGGTGACCTCG
Organism: Xanthobacteraceae bacterium; assembly: GCA_036406655.1. GTDB lineage: Bacteria > Pseudomonadota > Alphaproteobacteria > Rhizobiales > Xanthobacteraceae > VAZQ01. The sequence continues at coordinate 5,914 of DASXAP010000342.1, read as the reverse complement.
TGGGCGCTCCCGGCCGCCACCCGAGGAGGAAGCACGCTCCCGCACGGCGCGAAGGCCTTGGGGCAGCGGGGGTGAAAGACGCAGCCGGAAGGCCGCCGGGCGGCGCTCGGAATCTCGCCTTCGAGCTCGACCCGCGGCCGCGCGGCAGCGGCATGGATGCGCGGCACCGCGGCCAGAAGCGCGCCGGTGTAGGGATGCATGGGCGAAGCGAGCACCGCGGCGGTGGGCCCGATCTCGACGATGCGCCCGAGATACATGACCGCGGTCCGGTCGCACAGGTAACGGACCGTCGAGATGTCGTGGGAGATGTAGATCACCGCCAGTCCGGCATCGCGGCCCAACGAGCGCAGCAGCCGCAGGATGCCGGCGCGCACCGAGACGTCGAGCATCGACACCGGCTCGTCGGCGACGATCAGCCGGGGACGCAGCACCATGGCCCTGGCGATCGCCACCCGCTGGCGCTGCCCCCCGCTGAGCTCGTGCGGAAAGCGATTGAGAAACGAAGCCGGCGGCCGCAAGCCGGCCTGCTCCAGCGCCTCGACCACCTGCTCGGACAATTTGCGGCCGCGACCGAGCCCATGGATGACGAGCGGCTCGGACACGGTGTCGAGGACGGTGAAACGCGGATTGAGGGATTGATAAGGGTCCTGAAAGATGATCTGCGCCTGCCGCCGGAAGCGCAGCAGCGCCTTGCCTGCCGAGGGCACCGGCTCTCCCAGGAAACGGACGGTGCCGCCGGTAGGATCCAACAGCCGCAGGATGGCGAGGCCGGTCGTCGACTTGCCGCAGCCGCTCTCGCCGACGATGCCGAGCACCTCGCCCGCGGCGAGGTCGAAGCTGACGTCGTCCACCGCGCGGACAGCGCCTCGGCGGCTGCCGCGGAGCATCTGCTCGAGCAACCCGCCCCGGACCGGAAAGGCCTTGGTGAGATTGCGCACCTCGAGAACGGCGCCGGTCACAGGCTCGCCCTGGCCGCTGCCGACCGCTCCCAGGTGATCGCGACCCGCCCGGCGCGGCGAAACGCCTCCGCCTCGTCGGCGAAATGGCAGGCCGCCCAGTGTCCCGCCTCGCGCTCGACCAGCGCCGGAGGCTCGCTGCATTTGCCGCGCGCGAACGGGCAGCGCGGCGCAAACCGGCAGCCGCCCGGCGGCTCGACCAGGTCGGGAGGCGCCCCGGCGATCGAGATGAGATCGCGCGCGCGGTCGCCGAGATCGGCACAGGCGTTCTGCAGGCCGATGCTGTAAGGGTGGAGCGGCCGCTCGAGCAGCGCGCGTGCCGGCGCCAGCTCGACGATCCGGCCCGCATACATGACCGCGATCCGCGCGCAATTCTCCGCCACCAGCGAGATATCGTGGGTGATCAGGATGAGCGCCGTCCCCCGCTCGCGCCTGATCCGGTCGATCTCTGCGAAAACCCGGTCCTGCATGATCACGTCGAGCGCGGTCGTCGGCTCGTCGGCGACGATCAGCGGCGGATCGAGGGCGAGCGCCATGGCGATGATGGCGCGCTGGCGCATCCCGCCGCTGAGCTCGTGCGGATAGCGGCGAGCCCATTCCGGCTCGAGGCCGACCGATTCGAGCAATCTTTCCGCCCGCTCCCAGGCCGCCGAAGCCGAGCATCGCTCGTGGGTGCGGATCGCCTCGACGATCTGCGCACCGACCCGATAGACCGGATCGAGCGCGTTCATCGCGCTCTGGGTGACGAGCGCCACGCCGCGCCAGCGGACCCGATGGAGCTCGTCAGGCTCCATGGCCAGGATGTCGCGGCCGCGCAGGAGGATGCGGCCGCGCGCCTCGGCGTTGCCGGGAAGAATGCGCAGAATCGCCCGCGCGACGGTGGTCTTGCCGCAGCCGGACTCGCCGACGATGCCGAGCGACTCTCCCTCACTCATCGCAAACGCGACCCCGTCGAGCGCATGCAGCAGGCCGCGGCCGGTGCGGAAGCTCACGCGCAGCCCGTCGACGTCGATCAGCGTCATGGCTCTTTCCGCAGTCTCGGATTGACCCGCTCCTCGAAGCCGCGGCCGAGCAAGTAGAGCCCGACCAGGAAGGTCATCAGCGCCGCGCCCGGGGGGATGACCCACCACCAGGCGTAGCGGATCGAGCCGGTCGCGAACGCCTGGTTCAGCATGAGACCCCAGCTCAGCTGATTGGGGTCGCCGAGCCCGATGAAGCTCAGGCTCGATTCGGTGAGGATCGCCCACGCCGCGCCGAAGATGAGATAGAGGAAGCCGAGCGGCAGCACGTTGGGCAGGATGTGAACGTAGATGACGCGCAGGTGTCCGGCGCCGCTGGCGCGCGCGGCCAGCACATAGGGCCGCGTCCTGAGCGTGAGCACCTGCGCGCGCACGACGCGCGCGGCCGTGCGCCAGAAGATGAAAGCCATCGAGGCGATGACGACCGCAAGGCTGCGGTCGATCAGCGCAACGATGACGATCATGAAGGGCAGGAAGGGAATGGCGTAGAAGAAGTCGGTCACCCGCATGAGAATGTCGTCAACGATCCCGCCGAAGTAACCGGAAAGGAGGCCGACATTGGTGCCGATGAGGGCGATCAATGTCGCGGTGACGAAGCCGACGAGCATGGTCTGCGGGGTGCCGAGCAGCAGCTGGCTCAGCACGTCCTGGCCGTAGAAGGTCGTGCCGAGCAGGTGCCGCAGCGAGGGCGGGTCGAGCCGCGCGAGGCTGCCGTCCGGGTGATGGTTGTTGGCCCACGGGTCCATCGGCGCGATGGCGGGAGAAACCATGGCCACGACGAGGAAGAAGGCGAGGATGCCGATGCCGACGCGGCCGTAGGGGTCGGCCGCGAGCACCCGTCCGAGGTCGCGGGCGGCGCGGCCGGCGCGGCGCAGGCGGCCGATCGCGCCGGCGGCGTACCCTCCTCCCGCAAGGCCGTCCTCCAGCTCGGCAGGCCCGCTGCTCATTCGACGACCACCCGCGGATCGAGCACGCCGTAAAGGAGGTCCATCGCCAGGTTGAGGAAGATGATGATGGCCGAGATCAGGAAGAAGGCCGCCTGGATCACCGGGTAATCGTAGGCATTGACGGCGTTGACGATCTCGCGCCCCAGCCCGGGCCAGGCGAAGACGATCTCGATGACCACGGTGCTCGCCATCGCGTAACCGAACATGTGGAAGACCCAGGTCATCACCGGCAGCAGCGAGCCGCGCGCGGCGTGCCTGAGCACCCCCCATTCGCCGACGCCCTTGGCCACGATCAGCTCGAGGTAATCCTCGCCCATGGTCTCGAGCAGGCTGCTGCGCATGATCAGCATCGGCTCGGGCAGGGACGTGATCGTCATGCACAGGAACGGCAGGGCCAGGTGCCAGAGAAAGTCCCAGGACAGATAGAGCTGCCAGGGGTCGGTGACGAAGGTCCCGGTTGAGCGCATGCCGCCGTTGGGGAACCAGTTGAGCCCGTAGGACAGCGCCATCAGCAGCAGGATGCCGAGCCAGAACACCGGCAGGCCGCGGATGATCGGCGGCAGCAGGACGCCCAGCCGCTCGATCCGGGATCCGCGCCGCCAGCCGAAATACAGCCCCGCCAGCACGCCGAGAACGACCGCAGCCGCAGTCGCGGGGACCATCAGCACGAGCGTGTTGAGGACCTTGTCGGCGAGCACGTCCCAGACCGGCTTCTGGTACTGGAACGACACGCCGAGCTCGCCCTGCGCAAGGTTGGCGAGGTAGCTGGCATATTGGGTCCACAGCGGCTGGTCCAGTCCCCAAGCTTCGCGGATCGCCTGCCGGGACTCCTCGGACAATTCGGGGGAGAGAATGATGGAGACCGGATCGCCCGGGAGGATCCGGAAGAGGACGAACATCAGCGAGGTGAGCACCCACAGCAGAAACGCATTCTGCAGGAGGCGGCGGAAGACGTAGCGTCGCATCGGCTCGGTCGCGGTGGTTCAGCCGTCCCGGAGCCGGACCGTCGCGCTGCGCAGGAAGCCGCTCGGTCCGGACGGGAGGTCGGGCGATTGGCCCACTCTATATCCCCATGAGCCTGCGCGCATTGCCGCCGGCGATCGCGGCGATGGTCGATTGATCGAGCCCTTCGACCGCGGCGACATGGCCGATCGGGTCGCATTCGGCCATGTCGAAGGGATAATCGGTACCCATGATGACGTGGTCGGGCCCGAGCAGCCGCACCAGCTCGGCCAGCTGGTGCGGCGTGAACACGACGGTGTCGACATGGATTTGCCTGAGATACGCAGTCGGCGGCTGCGGCAGCTCGCCATGCGCGTCCGAGCGCGCCCCCCAGGCGTGGTCGATGCGGCCGCTATAGGCGGGCAGGTAGCCGCCGCCGTGCACCGCCAGAATCTTCAGCCCGGGATGGCGCTCGAGCACGCCGTCGAAGATGAGATAGTGGAGCGCGATCGTGGTCTCGAGCGGGTTGCCGATCACGTTGTTGAAGTAGAAGCGGGTCAGTCGGCTGGCATCGGTGAAGCCGTTGGGGTGGATGACGACGAGCGCGCCGAGCGCTTCCGCCTTCTGCCAGAACGGCGCGAGCGCGGGGTCGGAGAGCTCCTTGCCGGCGACGTTGGTCAGGATCTCGGCCCCCTTCATGCCCAGCGATCTCATGCAGCGCTCGAGCTCGCTCGCCGCCTCGGCCCCATCGAGCAGCGGCACGGTGCCGAGCGCCACGAAGCGGTCGGGCCGGCCGGCGACATATTCCGCAAGCCCGTCATTGACCATGCGCGCGGCCTCGACCGCGATGTCGAGCGGCACGGTGTAGTAGCACTGGTTGGGCGAGGGCAGGACCAGCTGCAGGTCGATGCCCATCGCGTCCAGCTCAGCCAGGCGCTGGTCGTAGCCGGTGATGCGGGCGCGGATATCCTCCTCCTGCTTGGCGCTGAGCGCCCGCGTCCCGGCATCGGCGAACCGGGTGAGCGGGATCGAAAGGGGGTCGAGATGCGGCTTGACGAAGGAGCCGGCGCGGGGAACCGCCACGTGCGAATGAATGTCGATGGTCGTGCTCTGCGGGCGCAGCTCGCGCCCCGGCTTGCCGTGCCTGCGCGCCGCGGTGCGTTCGTACTTGTTCCATTGCGTCGTCATTGCGGTCCTTCCAGCTGGTACCGAGATCAAAATACCCCGAGATGCTGGGCGACCAGCGGGTCGTCGAGCTTGATGTCGCTCGCGGCGCCGCGAAACACCACCCGGCCGGTGTTGATGATCACAATGTCGTCGGCGAGGTCGAGGGTGAGCCTGATGTTCTGCTCGACCAGCAGGATCGACTGGCCTGCCCCCTTGAGCTGCGCGATGGTGCGCCCGACCTCGGCGACGAGCTGCGGCGCCAGCCCCTCCGAAGGCTCGTCCATCAGCAGCACGCGCGGATTGCCCATCAGCGCGCGGGCGATGGCCAGCATCTGCTGCTCGCCGCCGGAGAGCGAGCCGGCGAGCTGGGCCTGGCGCTCGGACAGGCGGGGAAACAGCCGGAATATGCGCTCGACCGACCAGCCGGAAACGCCGTCGTCGTCGCGCGCCTGCGCCGCCACCGCCAGGTTCTCGCGCACGGTGAGGCTGCGGAAGATCCGCCGGCCCTGCGGCACCAGCGCCACCCCCTGCGCGGCGATCGCCTCGGGCGAGCGGCCGGTCACCGGGCGGCCGAAGACCTCGACGCGGCCGTGCCGGGGCGGCAGCAGCCCGACGGTCACGCTCATCGCGGTGGACTTGCCGGCCCCGTTGCGGCCGAGCAGGCCGAGGAGCCGGCCCTCGCCGAGGTGCAGCGACATCCGGTGCAGCACGTGGCTGTCGCCGTAGAGCGCGTCGATCTCGCTCAGCGCCAGCGCGTCACTCGCCAAGGTAGATCTCCCGCGTTTTCGGATGCGCCACCACCTCGCTCCGCGTCCCCTCGACCACCACGTGGCCGAAGTGCAGCACGGTGATCCGCTCCGCGAAGTCGAGCGCCACGTCCATG
>DASXAP010000341.1:0-6757 GCA_036406655.1 Xanthobacteraceae bacterium | reverse complement strand
TCGATGTGACCGATGCGCAATGTCGACCGGCCTTGCGCCAGGTGGCGGCGGCGATCGGCAAGCCACAGCGCGATCTCCCGGCGCGACAGCCTCGTTGTCAGCGGCGCAAGCTCGGCCCAGCTCGCAAACAGCGTTTCCTGGATTTCTCGATCCTCGCCGCCCAGCAACCAGTCGGAACGGCCTTGCACGACCTGATAGCCCGCGCGCGCGAAGCATTCGAGGGCGCTCGCAGCCGCCTTGGGCCCAAGCGCCGGACCAAAGCCCTTGTCCGTGAGCTGGTGCCGGTTGAGCCCGGCGACCATCTCGGCATCGAACGGCTCGCCCGGCTCGGCAACCACGCGGCCGTCATAGGTGAGCGCCGCATAGACGGGGAGCCGGCGCGCCGCCGCTTCCACGACCAGCCGCTCGAGCCATTCCGGTGAGACGAGGTCGAGCAGCGCGGAAGCAGTGACAAGATCGAGCGGTCCATCCAGCGCGAGCTCGAGATCGCGGGCAAGGTCGACCGGGGTGGTGGCGACCGTCAGTTCCGGCGGGCGTGCAAGTGCGGCCGCTTTCGCGAGCAGACCGAGATCATTGTCGACGAGGCGCCAGCGCTGCTGCGCGGGGAGATGGCCCCTCAGCGCGCGCAAGGTCGCGCCGGTCCCGCAGGCGAGGTCGACGACCGCGATCGAGCTTTGCCTGCGGCAGGCGGCGACGACCGCGTCGAGGACGGTCCTGTTGCGGGCGAGCAGGTCGCATCGCTCGCGCAGGGCCAGCCAGTCGGCGGAAAAGCTCACCCCAGCCGTTCCAGCACCCGGGCAAAGAGCATTGCCTGCTCGCGCCAGGTCGGGAAGACTGCCGCGCGTGCGCCGGCAGCGAGGCGGGCGCGCGCCGGCGCGTCCTCGAGCAGATGCCGCAGCGCCGCGGTGAGTGCCGGCACGTCTTCGGGGGGCACCAGCAGGCCGGCGGTGCGGGGCACCGTCTCGGGGATGGCGCCGGCGCGGGTGCCGACCACCGGAAGCCCGTGCGCGATGGCTTCGGCATAGGCCATGCCGTAACCCTCGAACCGCGACGGCAGCACGAACAGATCGGCGGTCAAATAGAGCTCGGCGAGCTCGTCGGCGGTGACCGCTCCGCGCAGGCTGACGCGATCCGCAAGCTTGAGGCGCGCAATCTCCTCCGCGAGCCGCTGCGCTGTCCGGGGGCTGCGTCCGCGATCACCGGCGATCACCAGCCGCCAGGGAAGGTCCCGCAGCCGGGCGACCGCGGCGACGAGCAGGTCGTAGCCCTTGCGCGGCACCACCGCGCCGACCGCCAGGAGGACCGCCGGTCGCTCCTTCGGCCTCGCCTCGTCATGCGGCAGCGGAGGCACCCGCCGCGGCACGACGCGGTCGGTGCCCGGCTTCACCACGCTCAGCCGATCCGCGGCAACGCCGTAATCGGCGGCCAGAAGGCGCGCGGTGGCTTCGCTGGTTGCAATGACATGGCGGGCGGCGGCGAGCGCCGAACGTTCGCTCGCGCGCAGCTCGGCTGCGCGCGCCGGGGACAAGCCGGATTCGAGCGCCAGCGGATGATGCACCAGCGCGACGAGCGCGTGAGTGTCGCGCAGCATCTGCCCCGCCTGCGGCAATACGCCGAAGGCAAGCCCATCCACCACGATGGCAGGGCCGCGCGGCAGCCCGACCAGGCGAGCGCAGGCTGTGGCGTGAACGGGGGGGGTCGGATGCGGGAATCCCTCGCCCAGGCCCACCACGTCGACTCGCCAGTCGAGCGCCTCGAGCTCGCTCAACATCCGACGATCGTAGACGTAGCCGCCGGTCGCCGTGGCGAGCTCGCCCGGGACCGCCAGCACCACCGCCTTCACCACAACGGCGCCTCGTACCGGGCACGCGCCAGGGGCGATTCCGCCACTGTTACGCGGATCGAGGCGAGCTCGCGCCCCTCGCGCCCGAGCTCACCCGCCCGCGCGGCGGCGGCGAGGCGATCGAACAGATGTCTGGTCAGGAACTCGGTGGTGGTGTTGACCCCGGCGAATTGCGGCAGCTCGTCGAGATTTCGGTAGTTGAGCGGAGCCAGCACCGACTTGAGCACCGCATGGGCGCGGGCAATGTCGACGACGATCCCGTGCGCGTCGAGCGTCTCGGCGGCAAACGCCGCGCGGATCACGAAGGTCGCGCCATGCGTCCTCTGCGCGGGGCCGAAAACCTCGCCGCGGAAGGAATGGGCGATCATGATCTGGTCGGAAACCTCAACCCAATACACGATCGTTCCTCGGGCGTGGCCCGCTCCGCACGCTCAAGCGCCGGCGGCCGGGTAACGGATCAGGTGGCATACCTGCTCGGAATTGGCGCTCAGCAGCGCCGGCAGCCTTGCCGGCAGCTCCTCGAAAGCGATCGGCGGGGCAAGGAGCGCATCGAGCGCATCGTCGTCAAGCAGCGCCAGCGCCGCCCCGAGCCGCCGCACGGCGGACCAGCGCGAGCGGTGGCTCGGCGCGACCCGGCCGACCTGACTGGAGACGAGCCGCAGCCGGCGGCTGTGAAAGGCCTGCCCAAGCGGCGCGGCGACCTCGCCCGTGCCGTACCAGCTCAGCTCGATGATGCCTGCTTCCTCTCCGGCAAGGCTGAGCGCCGTCGCCAGACCGGCAGCGCTGCCGCTCGCATGGAAGACGAGATCGCAATCGACATTCGCTGCGGCAGGCTCCGCAAAACGGGCACCGAGCGCACGCGCAAGCTCGGCTCGCGCGGGCACGATGTCGACCACGGTCACCTCGGCCCCCGGCAGCCGCGCACAGAGATAGGCGATCAGCAGCCCCACCACGCCACCGCCGATCACCGCGATGCGGTCGGCGGGGCCGGGGGCGCCGTCCCAGACGGCATTAAGCGCGGTCTCCATGTTGGCGGCGAGCACCGCGCGCCGCGCAGGAATCTCCGCGGGAACGGGAATGGCCATTGCCGCCGGAATCGCAAACAGGCTCTGGTGCGGATGCAGGCTGAAAACGGTGCGGCCCTCGAGCACCGCCGGGCCGGCTTCGACCCGTCCCACGGTCGCGTAGCCATACTTCACGGGGAAGGGGAAGGCGCCCCCCATCAGCGGCGCTCGCATGCGCTCATGCTCGGTTGCCGGCACCTTCCCGGCATGAACCAGACGTTCGGTGCCGCGGCTGATGGCGCCGTAGAGCGCGCGCACCAGCGCTTCATCGGCGCGCGGCGCGGCGATCGACTCCTCACGCAGCTCGGCACGGCCGGGGCCGACATACCAGAGTGCCTTGCCGCGCATTGAGGATCGATCCGGCCTTCACCCGGGCCTCTCTATGACGATAGCTCCGCCGGCGCAATCTCGGCCGCAGCAGGCGGGATTGACGGTGCTGCGGCGCCGCGCGACTATCCTCAAATTGCCTGAAACGACCCGCAAAGCCCCTGCATGATCGGGGCTTCCACCGACGAAAACGCGCTGCCTGCCGCGCTTGTCACCGGCCCGGCGTGGCGGCCGCGCCTGTTCTTCACCACGGTTGGCGTGACGATCGCAGGCCTCATCTGGCTTGCGGCGTTCGCCTTGTCGCCCGGGGGCATTGGTCCGATCGATCTCGTCCTCCTCGTGCTGTTTGCGGTGACCCTGCCCTGGTACGTCATCGGATTCTGGAACGCGACCATCGGGCTTCTGATCATGCGCATCGCGGCCGATCCGGCGGCGGCGGTCACCCCGATCGCCGGGAGGATGACCGGCGATGAGCCGATCACCGCCTCGACCGCCATCCTGCTCTGCATCCGCAATGAGCCGCCCGAGTGGGTGGCGAGCCTGCTCGAGCCGATGCTCGAGGGCCTCTCCACGCGCGGGGTCGGCGAACGCTTCCACCTCTATGTGCTGAGCGACACGAGCGAGGGGTCGATTGCCGCCGCGGAGGAGGGGCGCTTTGCCGCCCTCGCCCGAGACTGGTGCGGCCGGGTGGCGCTGACCTATCGCCGCCGCGGCGGCAACGTGGGCTTCAAGGCGGGAAACGTCGCGGACTTCTGCCGGCGCTGGGGCCATGAGCACGAGCTCGCGATCCTGCTCGATGCGGACAGCGTGATGGCGGTCGAGCTCGTGCTCAAGCTCGTTCGCATCATGCAGCTGGACCCGCAGCTCGGGATCCTGCAGAGCCTGGTGATCGGCATGCCCTCGGCGAGCGCGTTCTCCCGCATCTTCCAGTTCGGCATGCGGCTGGCGATGCGCTCCTACACCATCGGCAGCGCCTGGTGGCAAGGCGATTGCGGACCCTACTGGGGGCACAACGCGATCCTGCGGCTCGCTCCTTTCCGAGCCTATTGCCAGCTGCCGGTGCTCGCCGAGGATGCTCTCGTCAAGGGGCATGTGCTCAGTCATGACCAGGTCGAGGCCGTGCTGATGCGCAAGGCGGGGTTCGCGGTCCGCGTCCTGGCCGAGGAGGGCGAAAGCTTCGAGCAGAACCCGCCGACGCTCGTCGAGTTCATCCGCCGCGATCTGCGCTGGTGCCAGGGAAACATGCAGTACTGGCATTTCCTGCGGATGCCGGCGCTCGAGCCGATCAGCCGATATCAGCTCGCTTTCGCCATCCTGATGTTCATCGGCTCGCCCGCATGGATGGGATTGCTGCTGATCGGCAGTGCGGCCGCCGCCGCGGCCGCGACCCCGGCCGATTTCATGCGGCCCGACGCCGGCGCTGCCCTGCTCCTCGTGGTGCTGGCAATGTGGTTTGCCCCCAACACAGCGACCGTGATCGATGTGCTGGCTCGCCGGGAGCTGCGGCGGCAGTTCGGCGGCGGGCTGCGGTTCGCCGCGAGCTTCGGCATCACGGTGATTTTCGTGCTCCTCCTAGCCCCGATCATGTGGGCGAGCCACACGCTTTTCCTCTTCCGGCTGCTGCTCGGAGGCACCATGGGCTGGACGGCACAGGCACGTCGGGAGCACGCGGTACCGTGGTCACTGGCATTCCGTCAGTTCTGGCCGCATACGCTCATCGGGCTTGCGCCGGTGCTGCTCCTCGCCTTCACCGCCCCGGCCGCTGTTCCTTGCGCGCTGCTGATCGCCGCCGGCCCGCTGCTCTCGATCCCGCTCGCGGTGCTCACCGCCTGGCCTGCTTTCGGACGGGCGCTGATTGCGGCCGGGCTTGATCGATTGCCGGAAGAGACTTCGCCACCGCCCGAGCTGCGCGCCCTGAAATTACCGGCCATCGAGCTGCTGCACCGCGGCTGCCCCATCCGATGATGCGCTTCGCTGACGGCGACGCCTGGCGCAGCTTCGGCGGTGTCGTGCGCTCGCTGCGCATCTACTACGGTGATCGCCAGCGGCGTGCCGCCATGCAAGACCTTTATCGCCGTTTCGTCGGGGCGGAGGAGCTTGTCTTCGATATCGGTGCCCATGTCGGCGACCGCATCGCGGCGTTTCGCCGGATCGGCGCGCGGGTTATCGCGGTCGAGCCGCAACCCGCGCTGGTGCGGACGCTGCGCTTGCTCTACGGGCGCGACCGCTCGGTCGTGATCGAGCCTGTCGCCGTCGGCAGCGCCGAAGGCGAAATCGAGCTCCGGCTGAACCTCGAAAATCCCACCCTGTCCACCGCCTCCCCTGAATTCATCGCCGCCACCCGGGGCGCGCCGCGCTGGGAGGGCCAGGCCTGGCGCCGTGCCATCCAGGTTCCGGTCACCACGCTCGATGCGCTGATCGTCCGCCATGGGCCGCCGGCCTTCATCAAGATCGATGTCGAAGGATTGGAGGCCGAGGTGCTCGGTGGATTGACCCGGCCATCGCCGGCGCTGTCGTTCGAATTCACCACGATCCAGCGACGGGTGGCCGCTGCCTCAATCGCGCGCTGCGTGGCACTAGGCTATCGGCGCTACAACGCGGTGATCGGCGAGACCCATGCGCTGGTTCGCGCCGACTGGCTCGCCGCCGACGAGATTGCCGCATGGCTCGAGGGCTTGCCGCAGTCGGCCAATTCCGGCGACGTCTATGCCTTGCAGGGCTGACGGACGGCAGGAGCCAGCCATGCCTTGGTGCGAGCCCGGACGAAGCGATGACCGTGCGTAGTGTGTTCGGCCATCCGCCCGGCTTGGCCGTCCTGTTCGCAACCGAGAGCTGGGAGCGGTTCTCGTATTTCGGCAATGCCGCCCTGCTCGTCCTCTACATGGTCAAGCATCTCTTCGACCCCGGGCGGATCGAGAGCGTGCTCGGTTTTGCATCGGTCAGAACGGCGCTCGAATTCCTGTTCGGCCGCCTCGAAGCGCAGCCCCTCGCCTCACAGCTGTTCGGCATCTATACCGGGCTCGCGTACTTCATGCCGATACTCGGCGGCCTCCTGGCTGACCGCCTGCTGGGCCGGCGTCGCACCGTAATCATCGGCGGACTGCTCATGGCGAGCGGTCACTTCATGATGGCATTCGAGCCGTTGCTTCTCCTCGCGCTGCTGCTGCTGATCCTCGGCATCGGAGCGTTCAAGCCCAACATCTCGGTGCAGGTCGGGGCGCTCTACCGCGCCGACGATCCTCGACGCGATCGCGCCTACTCCATCTTCTATCTCGGCATCAATATCGGTGCGCTCTTCGCGCCGCTGGTCTGCGGGACGCTGGCCGCTCAATACGGTTGGCACTACGGATTTGCCGCCGCCGGCGTCGGCATGCTGGTAAGCCTCGGCATCTATCTGCTCGGCCAGCGCACCTTGCCTGCGGAGCCATCCCTGCAGCGCGAACGCCGGCACACGCGCGCCGCCGCGGCCCCGCTCGCCAACAGCCCCTCCCTGCGCGAGCGGCCGCCGGACGGACGCTCGCAG
>DASXAP010000340.1:0-31237 GCA_036406655.1 Xanthobacteraceae bacterium | reverse complement strand
AGGCGCGTCGCCTCTCGGCGGGGGCCTGATCGTGCGCGGGCTCTCGTGGTTCAATGTCGGCTCGATCGCGCTCGGCCTGGCGTTTCTGTACCTGCCCATCGCGGTCCTGATCATTTATTCCTTCAATGCCTCGCGGCATGTCACGGTGTGGGGGGGCTGGTCCACGCGCTGGTACGCGGAGCTGCTGAACGACCGCGCGATCCTCGAGGCGACCTGGGTGACGTTGCGGGTCGCGTTCCTGTCCGCCACCGCGGCGACCGTGCTCGGAACGCTGGCGGCCGTGGGGCTGGTTCGGTTCGGACGATTCCGCGGCCGGGTCCTGTTTTCCGGCATGATCTATGCGCCGCTGGTGATGCCCGAGGTGATCACCGGACTTTCCCTGCTGCTCCTGTTCGTCGCGCTCAACCTCGATCGCGGTTTCTGGACGGTCGCGATTGCGCATACCACGCTGACGATGTGCTTCGTCACCGTCGTGGTCCAGTCGCGGCTGCTCAGCTTCGATCGCAGCCTGGAAGAGGCGGCGATGGATCTGGGCTGCCCGCCGATCAAGACTTTCCTGACCGTCACCTTGCCCCTGATCGCGCCCGCGCTGGCCTCGGGGTGGATGCTGGCCTTCACGCTCTCGCTCGACGATCTCGTGCTGGCGAGCTTCACCACCGGTCCCGGGGCGATCACGCTGCCGATCCGCGTCTACTCGGAGATCCGTCTCGGAGTGAAGCCGGAGATCAATGCCATCTGCACGATCCTGATCACGATCGTTGCGATGACGCTCCTGCTCGCCTCACTCTTTGCCAAGCTTCACGAGAGGATTCCATTGCTGGGCACCGCTCCTGGCCGGGGCAGGTGAAGGCCGCAGGACGTGCGGTCGCGGGTGATGCCCGCTGGTTGCGCATTCCCGCCGGAGGAGGCCCGTCAGCGCCCAGCCGGGCATCCCGCGGCGCTCGAAGAGCTGTCATGCCCGAGCATGGGCGGCGCAAGAGCGCTCCCCATGCCGTGGACCGATGCCCGTTGTTATCGGGGTTGCGGCGGAGCGGCCGGTTCCGGGCGCGGGTCAGCGGGCTCGCCTTGTGCAGGCGTCGGCGCGCTCTCGATTTGCGTCGAGCTCCCGGCCAGTGCCGGGGTTGCCTGCGGGGGAGCAGCCGGCGGCGCTGCCGGGGCTCCTCCGGTGAGCCGCTCGATCGCCGAGCGAACCGCATCGCGGCCGCCGTATTTGCGGACCGCCTCCAGCAAGGGCGCCGCCGCACCCGAGCGCTGAATGCGACTTTGCGGATCGAGCAGCGTGTCCGGATCGTCCCACGGACCCTGCACCATGAACGGCAGCTCGAACGCGGGGGCCGGCGCGGCGCCCGCCGTGCTCGAAAGCAGGCTAGCCACTCCCCTGAGGTCAAGCTCACGGGCGGGGATCGAGGCCGAGCCGGTCACGCTGAGGGCAACGGCGGGGCCTTCCACCCGCGCTTCTTCGATATTCGCGATCCCATCAGTGATCTTCAGATCGACGACGAGCGATTCGTAGGGCGTGCGCCCGGTTCGCAGCTCGCTTCCGCCCGAGAGCGGCCGGCGTTCGATCCGGCGGAGCAATTGCTCGACGTTGAATCCGACCAGGGCGCCCTTGTGGCTGACCAGCGCCGCGGTGCCGTTCAACGCCTTGGTGATCGCGTGGACACTGCTGCCGACTCCCGCGATGCTGAAGCCGAGATTGCCTTTGCCCTCGAGCTTGCGAATGCCGACCATCTCGCTCAGCGATTGCTCGAGATCCACGTTCGAGAACTGCAATTGCGCCTTGAGGTCGGCACCATTCGCCGATTTGGCAACTCCGAACGTGCCCTTGAGCACGCCGCCGAAGGCTTCCGACTCGCCCACCGCGACAGTGAGGCTGCCGCCGCGCAGATTGACGGCGACTGCCGTTCGCCCGAGCCGGACGTTCGCCAGCCTGACCCGGGCAGCCGAGAGCCTGAGATCGACGTCGGCTCCCTCGAGCCCGTCGAGCGCGATCGGGTCGTCGTCCCAGCCTCGCTCACCGTGGCTGGAGAGCAGGCGAACCGTGGACAGGTAAGGGGTCAGCTCGAGCGCTTCGGCGGCAAGCGTTCCTTGCAGAGTCTGCCGTCCGTCGATGGTCAGCACGCCTTCCGCGGAATTGCCGTCGAGCTCCACGTGGACGTCCGAGAGCCCGATCGTCGTGCCGACGATCCTCGATTGCGCCTTCAGCCCGAAGCGGCCGAATCCTCCGCCGGGCGGCGGACGATGGCCGGCCCAGCTCATGGCGTCGCGCAATGATGCGGTATCGGCGGCGACCGTTCCTTCCATCTTGAGCGTCGGCCGGTTGCTGATATGGCCGTCAAAGGCGAGCTTGAAGGGATCGCCGCTCAGCCGAACCTTCAGCCCGGATCGCTCGCCCTGCAGCGCCGCCATGAAGTCCGTGAAGCTGATGCTGGCATCGATCGGCTTGCCCTTCCAGGCGAAGCGTCCGGTCGCCGCGAAGCTCTTCGAGATCGAAGGCCAGGCGAGCGCGAACTCCACATTCGAGAGGGTCTCGGCCGATCGAGCGGCCTCGTCGCGCAGCAAGACGGTGCCGTCTTGAATGCGGATCTCCGAGAACAGGGCCGCGTGCTCCGGACCTGGCTTGAGATTTTGCGCCAGCTTCTGGAGCTGCCCCGACCAGTTCGTGCTGCGGTCGCTGTTGAAGACGATCGAGATCGTCGGCCGCACCAACGAGATGTCGGCGATCTCGATGCGGCCGATCAGGAACGGAAAAACCCGCAAGCGAGCGATCACCTGCTCGGCGGTCAATGCCGCTCCGCCGGGGCGCTTGTCGTCGAGCGTTACGTCATCGAAGCGAACGCTGCCGGTCGGGAACAGCGAGATCGTCGTTCGCCCGCGCAGCTCCGGATCAAGCCCGGTGACGGCGCGGATTTCGGCCGTGACCGCTTCGCGCACCGCCTCGGGCGGCATCAGCAAGCGCAATATGACGAGAGCACCGATCCCGACGGCCGCCAGCACGCCGAGCAGGATCCCGATGCGTTTGACCCCAACGGCCGCGATCACAACGCCTCTTTATTCTTGCGTTTCGCCCGAGCCAGCCGGGGCCTCCTGCGCAGGAATGAAAGCCGAGCCTGCGTCCCGGAGCCGAGCTTGTGCGATCGGTATGTGACGCTTTCGTGACGGGCGCCCGAGCCGCCAAATGCCGCCGGGGTCCTGCGTTTTGCCCCTGCCCGGCGCCGGCGGCGGAACGAGCTTACCCGCTCGGCGTCGTGCGGCCCGGGCCGGCGTGGGCGATGCGGCTACAGCGTATTGGGGGTGCGGTAGCTCCCTTCGGTCTTGCCGCGGATCTCGTCGACGCTCACCCCCGGCGCGAGCTCGACCAGCGTCATCCCGCCCCCTCCTTTCTTGTCGATGGTGAAGACGCCGAGGTCGGTGATCACCATGTCGACGACGCCGGCGCCGGTCAGCGGCAGGGTGCAGCGCTTGAGCAGCTTGGGCTCGTTCCTGGCGGAATGCTCCATCACCACCACGACCTTCTTCACGCCGGCGACGAGGTCCATGGCCCCGCCCATCCCCTTCACCATCTTGCCCGGAATCATCCAGTTGGCGAGATCGCCGTTCTCCGCTACCTGCATGGCGCCGAGGATCGAGAGGTCGATATGCCCGCCGCGGATCATGGCGAAGCTGTCGGCGGAGGAGAAATAGCTGGTGGTCGGGATCTCGGTGACGGTCTGCTTGCCGGCATTGATGAGGTCGGGATCCTCCTCGCCCTCGTAGGGGAACGGGCCGAAGCCGAGCATGCCGTTCTCGCTCTGCAGCTGCACGCTCATTCCGTCGGGGATGTAATTGGAGACCAGCGTCGGAATGCCTATCCCCAGGTTGACGTAAAAGCCGTCGCGCAGCTCCTTGGCCGCCCGTTCCGCCATCTGCTCGCGAGTCCAGGGCATTACACTTCCTCTCCTGTTCCGGCCGGCAGGTCGGCGGCGCTGCGCTTGCGCACCGTCCGCTGCTCGATATGCTTGACCGCGTTGGGCACGTGCACGATGCGCTTGACGTAGATCCCGGGGGTGACGATGTGATCGGGATCGATGTCGCCCGGCTGGACCAGATGCTCCACCTCGGCGACGGTCACCTTGCCGGCGGTCGCCATCATCGGATTGAAGTTCCGCGCGGTCTTGCGGTAGGCGAGGTTTCCCTCGCTATCTCCCATATAGGCGTGAACGATCGACAGATCGGCGACCAGGCCGCGCTCCATGACGTAACGGTCGCCTCCGAACTCGCGCTCCTCCTTGCCCTCGGCGATCTGGGTCCCCGCCCCGGTCCGGGTGAAGAAGGCGGGAATGCCGGCGCCGCCGGCGCGGATGCGCTCGGCGAGCGTGCCCTGCGGGTTGAACTCGATCTGAAGCTCGCCGGCGAGGTACTGCTGCGCGAAAGTCTTGTTCTCGCCCACGTAGGAGGAGATCATCTTCCTGATCTGCTTGGTGTCGAGCAGCAGCCCGAGCCCCACCCCGTCGATCCCGGCGTTGTTCGAGACGACGGTCAGATTCTTCACCCCTGCTTCGCGGACCGCGAGTATCAGCGCCTCGGGAATCCCGCAGAGCCCGAACCCGCCGGCCATGATCAGCATCCCATCCTTGAGCAGGCCGGCGAGAGCCGTCCGGGCGTCCGGATAAACCTTCTTCATGCAATTCCCGCTCTGCAGATGCCGCCGCACCGGATAGAGAAGCCCGCGCCCGCGCGCGGTATTTGTCTTTACCGCGCTGCGGCAAGGGCTGCAATCGTCCCGCAAGGCACGATACAGGCGGAGACGATCAACGAGGCAGTGGAGTCAGCGTATCACCCGAGGCGGCGCCGCCGCGAGCCACGCAATCTCGGCGATCAGCTTCTTGACCAGCGCGCGGCCGAATGAATGGAAGTTCTCGGCCACGAGCACGAAGGCGCCCGGCCCGCCGATCACGTTCTCCTGGTAATACTTCTCCAGACCGCCGGGCGGATTGGTGTGCTCGGCGTTCCACGGCACCGGACGATCGCTCAGGATGACCAGCCCGTTGATGACGAGGCCCTTTGCCAGCGCCTCGTCGCGCGCGAGCTTGACGTCACGTCCGGCATTGTTGGTGCCGTCGCCGGAGACGTCGATGGCGCGCCGTGGCGCCTCGAACGGGGCGCGCTCGAGCTGAGCGGCAGCAAATTCGATCCCGCCGCTGATCGAGGTCCGATCGGCGAACGAGCGCGGCAGCTCCAGCAGCTGATCGCCGAAACGCCGCGCCGTCGGCGCGCCCTCGATCAGCGTCCAGTCGATCACGAGCTTCTGTGCGCCGAAGCCGGACCATTCCACGAAGCAGACGGCGATGCGCTGGTTGGGGCCCGATCTGATGGCGTCGAGCACCTGGGGGTCGGAGATCGCCGTCGCGTAGCCTTCGCGCTGGAGCGCGAATTTCGGCTGGTCGACGCTGCGCGAGACGTCGGAGGCGAGGACCAGCAGCAGGTCGACCTGCTCGGCCGCGCCGCAGGGCAGCGCCGCAGCGAGCAGGAGCGCGAGCGCCGCCAGGCTGCATCGAAAAAGGGGGGCCATGCCAGCCATCTCGGAAATGCCCCGGGGGCAACCACCATGCTGATATAAGGCTTCGGTGAAGCTGGCGCACGAGCCCTTTCGACGTGCCCCGGCAAGGCCTAGGCGGGAGGGTGGCGCCCGGCTGGGCCGATGCGCATCATCGGCGAAAAGGCGAGGTCCACCAGGGTTCCTTCTCTCGTGCATTCGAGGCGGAAGCTCGCCCGATTGGCTTCCGCCAACGCCTTGCTCAGCAGCAGCCGGAGACTCAGGCCTCCTGATTCCTCCTGGGGAGAGGCCGCCGCTTGCGCGACCTGCTCCGACGCAGAGGCGGTCTGCTGATTGCTCGTTCCGATGGCCTTGTGGCGCACTCGCAATACCACATCACCGCTCTCCGCGACGGCGCTCGAGACGATGACCTGCCCGCCGGCACCGGCGAGCTTGATCGAGCCCGAGAGCAGCTGGAGCAGCAGCTGGCGCACCGAGGCCGGGTCGGCGACCACCGCCGGCAGCGCCGTCGCAAGCGAGCTGCGGATGATGACCCGGTCATGGCTTGCCTGCGGCTGCAGCACGGCGACGCATTGCTGGACCACTTCGTTGATGGCCACCCCGCCGAAGGCGAGCGCGAGCTCGCCCGCCTCGATCTTCGATAGATCGCGGAGAACGTCGAGCAGCGCCAGCAGATCGCTGCTCGAGGCGTAGATGTCCTTGAGCGCTGCGCGGGCACCCACGTGATCGACCGGTCCGGACGCTTCCTGCATCATCGCCTCGCAAGAGCCGATGATGGCGCTGAGCGGGGGCTGCATCTCCCGGCTTATCTTCGCCAGAAGGTCCCACGTCGCGGAGGATAGCCGTTGCGCCCGCCGTCCGGCCTCGGTGGCCTCCGCCTCCGCTCCTTGGTTACCGGCCGGCAATCGGTCGAGGATCGGCCGCGCCTCGAAGGGAGCGCGCGTCGGCGGGGTGTCGACCTGCTCGGCTTCGGCCGTGGGCTCTTTCTTGCTCTCGTCGGGTGCGATTCCCAAGAGCCGGTGCGCAAGCTTGCGCGATAGCTCGCCGAAGGCGTGGCGCTCGGAGGCGCTCAAGCGCGGCGGGCTCGGCTCCGCAGTGATGGCGGGAAAGGGCACGATGTTCTCTGCCGACCGGACCCGTTGGGCCAACGAGGCTGCGGGATCTGCCGGAGCTGAGGCCACCACCGGGGCCGCTTCGCCCGCGCCAGGAGCTCCGCCCGAGTGCTCCTGCTCGAGTGCGGCGAGCCGCGCCAAGTCCCTGCAGACCCCAAACCCGCGATAGCCGCGAAAACTGCGGTCGCCGTCGAAAACCGGCAGGCCCGACAGCTCCACGCAGAGCCGCTCCGAGCTGGAGTCGACCGGCCAAGCCACCTCGATCCCGCTCCAGGTGTCGCGGCTGGCGAGGGCGCGCGCGACCCGGCCGCCCGGATCGAGGTCCAGGGCGGCGGCCAGTTCCGGCCAGGGCCGTCCGATCACCGCCGCGGTCCGCGCTCCTGCCAATCTCAGGAACTCGTCGGAGCCGAGCCCGAACTTGCCCGCTTCATCCATCTGCCAGACAAAGCGCAGCGGATGCCGCCTGCCGGGCGGAGACGGCGGGGAGGGCGGCAGGGAAGCGCTCATTCCGCGGTATCACCCCTGAGGCCGCATGCCGCGAGCTACGCCGCCAGCTCACGCATGATCGAGTAGAGCGACGATTGCCCTTCGAAGCCGATGCCGGGCCGATCGGACAGGGCAAGATAGCCCTGCTCGAGCCGGGCATCGTCGGCAAAGCCGCCGAACGCGCCGAACACGCCGGGATAGGACTCGGCCCCGCCGAGCCCGAAGCCGCCGGCCACGGCGAGCGACATCTGGTTGCCGCCATGCGGAAACAGGGCGCGGCGCGGCCAGCCCTGACGCTCGAGCATCTCGATCGTGCGGGCATACTGGGCGATGCCATAGGCTTGCGGAGGATCGACCTGGATGACGTCGTTGCGCTCGGCGCGCAGGCCGCCGAAGCGGACCAGATTTTGCACATCCTGGGTGGAGAACAGGTTCTCCCCGGTTGCGAGCGGTGGCTCGTAGACGCTGGCGAGCTCGGCGAGGAGCGCAAAGTCGAGCGGATCGCACGGCTCCTCGAACCAGCGCAGGCCGAAGGGTGCGAGCGCCTTGGCATAGGCCAGCGCGGCCTCGCGCCCGAACTTCGAGTTGGCATCGACGGCGAGCTCCGCGCCCGGCGGCAGGATCGATCTGACCGCCTCCACCCGCCGCATGTCCTCGCCGAGCGCGAGCCCTCCCACCTTCATCTTGAGCATCGTGTAGCCGGCATCGAGGTGGCGGCGCATCTCGTCCCTGAGGTCGCCGATGCTCTGGCCGGGGAAGTACCAGCCGCCGCCCACATAGCAGAACACCCGCTCTGCTGCCTTGCCGTTGTTGTAGCGCTCGGCGAGCAGGCGATGCAGCGGCTTGCCGGCAATCTTGGCGACCACGTCCCAGCATGCGACCTCGATCGTCCCGATCGCGATCGAGCGCTCGCTGTGGCCGCCGGACTTCTCCCGCTGCATCATCACGGCAAGGATCTTCTCCGGCTCGAAGTTCTCGCCGGTCTCGTCGATCAGGGCTTCCGGCTCGGCGGCGAGGATTCGGGGGATGAAGCGGGCGCGCATCGCCGCCCCGCAGGCATAGCGTCCGGTGGAGTTGAATGCGAAACCGGTGATCGGCTTGCCCCCGCGAACGACATCGGTGAGCACGGCCACGACCGAGGTCGTCATTTGTGAAAAATCGAAGCTGGAATTGCCGATGCTGGCGTTGAGCGGGATTGCGCATTCGCGAATGTCGACGATACGCATGGGCCCTCGATGTCGGGAATTCCTGCTACAGTTCCAGGGCCGCCCTGGCGCGGGATTTCCCGGACCGGCTGTTCGGAGCGGACGGGACGGGTCGGCGTTAGTATCTGAGCAAGGAACAAGGGGCCCTCGCAACCGATTTACGAACCGACAGGAGACAGTGATGGCAGCCAACGATCGTTTCGAAATTCCCGCCGATATGCGGGCGTTCGCGGAGAAGAGCGTCGAGCAGGCGAGGCAGGCCTTCGACGGCTTCATGTCGGCGGCGCAGCAGGCATTGAGCACATTCGAGGGGCAGGCCGAGGTGGCCCGCAAGGGCGCGAGGGATGTCTCGGCCAAGGCAATGGCTTTCGCAACCCAGAATATCGCCAGCTCGTTCCAGCTGGCGCAGCAGCTGGTGCGCGCGAGGGACGTCCAGGAGGTCATGCGGCTGCAGGCCGACTATGTTCAACGGCAGCTGCAGGTGCTGCAGGAGCAGGCGCGCGAGCTCGGCGCCAGCACCAGCCAGGCGGCGAGGGACGCGACGAAGCCGAAGGGCTGACCGCACGCACTCCCCAGATCGCGATCCCACGGACCATTGTGCGGTGCAATAGTCCTGTTGCGTCGCACCTAACTCGCTGCTATATTTTCTCCCAGAGCCGTTGCCGGACGTTTCGGCCATGGTGCCGAAGGCCGGGCGGTGTCCTCACCTGAGCAGGGATCGGCGTGGGCGCGGACCCCTGTATGCTGCATCCAATCATCCCAAAGGAACCACTTTGCCATGAGCGAGGCCATCGATACGAACCCCCCGCGACCGAGAGCGCGGGCCGCTGCACCCGCGGCTTTCGAGATGCCGAAATTCGAGATTCCGAGCTTCGATGTACCCAAGCTGGAGATGCCTGCTGCCTTCCGCGAGCTCGCGGAAAAGAGCGTGTCGCAGGCCAAGGAAACCTATGAAAGGATGAAGTCCGCGGCCGAGGAGGCCACCGACCTGCTCGAGGACACCTACGCCACCGCCACCAAAGGCGTATCGGACTACGGGCTCAAGGTAATCGAGGCGGCGCGGGAGAACACCAATGCGGCGTTCGATTTCGCCACCCAGCTGATGACGGTGAAGTCCTTGTCCGAGATCGTCGAGCTCTCGACTGCACACGCGCGCAGGCATTTCGAGACGGTCACGGCGCAGTCGCGGGACCTCCTGGCGATCGCCCAGAAGGCGGCTGCCGATACTGCCGAGCCGGTGAAGGAAAGCTTCGGCAAGGCGTTCAAGAAGGTCGCCTGACCGAAAATCGGAATCGTGCGAATTGAGCGGCCCGGGCGCCCGGCGTCCGGGCCCGCTTTCGTTTCCCCATCCTGCCCCGTCCGAATCGGCTGCCGGAAGGCGACCTCGGGAGCGAGCCGGCCGGACCCTTGTCAAAGCCCGGGCCTGCTCCTAGGTTCGCCGCGCCTGCGACGTGCAGCTGTAGCTCAGTTGGTTAGAGCGCTTGGCTGTGGACCAAGAGGTCGGTGGTTCGAGTCCACCCAGCTGTACCAGCTAACTTTTCCGAGACATGACTGCGCGGCATGAGCGAGCTCTGCGGTGCGGCGAAGCTCATGGCGCAGGGCAACCGCCGCGCAGCAACGATGCGCCTCGCGCAGCCGCTGTCGAGAGGCTGTACGAGGCAAGCGTCGCCCGAGGACAGTGACGCGTCGCTCATCCGAATCCGCAAGGCGCTCTCGATGCGGACGCGCAGGACCGAGCGCACCGCACCTGATCGGAGAAGCCGACATCAATCCCCGACGATGCCGTGCTCGCGCACCACTGAGCCCCAGAGCTTCATCTGCCCGGAAAGGAAGCTCCGCTCCTCCTCCGGGCCGGCCAGCAGCATGGTGATTTGCAGGTTTTCGGTGATCTGCTTCTTGGTGCCGGGCTCGCTCAGAGAAGCGACGAGCGCCGCCCGGAAACGTTCGATTATCGGCGGGGGCGTCGGCGCGGCCGTGAAAACACCCCACCAGGCATAGGCCTCGAAATCGGGAAAACCGGCCTCCATCATGGTCTGCACGTCCGGCAGAGCGGCGATCCGCGTCCGCCCGGTCTGCGCCAGCGGGCGAAGCCTGCGACCCTGGATCTGCGGCGTCACCAGCGCGGCGCTTCCGATCAGCAGATCGACATGGCCGGCGATGGCATCGTTCACCGCGGGACCGCCGCCGCGGTACGGCACGTGCACGAGCTTGATGCCTGCGCGTTGCGACAGCAGCACCATGGTCAGATGGCCGAGGCTGCCGCTTCCGATGGATGCGAAGGTGATCGCATCCGGCCTGGCCTTGGCCGCCGTGACCACATCAGTGAAGCTCTTGAACGGTCGCGAGGGATGGGTCGCCACGATGTTCGGGGCGGTGCCGATCAGGAGCACCGGGTCAAGGTCCTTCTCGGTATCGAACGGCAGGTTCTGCAGGAACGGGTTCACTGCATGCGTATCGAATACAAATACCCAGTTGCCGCCGTCCGGGGGAGATTTGGCGACCACCGCCGTGCCGATGCTGCCGGAGGCGCCCGGCTTGTTCTCGATTATGACCGTGGTCCCGAGACGTTGCTGCAGCCCCGGCTGAACCATCCGAGCGATCGGGTCGACGGTGCCACCCGGAGGAAATGGCACGACAATGCGCACCAGACGCGATCCGGAGCTCTGGCCCGATGCAACTGCCGATGTGAGCGGCAGCGCCGTGGTGGCAGCTGCGAAATGCAAGAAGTTTCGACGCGAATGTCCCATGACGAACCGCTTCTGGTGCTGGCTTGGAAGGCTACCTCACTGTTGACGTGAGTGCGAGCGCCGTCGGCAGGAAATCGGTTGCAGTATCGGTGGAGGTGCGGGGTTTGGGTGCGGCCGCCCGGGAGCCGGAAAACGTAATGTTCTGGCGCGTCTCCCTCGCCAGGGCCCGCAGCCTCTCATCGCGTCTGCAAGATTCATCGACCTTGCGCGGGGTTATCCACAGCCGGTGTAGACCGCGAGCAACACGGCCGAGCATTCGAGCCGCCTGTCTTGCGCGTCGGTTTGACTGTGATCGGCTTCATGCCGATGCTGCCGGCTGGCCGCAACCATGCAAGGCCGGGGGAATGGGGCATGCACGACGTCGACTATGAAAAGTGGCAGCGGGAGCGCGATTTCATCGAGGAAGAGATGCGCCG
This sequence comes from Xanthobacteraceae bacterium, assembly GCA_036406655.1. Taxonomy (GTDB): domain Bacteria; phylum Pseudomonadota; class Alphaproteobacteria; order Rhizobiales; family Xanthobacteraceae; genus VAZQ01. Next base: position 19,735 of record DASXAP010000340.1, on the reverse strand, counting down.
CCTCATGACGGGCGCCACGCTCGGCTCGGGACAGGATTGCCGGATTCGCCGCGGCTTCTTCACGGCTCTGGTCGAGCGGCGCGAGGCTGCGGCTCGCAGGCTGATGGAGGCAGATCGTCTCCGTCATCGACGGAAATGGAAGACGCCCACGGCCGCGGCGCCGAGGGCGCAGGACATCACCTCGCTGGTGTCTCAGGATGCGATCCCCGTCACGACGGAAGAAGTTCGCTTGTAGGAGCCGGAATCCGAAGAGGGGCGCGGTAGGAGCGCAGACGTGCAGGCAGGGCGGCGCCATCGCCCGGAGTCCCTGTCTGCTCACGATTTGGCGGTTTTGCGAAGGTCTTCGCAGACTTCTGAGCTGCGAGTGACTTCACAAGCTCGGGGCGCCGCGTGCGGCTCTCACGGGCGGCCCCCGGTCTTGGCGGCTCTCTCCGCGTCCCACCACCAGATGGTCGGAAATGCCGAGCCGCCGTATTCGGGCAGGGAAGCGGGCCGGGCGAAGCGGTCCCAGCGTGCCGCGCACAGCTTGTCATAGGTGAATTGCGGCACGACATAGTGGTTCCACAGCAGCACGCGGTCGAGCGCCCTGGTGGCCGCGACCAGCTCGGCGCGGCTGTTGGCGAAAATGATCCGCTCGAGCAGCGCATCGACCGCGGGATTCTTGATGCCGATGTAATTGCGCGAGCCGGGCGTGTCGGCCGATCGAGAGCTCCACATGTCGCGCTGCTCGTTGCCGGGCGACAGCGACTGCGGCCATGAGGCTATCATGATGTCGTAGTCGAAGTTGTGCAATCGATTCTCGTACTGGACGTCGTCGACACCTCGCACGGTGACGTCGATACCGAGACGAGCCAGGGCGGCCTTGTAGAACTGTATGAAGCGTTCCGCTCCCGACGGATCGCTCGTTGCGTTGAGAAACTCGACGCTCAGCGCCTCGCCGGTCCGGGTGTCGGTCTGCTTCTGGTCGCGTACCTCGTAGCCCGCCTCCCGCAGCAGCCGCATCCCCTCGCTCAGGTTGGCGCGCATCCTCTCGCGTGTGCCGCCGACCGGATTGGCATAGGGGGTGGTGAAGACCTCGGGCGGCACCTTGTCGCGCAGGGTCTCCAGGATCTCCAGCTCCTCCCCCTGCGGCAGCCCGGAGCAGGCCAGCTCGGTGCCCTCGAAATAGCTGTTCACCCGCCTGTATTGACCGAAGAAGAACTGCTTGTTCATCTCCTCGAAGTTGAACGCGAGATTGAACGCGCGCCGCACCCGCGCATCCTTGAACTTGTCGCGCCGCAGGTTGAAGACGAAAGCCCGCATGACCCCCCGGTCGCGCTGGGGGAATTCCTCGAGGATCACCCGCTTCTCGCTGACCGCCGGGAAATCGTAGGCGGTGGCCCAGTTCTTGGCGCTGCTCTCGATGCGCCAGTCCGCCTGGTCGGCCTTGAACGCCTCCAGTGCGACCGTCGGATCACGAAAATACTCGAAGCGAATCTCGTCGAAATTGTCGCGCCCGAGATTGACGTTGAGATCCCTGGCCCAATAGTCCTTCACCCGCCCGTAGACCAGGGTGCGGCCGGCGACGAATTCCTTGATCCGGTAGGCGCCATTGCCGAGCGGGGGCTCGAGCGTGGTAGCGCCGATGTCGCGCTTCTTGCCCGAGTCGTCGCTTCCTTCCCACCAGTGCCTGGGCAGCACCCTGAGCTGCCCGAGGATCATCGGCATCTCCCGATTGCCGGTGGAACCGTGAACGAAAGTGACCTCGCGCTCGCCGCTCTGCTCGACCTTCACGACGTCGCGGTAGAAAGCGCCGATGAAGGGATTGTGGCTCTTGTAGGCCTCGAAGGAATAGATGACGTCCTCGACCGTGATCGGCCTGCCGTCGTGGTGACGAGCGGCGGCGCGCAAGCGAAAGGAGGTGAACGCGAAGTTCGGCGGGTGACTGACCGTTTCCGCGATCAGCCCGTAGGCGGCCGATGCCTCGTCGAGCGGCGGCGCCATCAAGGTGTCGCAGATGGTGCCGGCAGCCGCCGCGAACAGGCCCTTGAGCCCCGCCATCACCTGGTTGAAGTTGTCGAAAGTCCCGAGCGCCATCAGGCGTACCGCCCCGCGTTTCGGCGCCTGCGGGTTGACGTAGTCGAAATGCCTGAACCCGGACGGATACTTGAGCTCGCCGAACAGTGAGATGCCGTGCCGCCACTGCGCCTCGGCACTTTGCGCGCGCGCCGGTCTCACGGCGAATGGCGCCTGGCGCAGCAAGGGGGAGAAGGCGGCAAGCGAGCTGGTGCAAAGGATGGAACGACGGGTCAGGCGCAAGGGAAACCTCCGGGAAGCCATCAGGTCGGCCGAGACGAGCGAGGCGACGAGGTGAGTGTGCCGCCTGACGAGCGCTGACAATTGTCCCATCAGGCTACTAGCTTCACCCGGATAGGCAAGGACCTTTGCCGGTCGAGCGGGGATCGGGCCTTTATCGCAGCTTGGACGCGCTTTTGCGGCGGACGCCTCAAAGGCGGTCAGGCCGGGCTTGCCCCGGCCATCAACCGTCTTCTTCACCGCAGTCAAGCAGCACGTGGAGCGCGGCACGCGCCCGCGTATCACCAGTCCAGTCGAGGGGACCGGCTCACAAAGTGGCGCTCGAGCTCGATCCGCACTTCCGGTGATAGATCATAGCGGTGGCGTTCGAGATGCTGCTCGATTTCCGGCCCGACCGGTAGCACCTGTCGTCCGGTCATCCTGCCGGCGAGCCGGCTCCAGAGCAATCGACAGAATCGGGCCGTCGATGATTTATCCAGGAATGGAAAGCTCGCAACGCGTGGCATGGCGACGTACCGTTGAGCCCCGCCGACCTCCAGCATCGAGGGAAGGGTAGCGCGATCACGGCCTTCTCAATGTGAAGGCGCTCACACAAGCTCGCTGCGTTCGAGCCCGGCGGCGCCGGTGGAAGACGCGGGCAGCGGTCCGCTACGGTGCGGCGTGGGCGTGCTTGACGGTCCCTGATGACGCCGGCGCATCGAGGAGCATACCGGCCCGCCGCTGAACAGGGTCGGCGCGCGATAGCGGCGAGGCTTGCTCCGGCTCGCCCCCGATCGAGTCATCGCCGGGCTTTGGCCCGGCGATCCCGATTCAGGATCGGGATGGCCGGCACGAGGCTGCACGAGGCCGGCTATGACCGCGGAAGCTGGCGTGCCGGCCGAGCCTCCGCCTCATTGCGGCTGCTCGATCTTGACCTCCTCGGCGAGCTTTTTCCAGCGCGCGGTCTCGGCCTTGCTCCAGGCCTGGGCTTCCTCGAGAGAGGCGTTGGGCACCGCCTTGATCATCTGCTGCTTGAACGTCCTCTGCAGCTCCTCCGAGCCGAGTGCCTGCACGGTCGTGCGGAACAGCGTTTCGAGCACGTCGTGCGGCGCCCGCGCCGGCGCATAGAGCGCCGACCACAAGCCTTCGCCCGCGGTGTAGCCCAGCTCCCGGAACGTCGGGACATCGGGATATTCCGGCAGCCGGCTGTCCGCCATCACCGCCAGCACCCGGATCATGCCGGACTTGGCGAGACCCGCCGAGCTTGCGGCATTGACGAGGACGATGTGCACGTCCCCGCGCAGCACGTCGTTGGCGATGGCGCCGCCGCCGCCCTTGTTCGGCACGTGGTAGAGCTTGATGCCGGCCCACTGCGCGAACGCCTCGGTGTCGTAGTGGTTGTTGCTGCCCACCCCCACGCTCGCATAGCGCACCTTGCCGGGATTGGCCTTGGCGTAGGCGATGAGCTCGGCGTAGCTCCTCGGCTCGAAGTCCTTCGTGGTGGCGGCGAGGATCAACGGAATCTCGCCGAGCCGGGTCACCAGCCTCACCTCGTTGTCGTAGTCGAACTTGAACTTGCTCCTGTAGATGATCGGCGACAGCACGTTGGTGCCGGAGTTGCCGACCTCGAGCGTGTAGCCGTCGGCGGGCGCCTTGATCATCTCCTCGATGGCGAGGATGCCGAAGGCGCCCGGCCTGTTCTCGACCACGAAACCATGCCCGGTCATCTGCCGAAACTGCTCGCCGACGATGCGGATCGTGATGTCGGTCGCGCTGCCGGCTCCGAAGGGCACCACGACCCTGATCGGTTTGGCCGGATACTTGTCCTGCGCCCGCGCAACCGCGGCGCAGCCAAGCAACAGAAGCGACAGCACGGTCACGCTCAGGCGCATGACGTGCATCCTATAAGGTTCGGCAGCGGCCCGGAAGGCAGGGTCGAGGCGCGAATGGCCACACGCAGGCTGCCGGCCGCCGGCTGTGCTCCGGATGAGCTTGACGCCGGAGCAGGCTTGCTGCCCGGGCGTCGGCTCTGCCCTCGGGGTGTCCTATCGCACGTGAGCAGGCACGCTAAGATGGCCGTCTTCGGGCGATGCAGCAGGAGTTGGTCATGGTGGGCTACGCACGACAGCGCCGAGCGGTTCGCGTGATTCTCGCGCTTCTGCTCGGGAGCCTGCTGCTGCCGAAGCCGGCCTGCGCGCAGCTGCAGAAGAGCGAATCCCATCTGACGCTTCGCGCCATCATGCAGGAGCTCGGCGTGGAGCATGTGCGGCTGACCAATGCGCTGCTCACGGAGGACTTCGAGACCATTGCGGAGGCGGCCAAGGCGATCGAGGGACATCCCCTCCCGGACGACATTGTGGCGGCGATCAAGGCGAGGCTGGGCAGTAATTTTTCCGGCTTCGAGCGAGCGGACCTGCAAAGCCACCAGGCGGCAGCCGTGCTGGCGCGGCGGGCGACGGCGAAAGACATCACCGGCTCGGCAACCGCGTTCGGGCGGCTCACCCAGAGCTGCGTGAGCTGCCACAAGCAATTCCGCGGCGCGCTGCGAAGCTTGTCCGACTGATCCGCCCGATCCTGGCCTGCCTCAGTCCAGCGGGCGGATGCCGGCATCCTTTATGACGCGGGCCCACAGCTCGGCCTCCGCCCTGAGAAGCTTCCCGACCGCTTCCGGAGCATCGGGCCTGCTCTCGTAGCCGAGCGGCGCCAGCCGGCCCTGCACGGCCGGGTCGGCCAGCGCGGCGATGGTGTCGACGTTCATTTTCGCGATGATCTCGACAGGGGTCTTGACCGGCACGAAGAAGGCGTACCACGACACCACGTTGAACCCGGGAACTCCGTCCTCGGCGATGGCCGGCACCTCGGGCGCGATCGCCGCCCGTTTCGCCCCCGTATAACCCAGCACCTGAACCTGGCCCGACCTGGCGTTGTCGAGCGTGGCGCCGCCCGAGAACAGCAGGTGGACCCGGCCCGGAATGAGGTCGTTCATCGCCGGGGCAGCCCCGCGATAGGGCACGTGGATCATCTCCAGGCCCGCCATGTGCTTGAACAGCTCGCCGCAGAGGTGCGGCGACGATCCGGTGCCGGGCGACGCCAGCGTGAGCTTGCCCTTGTTCTCCCTCGTGTAGGCGATGAATTCGTGGACCGATTTCACCGGCAGCGAGTTCGGCACGAACATGAAGAACGAGTAGCCGCTGATGAAGGCGACCGGCGCCAGATCGAGGATCGGGTCATAGCTGAGCGAGTGATAGAGAGCGCGCGTCGTCGCCTGCGACTGTCCCCCCATCAACACGGTGTGCCCGTCGGGCTCCGCGCGGACGACCAGCTCGTTGGCGATATTGGTGCCGCCGCCCGGCCGGTTCTCGATGAAAACCTGCTGGCCCCAGGTTTTTGCAAGCCGGTCGCCGACGAGCCGGGCAATCAGGTCAGTCGGCCCTCCGGCCGCGAACGGCACGATGATGCGCACCGGACGGGTGGGCCAGTCCTGGGCGCCTGCCCGAGCGATGCTCGGCATGAGCAGGGATGCGGTGCCTGTCGCATTGAATCGGCGGCGGGTGATCATCACGTTTTTTCTCCAGCGGCATGCGGGGGCCGATTCTCTGTCTTGCCGACGACGAGCCCGTTTGCTCTTGTGGGCACAAGAGCGGCGCGTCCATTCGGGGAGAGCCCAGCCCGGCACTGCCGATGCTACATCACCGAGCCGGGCCGAAACAGCCCGGCGGCCCGGCGGCGCCGGTCGTCCTGAGTCGCCTACCGATGGGAAGGAAATCTCTCATGCGTGCGATGAGCACATCCTGCGCCTGCGGGCTGCCACTCCTCGCCGCGCTCGCCGCGCTCCTCGTTCCGGGACCGGCAGGCGCCCAGGGGGCCGATTGGCCGGCCCGCCCGGTCACCGTGGTCGTCGGCTACGCGGCGGGCGGCAATACCGACGTGATGGCGCGCCTGGCCAGCAGGAGGCTGTCGGAGGAGCTCAGGCAAAGCTTCGTCGTCGACAACCGCATTGGCGCGGGTGGGGCGCTGGCCGCTACCTATGTGGCTCAGGCGGCGCCCGACGGCTACACCCTGTTCTTCGCAGCGTCCCCGCAGATCGCGATCGTGCCGCGGTTGCAGAAGGTCGGCTACGATCCGAAACGCGATTTCGTCCCGGTCAGCGCCTTCGGCACCGGGCCCTTCGTGCTCGGCATCAGGTCGTCCATCCCGGCGCGGACGCTCGCCGAGTTCATCGATTATGCAAGAGCCCGAACCATCAACTACGGCTCGAGCGGAACCGGCTCCGTCGCCCACCTCTGTGCCGCGATGCTGGCCGCGCGCGCCGGGTTCAGCGCCGTGCATGTTCCCTTTCGCGGCAGCGGTCAGGTGACAGCCGCCCTGCTCGGCGGGCAGATCGACATGTTCTTCGGCAACGCATCCGATCTCGTTCCTCAGGCGGAGAGCGGCAAGGTGACCCTGCTCGGCGTGTCCGCCCCGGCCCGCATGCGGCAGCTGCCGGATGTGCCGAGCATTGCCGAGACCTATCCGGACATAACGCTCGCGAGCTGGAACGGATTCCTCGCCCCGGCCAGGACGCCGCGGCCGATCGTCGAGAAGCTTTCCCGCCACGTCATCGCCGCGGCTCGGGACCCGGCGGTTGCCCGCGAGCTCATTGCACTCGGGATCGAGCCCAACGGCACGACCCCGGAAGAGCTGTCTGCCCAGATCGAGATGGAGCAGCCGCGCTTCGACGCCGCGATGCGGGCCGCAAATCTGACGTCCGAATAGGCCGAAGCCGGCTCGGCTCGGCACTTCGCGGCGCGCGGGCGCGTGCTTGCCGGAAGACGCGGCATATCCCACCATGGCGGGCGTGACTCCCGGCCGGGGACAAGCAACATGAGGCGGCGCGAGCTCGTTTCGTTGCTCGGCATGGCTGCGGTTGCCTGGCTGCCGAGGGCACATCGCAGCCGGGCAAGGCGAGCGCCGTTCGCATCGGCGTTGCAAATTGAACTAGCGCATCGTGCTCGCCTGGCCGTTTAGAATGAATTCGGGGGGATCGTCTTCGGCAATGTTGCCGCCCCCGCTGGGCCGCGAAAGGTGAGAAGTCAGCTTATGGTCCCTGGTCGCAATATCGCGATCACCGACTAGGGGCCGCAGTGGGACCGTGACTGCGCAGCCCGCCAGCACGGCTATCAATGCGATGGCGACCGCCAATATGCCGATATTCCAATTTGGGGACTCGTCGCGTCTTGAGTTCAGTATGTGATCGCCTCCTGCTTTCCAGCCGCGGTGGCTCTGTTGCTTGTCTTTGGCAAGGGGGAATGCCGCGATTTCTTCACGCTGCTCGCCCTAGAAACCCAGAAGCGCCCATTGCACCACCCCAAGCACGCCGCCGATCATGAAAGCTGTGATCAAGTAATAAGTCATGGAGTGGCGACCTCGGGCAGTCATCGAAGACAGGCAACTCATCGTGAACCACCTTGCAGGCGGCAGCGCAACGGTTTGGTTAATTATTGGTTAATGGGAAAAATGACCCTGCGCGCTGGTACGCGTGATCGATCAGCGCACGACCCGGGCGCAGTCACGCACGCTGATCGAGGGCGCCTCGCCTCGCCGCCAGTGGTCGAGCACATCGCGCACTGCCGTGTGCGAGAGCGGGCCAAGTCGCCCCGCGTCGAGCAGCTCCCGGGCGCGCAGGGCGAAGACCCCGTAGCGTTGCGCCACCGGGACGGCGACGAACCCATCGAGCCGGGCCGCCTTGGCAGCTACCGCCTCCACCTCGGCGGCGCTGATCCCGGTTGGCTTCCCTATGAGGAAGGAACAGCCATTCCATTGTGATTTCTATCACAGTGCCACGAATGGCTTTGCATTATACAGGAACCGCTGGGAGAACCCTTTGTCTCCAGATAGCTAAGTCGAAATTCAACGGACACGGCCATGATCAATGATGAAAATGAACGAGTGCAGCTTCGCTCGCTGAGCGAAGGAGAACTGGAAACAGTGGCTGGCGGTGCGTTCGGCGTCGCGGCCTACTTGGTCAGCTCCCACATGTTTCTTCGAACATTGTCGCAGGGATTGCCCCTGCCGCCCAGTCCCTGTTGAACGTCGCAGTGGCGCCGGCGAAACTGACGCAGAACAGCGTGATCGAGCAAAGCCGATGAGCTAAAGCCAGAGCAGGGGCAGCAACAATTTCAGAACGAGCAAATGCGGCGCCCCAATGCGCGGTCATCGCGAATAGGGGAGCGCGGCAAATATGCGATCCATCATCGTTCTGAAGCGCGCGTTCAAGTGCAACCGCGCGCCGCGCCACGTGAGCCGCTGTATCAAGATGTATTGGGCGCGATCCCCGGGTTTTCGCTCAGCTGAGCTCCGGCTGCGACGGTTCGCCGATCCGGGTGAGCGCGCCACCCGCTGTCAGCCTGTCGCAGCGTCTCACTCGATCACCTCGTCGGCCCGGGCGAGGAGAGTGGGCGGAACTTCGAGGCCGAGCGCCTTGGCGGTCCGAAGGTTGAGCACGGTCTGATATTTCGTCGGCGCCTGCACCGGTAGGTCGGCCGGCTTCTCCCCGCGAAGGATGCGATCGACATAGCGCGCCGCCTGCCGAAACTGATCGAAGAAATCGGGTCCATAGGAGACCAGCCCGCCGACGGCGGGATAGAAACGCTCATAATAGACTGCCGGGAGCTTGTGCCGAGCCGCGAGCGAAACGATCAGATCGCGGTGAACCACGGCGAGCGCGCTGCCCGTCAGGATCAACCCCCCGTTTGCCGAACGGGCGAAGTCGGCGACGTCGCGCTCGATTTCCGCGGCATCGCGTACGTTGATGGGGCGCAGGTCTATTCCCAATGCCGGCGCGACCGCTTGAATGGCCGACCACTGGCCGATGCCTGCTGTGATCGCCGGATCGCGAATGACCGCTACTTTCTTCACCGTTGGGACCAGCTCCTTGAGGATTTCCAGCCATTTTGCCCCGATGCCCGGCTCGAAAGTCATGAATCCGGTGGCGTTGCCGCCCGGCCGCGCCAGGCTCGAGACAAAGCCCGCACCGACCGGATCGGGCACGATCGTGAAAACGATCGGAACAGCGCGCGTCACCTCCAGCAAGGGCCCCAGCGCCGCGCTGCCGGAGGCCACGATAACATCGGGTGCCAACGCGGCGATCTCCGCCGCGTATCTGCGGGTGTCGTCCGCCTTGCCCGCCGACCAGCGAAAATCGATTTGCACGTTCTGGCCGACGACCCAGCCCAATTGCTGCAGCCCTTGCAGGAAAGCCGCATTCCGGTTTTGTCCTTGCGCGTCATCGGCGACGGTCGGCAGCAGCAAGGCGATGCGGCGCATGCGTTCGAGGTGCTGGGCGCGTGCAGCCGCGGGCCAAAGCACGACAGCGGCGCCCAGCCATGAGGTGAATTCACGGCGTCGCATGATTCTCCTCCGAAGCCTGCGTCGGCATCCAAAAAAACAGGATAGCACCTTCTCTTTCGCCCCGGGGAGCAAGCTCACCAGGGAGCTGCCGGTTCCGTCCGGCCGTGGTGGGTGGGGGCGCTCAGCTCGGCATCGTGGGCCCCGGCGCGCACCAATGACGAGGATGATCCGCACCATCGCGAGCCGTCGTTCCGACCTCATCCTGCGCTCGCCGCCGGCCGGCAGAGTTGGAGTCGACGTCGACGTTCATCTTGCCCCTGCCGGCGGAGCGGCAGCCCGCTCTGCCGGCATCTTCAGCTCGATGAGCACGTTGCGGTACTGCCAGTCGCTGACGTTGAGGAGCTCATGGGGAATCCCCGGCTCGCGCCAGAGCACCTCGCCGGTCTTCTCGTGCGTCTCGCGGACGCGTCCATCCTCGAAGGTCATGATGTTCCTGCCGTCGCTCAGCGGCACGATGAGATAGGGCAAGAGGTGCTGATGCCACGGCTGGCGCTGGCCCGGATCGAGCTTCACGCTCCACACCCGCAGGAGCTCGTTCTCGAAGAGGATCCGGTCGCCGATCGGCCCGAGCTGCCGTCCGCTGCCTGTGGTTGCTGCCATGCTCAGCTTCTCCGCATTGCTTATTTGTGCACCGCCTTGCGATAGAGCTCCTCCGCCACGCCGTCGCGCATCGGCGCCACTGCCGCGATGTGATCGTCCGGTCGCACCAGCACGACGGTGTCGGTCGGGAAGCCGGCCCGCTGGCGGAAGCGGTCGCCGGGGTCGAAGAGCGAGCGCTCGCGCAGGCCGGAGTCGAGCGGTGCATCCCGGCGCGAGACGATGCGATGCCTGAGCCCCGCTCTGTCCGCGGCAAGCGCCGGGCGGCGGCGGACGTCGGTGAAATGCAGCGCAACGAAGCTGTCGTCGAAGAGCTCGTGCAGCCGCAGCGGACGGCCGTCGCCGCCATGCAGCTCGACATCGGGGATGCGGTCGCCGGCGCGCAGCGGCGCGCGCTCGGTCTTCACCATCGACCAATCGCGCGAATCCTCGACGCCGAGGCGCACCCCGAGCATGGTGCGGGTCAGCGCGTTGGCCCAGGCGCTCCCCGACATGGCCTTCACCCTCTCCTTCGCGCCCGCCATGTATTTGAGCGCTGCATCGGCCATCTCGCCGGACCCTTCGGCTGCGACTGGGCGCTGCTCGTGCGCATAGCCGTCGAGCAGCGCGTCATCCGCCCAGCCGCGCGCCACCCAGGCGAGCCGCCAGGGCAGGTTGATCGAGTCGAGAATCCCGGTGTTGAGGCCCAGCGCCCACATCGGCGTGATGAGATGGGCCGCGTCCCCCATCAGGAACACGCGGCCGCGGCGCCATTGCGCGGCGATACGATGGTGCACGCGGTAGACGAGGGTATTGAGGATCTCGAGCTCGCTCACCTCGCCGATGAAGTGCAGGACCTTGGCGCGAAACTCGGCCCGGCTCGGCTCGGCCGCCTCCGGCGCAAGCGGATAGAGGAAGCGCCAGCAGTGCGGATGCCGCACCAGGATCATCCATTCCTGCGGGTCGGCGAAATAGGCGAGGTAGGGATAGTCGCGCGGATTGGCCACGTCGAGATCGACCTTGACGTCGACCAGCAGCACGCGATCCTCGAGCGATTCGCCTTCGACCGGGATGCCTAGCTGCGCCCGCACCGTGCTGCGGCCGCCGTCGCAGGCGAGGAGGTAGCATCCTTCGACCTCGCGCGGCCCGGTCGGGGTCTCGAAAGTGGCGACCACCCCGTCCGCGAGGTGGCGAAACGAGGTGAGGCGGTGCTCCAGGTGGAGCGCCCCGGGCCGGCGCTGCTCGAGCGCCTGCCGCAGGATCGGCTCGAGATGGTGCTGCGGCATGTTGATCACGAACGGATAGCGCGTGTCCTCGGTGAGAAGATCGGCCTGGACCGAGGGGCGCGCGCGATTGGTGGCGCGCTCGATGTCGCCGATCTCGTCGACCCGCAGCGCCTTGGCCAGCACCTGATCGGCGACGCGGTAACGGCGGAAGGCCTCGAGGGTCCGGGTGAGCACCGTGCCCGCCTTGGTGTCGCGGGAGAGCTCGGCGTCCTCCTCGAACAGCGCCAGCGGCAGCCCGTAGAAATCGAGCCCGAGCGCGGTGGTCAAGCCGACCGGCCCGGCACCGACGACGATGATCGGCTTGTCTGCCATCGCCTCAGGCGTCGCGCGCCGCGAAGGCGAAGTCGCGGCTGATGATCGAGGCGGTCATGCTGGCGGCATCCGAGAGCAGAAACAGCAGCGGGCCCACCGCGTCCTCCGGCTGGCCAACTCCGAGCGAGGCGCGCCAGCGCGCATCGTCGGCGCCGGCATTGGCGGCCCGATACTGCGGCGTATCGATCACCCCGGGCGCGATCAGGTTGAAGCGAACCCGATGCTGCGCCACCTCCTTGGCCGCGCTCTTCACGAAGGCGATCAGCGCCGCCTTGCTCGCCGCATAGGCCGATGCCCGGGGCCAGCCCTGGTGGGCAAGCCCGGAGGTGAACGCGACAATGCTGCCGCGCCGGCGCTGCACCATGCCGGCAATCACCCCTTGATAGCACCAGACGACACCATCGAGATTGGTCCGCAGCACCCGGTCCCATTGGGCCGCATCCATCTCCTGCGCGACGGCGCGCGGCTGGATCGCCGCACTGCAGACCAAGCCGTCGATCGGGCCGATCTCCCGCTCGATCCGTTGCATCGCCGCGAGCACCGCCGCGCGGTCGGCGACATCGAGCCGCTGGGTCGTGATGGAGGGGCCGGCAAGGCTCGCCATTGCCGTCTCGTCGATGTCGCAGACGACGACGCGGGCGCCGGCGTCCGCCGCCGCGAGCGCGAGCGCGCGGCCGATGCCATTGCCGCCGCCGGTGATCACCACGACGTCGCCTTTCGCCTCGAAGCGCGCCTTCATGCGTCGCGCTCGACCACGGCGATGGCGTTGATCTCGATCAGGTACTCGGGCGAGGTCATCTTGCAGATTTCAACCATGGTGGAGGCGGGAGCCGGCGACTTGAAGTACTCGCGCCGCACCTTATGGATCGCCTCGAAATGCTCCATGTTGCGCACGTAGACGTCGACCCGCATGATGTCGTCCATCGTGCCGCCCGCCCCCTCCACCGCGGCCTTGAGGTTCTCGCACACCTGCCGGGTCTGCGCCTCGATATCGCCGATGCCGGCGATCGAGCCGTCGGCGCGGCGCGCCGTCATCCCGGAGATGAACACCAGCCTGCCGCGCGCCTCGGTGACCACGGCCTGCGAGAAATGCCCGCTGGGCCGGCGGATCTTCTCGCTCGTAATCTGCTGCTTCATGAGGTCGTGCCTTTCCTCTCCCTGAGAATATCCGCGAAATTGCCGATCCCGGCGCGCGCTGCCGCCTCGCCGAGGCTGCGCAGCGTCTGCGCATCGAGCCGGCAGGTGTCGGCGCTCGCACGCCGGGTCGCCCAGACGAGCTCTCCCGGCGCGTAAATGCGCTCGACGCCCGGGCCGCGCTTCGACCGGCTCGCCCGGATCGCCTGGTCGCGCACGCGCTGCGCGAAACCCGCGGCATTCGCGAAATGGCCGACATCGATGGCGAGGAAAAAGTGGGCGCAGCGATAGGGCTCGGCGGGATCGCCATAGAGCGGCGTCACTTCTGCGCCCACCGCTCCTTCGGAAAGCCCGCCGCACAGAAGGTCGATCACGAAAGCAAGGCCGAATCCCTTCGCCCCCGCGGCCGGCAGCAGCATCCCCTTGATCGCCGCCGCGGGATCCGTGGTCGGCCGGCCCTCGCCATCCACCGCCCAGTCGGACGGGATGGGCCGGCCCGCCGCCGCGGCGAGGCGAATCCTGCCCATCGCGGTGGCGCTGAGCGCCATGTCGACCTCCACCGGAAAATCGCCGGCCGACGGCAGGGCGATGGCGATCGGGTTGTTGCCGACGAGCGCTTCCGCGCCGCCCGGCGCCGGGAGCAGCGGGCGCGTGCTCGACATCACCATGCCGACGCAACCTTGTGCCGCCATAAGCCTTGCGTAGCGGCCGGCGGTGCCGAAGTGAAAGGCATTGCGCACCGCGACGGCGGCGAGCCCGATCTCGAGCGCGCGGGCGACCGCGAGCTTCACCGCCTGCCGGGCGGTGAGCTGGCCCAGCGCGTGGGCGGCATCGATCACGATCGTGCCGGCGTTGTCGCTCACGACCTTGCCCAGCCTGCGCCGGGAGACCGATCCCTTGATGAGGCGATCGACGTACATCGGCACCAGCATCACCCCGTGCGAGGCGATGCCTTCGAGGTCGGCGGCAACGAGGTCGGCCGCCGCAGTGTGGGCGTCCTCGGGATCGATGCCGAGCGCGGCGAAGATTGCGGCGGTTGCCGCGATCAGGCGCTGCGCCTCGACGACGACCTCACCAGCCGCTTCCGCCCGCTCATTCATCAGCGGGCGTCCTCGTCGTTAGCGTACCAGGAGGGGCGCTGCGGATAATGCGGACCGTCGTAGACCTCGACCACGATCGTCTCCTCGTGCGCCAGCGTCGGCCCGTGCACGTTACCCTTCGGATTCCAGTAGAACGAGCCCGCGGTCAAGGTGACGCCGGTCCTGGTGTATTCGTATTTCCCCTTGAGGCAGAACATGAACTGGTTCGAGGCGTGCCGGTGCGGCTCGGGGATGCTCGCGCCCTTGTCGAACTTGATGAGCGCGATCGAGGCACCGGTCGCCTCGTCGCGCCACAGCATCTTCTCCGAGACGCCCTTGAGCGACTTTTCCCGCCAGGGAATGTCATTGCTTTGCATGAGCACCTCCTCGAGGCCGGGCGCTCCTTTCGGGGTCGCGATGTTGTGATCGGTCATGGACCACCTCCCTGAGTGAACCAAGCGATCGTCATGGCCGGCCCCGTGTCGGCATCCACGTCTTGCCGGCACATGCGAGCAAGACGCGGATGCGCGGGGACAGGCCCGCGCCATGACGGTTTTCCTTCTGTTCTCCGTGACGAGCCGTGCGCGTCACCTCAATGCCGTTCCAGCGCCGGGGGCAGCCAGGGCGCCATCAGCCGCTCCGCCAGCTCAACCAGCAGGTAGACCAGGATGCCGAGCGCCGCGAGCGCGAAGAGCGCCGCGAAGGCGAGCGGCGTGTTGAGCTGCGAGGTGGCGCTGAGCAGCAGGAATCCCAGCCCCTCGCTCGAGCCGACGAACTCACCGATCACCGCGCCGATCACCGCGAGCGTGATTGCCACCTTCGCACCGGTTATCACGAACGGCAGCGCCGCCGGAAACTGCACCTTGAGGAAGATCTGGCTCGGGGTCGCGTTGAGGCTGTCGGCGAGCTCGATGAGCTCGCGCGGGGTCGAGCGCAGGCCGGCGACGGTGTCGACGATGATCGGAAAGAACGCCACGAGCCACACGATCGCCAGCTTGGATTCCATGCCGGTGCCCAGCCAGACCAGCACGATGGGAGCCAGCGCCACCTTGGGCACCGACTGAAGCGCGATGAGCAGCGGATAGAACATCAGGTTGAGCGGCCGCGAGTTTGCAACCGCGATCGCGAGCGGCAGGCCGACGGCCAGCGCCAGGGCGAACCCATAGAGCGTCTCCCTGAGCGTGACCCAGCCCTCGCCGAGCAGGAGATCGCTGCGAGAGACCATCGCCCGCAGGACCTTGTCGGGAGACGGCAGCACCACCGTGGGAATGCTGAGAAGCCAGCAGGCGAGCGCCCACGCCCCCACGAGCAGCACGATGCCGAAGAGCGGATAGCCGATGCGCGAGCCCATTGCGCTCATGGTCCGCCGGCCTCCTCGACGGCTGGGGCGATCACTCCCAGCGCCTCGCTGGCGATGCGCTCGGCGTCGGTGAAAGCAGCGCTGAAACGCAGCCGCTGCTGGCGCGGATAGGCGAGCGTGATTGCGATCTCCTTTACCACCCGCGCCGGGCGTCTGCTGAACACCACGACCTTGTCGGAGAGGTAGACCGCCTCCGGAACCGAATGGGTGACGAACAGCACGGAAGCTCCGGTCTCGCGGCGGATGCGCAGCAGCAGATCGTTCATCTCCAGCCTGGTCAGCTCGTCGAG
Source organism: Xanthobacteraceae bacterium (assembly GCA_036406655.1). GTDB lineage: Bacteria > Pseudomonadota > Alphaproteobacteria > Rhizobiales > Xanthobacteraceae > VAZQ01. The sequence goes on along the minus strand of DASXAP010000340.1, from coordinate 4,035 downwards.
CGCGCCGAACGGCTCGTCCATCAGCAGGAGCTTCGGCTGATGGATGAGGGCGCGGCACAAGGCGACCCGCTGCTGCATCCCCCCGGAAAGCTGGTGCGGGCGCGCGGTCAGAAAGTCGGAGAGACCGACGAGGGCGAGGAGATCGCGCGCCCGCTTGGCTGCGGCGCGGTCGTTGCGCCGGAGGATCTCCATCGTGAAAAGAACATTGTCGAGCACGCTGCGCCAGGGCATGAGGCTCGGCGCCTGGAAGACGAAGCCGTAGTCGCCGGCCGGACGGGTGATCTCGCGGCCTCCGATATGCACCGAGCCGGCGGTCTTCTGGATGAGCCCGCCGACGATGCGCAACAGGGTGGTCTTGCCGCAGCCGCTCGGGCCCAGGAGCGCGATCAGCTCGCCCTGCTCGAACCGGAAGCTTGCGTCATCGAGCGCAACGATCGGCTCGGACGCGGCGGATCGCGGGTCCGGAAAGACCTTGCGGACCTTGTCGATCACACCGAACGCCATTCGCTCGCGCGATCCCCCCTGATTGGCTTTTCGGCACGACAGCTTGGTCGGCTGGCACCATCCATCGAGCGGCCGCGTTGCCGCGCCTGATCCCGCGCGGCTTGAGTGTCACGTCGAATATCTTATGATGTTTGCAGCGTCAAATGCCGGCGGGCGGCGCTCACCTCGCCCTCCGAATTGTTCTCGACACGAGGAGGAGCACATGAGGGGACGTTTCATCGCTATCGCTGCCGCTGTCGCGTGCCTCGTAGCGGGAGCCGTGCAAGCGCAGGAGCGGGACGTGAAGTTCACGCTCGATTTCATCAGCCTCGGCCGCCACGCGCCGTGGTACGTGGCGCTCGGCAAGGGCTACTACAGGGAGGAAGGGCTCAACGTCACGATCCTTCCCGCCAAGGGGACGGCCGACGCCATCCGCTCGGTCGCCGCCGGGGTCACCGAGCTCGGCTTCATCGACATCCCGAGCCTGGTGGCCGCCGGCAGCGCGGGAGCCGCGATCAAGATCGTCGCGGTCAACTATCAGAAGCCGCCCTATTGCGTGTTCTCGCTCAATCCCGGCGCCAACATCACCGAGCCCGGGCAAATGGCCAATCTGGAGCTCGGATCGAGCACGGGGTCGTTCGTGCCCAAGATCTGGGCGGCCTTCATGGAGATGAACAAGGTTGACAGCAGGACCCTGAAGGTCGTGAACATCGACCCGGCCTCGCGCGTGCCGATGCTGGCGGCCGGCAAGGTCCAGTCGATCGACCTCTTCATCATGAGCGAGCCCTCCATCCGCCGCGCCGTGTCCAACGCCAAGCCGGTATGCCTGTTCGCCGGCGACTACGGGCTCGAGATCTATGCGAACTCGATCGGCGTCACCGAAGAATTCCTCGACAAGAATCCGGAGGTCGTGAAGAAATTCGTCCGCGCCTCGCTGCGCGGCTGGAAGGATGCACTCGCCAATCCCGAGGAAGCGGCGCGCATCCAGCTGCAATACGTCAAGGCGCTCGACCCGGAGATCATCAAGGAGGAGCTGGCGATCGTCAGGCGTCTCGCCGTCACCCCCGACGTCGAGAAGAACGGCTTCGGCTGGGTAGCGCTCGAGCGCATGAAGAGCACCGTCGATTTCATCAACAAGAACCTCGAGGTTCCCGGAGAGAAGCTCAGCGCCGAGAAGATATTCCGTCCGGGCTATCTCCCGGAGACGCCGATCCGCCCCTAGGCCGGCGACGGCTGCCGGCGCATGCCGGCATCATTCGCTGACCTTGCCGTCGCCCCCTGGCCAAAGGACCGAGATCCATGACTGAACCGCCTCTTCTCGCCGTTGCATCCGCAACGCGGCCTGGCGCTCCCGCGCGGCAGGCTTCGACGCCAGTGGCCAAGGACGCAACCGTTCTCGGCTTCCGAATTCATTATCTCGAGGCCGGGCGCGGAGATCCCGTCGTCCTGCTGCATGGGATGGGCGGGGAGGGCGCCCGCTGGATGCCGACTATCGAGGGGCTCGCCCCGCATATGCGCGTCATCGCCCCGGATCAGATCGGCTTCGGCCAGTCCGACAAGCCGCTGACCGCCTACCACAGCGGCGTCTTCGCCGGCTTTGTCGCCGCCTTCATGAAAGCCATTGCCGTCCCCAAGGCCACCCTCGTCGGCCAATCGATGGGAGCGGCCGTTGCGCTCCACGTCGCGGTACATCGTCCCGGGCTGGTGCAACGGCTGGTGCTGGTGAACGGCGTTTTCCGGATGGATTCCGATCCTCCTCCGGCTCCGCCCGACTGGCATGCGCGCCAGATCGCCAATGCCGGGACGCTGGAGGAAAGCCGCGAATACCTGGAGAAGGCCTACCATGACCGCAGTTTGGTGACCGACGCGCTGGTCGAGCACAACCTCGTCCTGCGGCTGCGCTCGGCCTACACGATCGAGAGCATGCAGACTGCCGGCATGCGGGGCCTCGGCGGCCTGACGGAGGAGGAGCTGCGGGGAATCAGCGTCCCCACGCTTCTGGTCTGGGGGATGAACGATCCGTTGTCGCCCCTTCGCCGGGCCGAGCAGCTGAACGCCTTGATCAAGAGCTCGCGGAAGGTTTTGATCGACAAGGCGGGCCACTTCCCGTTCCTCGAGCATCCGGACAAGTTCAATCGGATCGTGCTGGATTTTCTGAAATCCTGAGGGCCGGCCGGTGGAAGCTCAACTTTTGCTTCCTCGCCGCCGCTGCTCTGCCGCGTCCCAGGTCGTCAGCGGCTGAAAGTCGGGAACGAAGCCGAGCCCTTTTCTCGCATCCGACGAGACCGCCTGCTGCGACACGATCACGTCGACGAGCGCCGGGGCATTGTCGAGCGCTCGCCGCAGCGCGCCCTCGAGCGCCGCCGGCTCCTCCACGCGCTCGCCATGCGCGCCCAACGCGCGCGCCATTGCTGCATAGTCGGAGTGCCGCAGCGTGGTTCCAACCACCCGGCCGCCGTAATTCTCCTGCTGGTCGAGTCGCTCGATGTTCCAGGCCGCGTTGTTGGCGACGATGAACACGGCCCTGGCACGATGCCGCACCGCGGTGTCGATCTCCATCGCATTGATGCCGAAGGCGCCGTCGCCGTTCACGGAGATCACCTCGCGTTCGGGCAGGGCCAGCGCGGCGGCGACGGCAAAGGGCACACCCACACCGAGACAGCCGAATGCGCCGGCATCCATGTAGGTGCGCGCGGTCAAGCCGACCCGGGCGAAGCTCAGGATATCGCCGCCGTCGGCGATGGCGACGTGGTCGGGATGCGCGACGCTGCCGATCGCCTCGAATATCCGGCGAGGATGCATTTTCCCGTCGGTCTCCAGCGCCGGCCGTTCGGCGGCGCGTGGTCGGGCTCGCTCGCGCTGCCGCCGCCGCACCTCCTCGGCCCAGTCTCGGTCCACGCCGGGGGCGCGGTTGGCCGCGGCCTGCACCATCGCATCGAGCGCCAGCTCGGGCGTGGCGAGGATCTCCGGCTGCCCGCGCCGATTGTCGATCAGCTCGCCCGCGGTATCGGCGAGGCGGACAAAACGAGCGTGCGGGAACACGGCGGGCGAGCCATAGCCGAGCTGGTAGTCGAGCCGGCGTCCGACGACGAGCACGGCGTCGGCATCCTGCATGACGGCTCCCCGCATGGCGCCGGCAAATGCCGGATGATCGAGTGGAACGAGGCCGCGGCTTTCCTGGGTGTCGAGATAGAAAGCGCCGCTCGCGTCGAGGAAACGCAGCAGCGCCGCCGCGGCGGAACGCGCGCCGCGGCCGCTGATCACCGCCGGGCGCCGCGCCGACCACATCACCTCGACCGCCTCGGCGACGGCGGCGGGATCGGGAAGAATGCGGCGGCGCGGCTTCGGGCGCAGCCACTCCCCGAGCACCAGGGCGGGCGGCACGTCGGTGCGCAGCACGTCGGTCGGAATTTCGACATAGCAGGGCCCGGGCTCGCCGGCGTCCCCCTCCGCCCGGGCCACCGCCTCGTCGAGCTCGCGAACGACCTGATCGGCGACGCGCAGGGTGCGGGCGACTCGGGTCACCGGCTTGAGGATGTCGACGTGCGGGAT
>DASXAP010000339.1:0-4995 GCA_036406655.1 Xanthobacteraceae bacterium | reverse complement strand
CACACTCAGCTGCGACGCAGGTGCCCTCGCGAACGTGCAGCTGTGCGGAGGGCCGCCCTCGCTTTGCGCATCTGATTTCGCAGCCGGGGTCTTGACCGATTCGCATCGAGCATGAGCGGGATCATCTGGCGGGACCCCGACTGCAGCGTCCGCGCAATTGTGCCCCTGGTTGAAACGGGGGTCGGTGGCGTGCTCATGCTGCAGCGCCTAAGCGACGCCGTCTTTGCCACGGATGGCGAAGCCCGAGGCTGCTGGAGGCAATCCCTGGAGCAAGGTCGCAGCGCAGGCCGCGGTAGCCGTCTCGCGCGGACGGAATTGACCCAGCGCAAAGCTGCCACGCCGGACCCCATGCTCCTGTCTTGCCAGTCGGGAGCCCAGCCATGGAATGGGAGCGCATCCGAAAACGGCCCGAGGACTGCCTCGACGCGAACTTCCGCGATTATGAGGCCTCAGCCCGCTCGTTCGCCTGGACGCAGGCACGCGCCCTGCTTGAAGGCCTGCCCGGCGGCGGCCTCAACATCGCCCACGAGGCGGTCGATCGGCACGTGACGGCTCGACGCGGCGACAAGCTCGCCCTGCGCTGGATCGGCCGCGACGATGCGATCCGCGATTTCAGCTACGCGGCACTTGGCGCCGCCGCCAATCGCTTTGCCAACGTTCTCACGCACAACGGCATCGGCAAGGGCGAACGGGTGTTCTCGCTGCTCGGCCGGGTGCCCGAGCTCTACATCGCCGCGCTCGGCACGCTGAAGAACGGCAGCGTGTTCTCGCCGCTGTTTTCGGCCTTCGGGCCGGAGCCGATCAAGGCCCGCATGACGATCGGCGACGCGAGAGCCGTCATCACAACCGAGGCCTTCTACCGTCGCAAGATCGAGCCGTGGCGCAAGGAGCTCGCCGGCTTGAGGGCCGTCTTCCTCACGGAATGCTCTGCGAGCCCGCCGCCCGACACGATCGATCTTTCCGCCGCCCTGGCGAAGGCCCGGGAGTCCTTCGAGACCGTGCCGACCGGTCCCGAGGACATGGCGCTATTGCACTTCACCAGCGGCACGACCGGACGGCCGAAGGGCGCCGTGCATGTGCACGAGGCCGTCGTCGCTCACCATATCACCGGCCAGCTCGCGCTCGACCTGCACCCTGACGATGTCTTCTGGTGCACGGCGGACCCGGGATGGGTGACCGGGACCTCCTACGGCATCGTTTCGCCGCTGACCAACGGCGTGACCATGATCGTCGACCAGGCCGAGTTCGATGCCGAGCGGTGGTACCGCATTCTCCAGGATCAGAGGGTTACGGTCTGGTACACCGCGCCGACCGCGGTGCGGATGCTGATGAAGGCGGGTGTGGACTTTGCCAGGCGGTTCGACCTGTCGCGATTGCGGCTGGTAGCGAGTGTCGGCGAGCCGCTCAATCCGGAGGCCGTGGTCTGGGGGACCGAAGCCTTCGGCAAGCCGATCCACGACAACTGGTGGCAGACCGAGACCGGCGGCATCATGATCTCGAACTACCTGACTATGGACGTGAAGCCGGGCTCCATGGGCCGTCCGCTGCCCGGTGTTGAGGCCGGCATCGTCGAGCGCGTCGGGGGCGGCGGCGTCCGCGAGGTGACGAAGCCGATGGCCGTGGGCGAGCTCGCCTTGCGGCCCGGATGGCCGTCGATGATGCGCGGCTACCTCCATGAAGAGGAACGCTACCGGAAATGCTTCGTGGGCGGCTGGTATCTGACCGGCGACCTCGCGATGCGCGACAGCGAGGGCTACTACTGGTTTGTCGGACGCGCCGACGACGTCATCAAGAGCTCCGGCCACCTGATCGGCCCGTTCGAGGTGGAAAGCGCACTGATGGAGCACCCCGCCGTTGCCGAGGCGGGTGTGATCGGCATTCCCGAGCCGATGGCGGGCGAGGTGGTCAAAGCCTTCGTGGCCCTCAAGCTCGGGTTCAAACCGAGCGAAGCCCTGCGCAAGGAGCTGCTGGGCCATGCCCGGACGCGTCTCGGGCCGGCCGTGGCGCCCAAGGACATCGCGTTCCGGCAGAACCTGCCCAAGACGCGCAGCGGCAAGATCATGCGCCGGCTGCTCAAGGCGCGCGAGCTCGACCTGCCGGAAGGCGACATCTCAACGCTCGAAAGCGAGGAGCGATGACGGCTATAGCCGAGAAGCCTCACCTGTCGCGCCAGCACCTGCTCGATCTTCTGAAGCAGATGATCCGCATCCGCAGGTTCGAGGACAAGTGCGCCGAGCTCTACACACAGGAGAAGATCCGAGGCTTTCTGCACCTCTACGACGGCGAGGAGGCGGTCGCGGTCGGCATCATTCCGGTGCTGGAAAAGCGCGACCGGGTGGTCGCGACCTACCGCGAGCACGGGCAGGCCCTGGTGCGCGGCGTGCCGATGCCGACGGTCATGGCCGAGATGTATGGCAAGCGGGAGGGCTGCAGCCGCGGCCGCGGCGGCTCCATGCATATCTTCGATCAGGCAACGAACTTCTATGGCGGCAACGCCATCGTCGGCGGCGGCCTGCCGCTCGCGGTCGGTCTGGCGCTCGCCGACCACATGCGGGGGGAGGACATCGTCACAGCCTGCTTCTTCGGGGACGGGGCCGTTGCCGAAGGCGAATTCCATGAGAGCCTGAATCTCGCCGCGCTCTGGGACCTCTCCGTCCTCTTTGTGTGCGAGAACAATCTTTATGCCATGGGCACGGCGCTCGCGATCGCACAGGCCGAAACCGACATTCAGCGCAAGGCCGCCTGCTACCGGATCACCGCCGAGGCGGTCGACGGGATGGACGTGGTTGCCGTGGAGGCCGCGGCGCGCCGCGCGGTGCACGCGGTGCGGGACAGCGGCAAGCCCTATTTCCTGGAATGCCGGACCTATCGGCTGCGCGCCCATTCCATGTTCGATGCGCAGCTCTACCGCGACAAGGCGGAGGTTGAGGCTTGGCGCAAGAAGGAGCCAATTGCGCGGCTGAAGGCCTGGCTTCTGGAAAGCCACATGATACATCCGGAAGAGGTGACCCGCATCGAGGCCGAGGTCGATGCCGAGATCGCCGAGGCCGTCGCCTTCGCCGAGGCGGGAGGATGGGAGCCGGTGGAGCAGCTGCCCCGCTTCGTTCACGCAGACAGCACTGTCAATCCATGAGGCGCCATGCAGGACTCGGCGGAGCAACCTCGAACGATAGAGATCACGTACCGCGAGGCGGTGCGCCAAGCCATTCGCGACGCGATCAAGCGCGATGAGCGCGTCTTTCTCATGGGCGAGGATGTCGGCCGTTACGGCGGCTGCTACGCGGTGAGCAAGGGCCTGCTCGCCGAATTCGGGCCGGAGCGGATTCGCGACACGCCGCTCTCCGAGTCCGGCTTCACGGGCGCCGGCATCGGGGCGGCCATGGCGGGAATGCGCCCCATCGTCGAGTTGATGACGGTGAATTTCAGCCTACTTGCGCTCGACCAGATTCTGAACAACGCGGCAACCGTGCGGCACATGTCGGGAAACCAGTTCGGCGTGCCGCTCGTGATCCGCATGGCGACCGGCGCCGGGCGCCAGCTTGCCGCCCAGCATTCCCACAGCCTGGAGGGCTGGTACGCCCATATCCCCGGCATCAAGGTCCTGGCTCCGGCAACGCTGGAAGATGCGAGGGGCATGCTATGGACGGCCCTGCAGGACCCCGATCCGGTGCTGATCTTCGAGAATGTTATGCTCTACAACATGGCCGGATGGATTGCCGCCGATGCCGGTGCGGTCGACATCGACAGGGCCGCCGTCCGCCGGGCCGGTCGCGATGTCTCGCTCATCACCTACGGCGGGTCGCTGTCGAAGACGCTGGAGGCGGCTTCCGCGCTTGCCGCCGACAACATCGATGTCGAGGTCATCGACCTGCGCACCCTGCGGCCGCTCGATGACGCAACCATCATGGGCTCGGTCGCCAAGACACGGCGCGCCGTCATCATCGACGAAGGTTGGCGCAGCGGCAGTCTGTCCGCCGAGATCGGCACGCGCATCGTCGAGCTGGCGTTCTGGTCGCTCGATGCGCCGATCGGCCGAGTCTGCAGCGAGGAGGTGCCGATTCCCTATCCCGCCCATCTGGAGCAGGCGGCAATCCCACAGCCTGGAAAAATCGTTGCGGCCGCCAAGGCGGCGCTGGGTCGAGCCTGAGGCTACGCCATGGCCGAGTTTCGCATGCCATCACTGGGGCCCGACATGGAGGCGGGCACGCTCGTGGAATGGCTGGTCAAGCCGGGCGATCGGGTCAAGCGCGGCGACATTGTTGCGGTGGTCGACACGCAGAAGGGCGCCATCGAGGTGGAGATCTACCAATCGGGCCAGATCGAGCAGCTCCTGGTCGATCTCGATACCAAGGTACCGGTGGGCACGCCGCTGGCGCGGCTCCGAGTGGAAGGCGAAGCGCCCGCTGCTGCGGCGGTCCCGCCGGTCCGTCCCGCCGCTCCGGCGGAAGTGCCTGCTGCGGTGATCCCACCGATCCGTCCAGCCGCTCCGGCCGGCGCGGGCGCACGGGCGTCGCCGGCGGCGCGGCGGCTCGCGGAGCAGCGCGGCATCGACCTTTCAACCGTCACGGGCAGCGGCCCCGGCGGCGCGATTACCCACGACGACGTCGAGCACGCGCTCGCCAAGGCTCGCGGAGAAGCCGCGCCTGTACCCGAAACGAGGCGGGCTGCCGGGCTCGACCTTGGAGCAATGCGGACCGCCATCGCAGCAGCGATGGCGCGATCGAAACGGGAAATCCCGCACTACTACCTGGAGCACCAGGTCGATGTGACGGCGTGCGAGCATTGGCTGGCGGAGCAGAACGCATCGCGTCCGCCCGACAACCGGCTGCTCATGGGAGCGCTCGCCATCAAGGCTGTCTCCCTGGCCGCGCGCCGATTTCCTGCCTTCAACGGCTTCTATCGCGACACCAAGTTCGAGGCCTCGCAGGCGGTGCATGTCGGCGTGGCAATCGCCATTCGCGGCGGGGGGCTGGCGGCACCGGCGCTGCACAACGC
>DASXAP010000338.1:0-4229 GCA_036406655.1 Xanthobacteraceae bacterium | reverse complement strand
ATCTGGATGTTTCATGCCGGCCCGCGGATGCGCGCGGCCGGATCGACTGATGGCAATGCAAGGAGACGATGATGGCCACAGGCACGGTTAAGTTCTTCAACACGCAAAAGGGCTTTGGATTCATCGAACCGGCGGGCGGCGGCAAGGATGTGTTCGTGCACATCAGCGCCGTGCAGCGCGCCGGCCTCGACACCCTGGTCGAAGGCCAGCGCGTGAGCTACGAGGTGACGACCGAGCGCGGCAAGCCGGCGGCAGGCAATCTAAAGGCCGCCTGACCGGCGCTTCCGAAAGGTTCCGATCAGCCGAGCGCCCGACACTCACGTGTCGGGCGCTTCGCATCGGGCGATTGCAACGGCTGGCCAGACTGCCCGGCAGGCCGAGCAACAGGGCTCACCAGCCCCAGTATCCCCTGGCGTAGGGACCCTCGCGGCCATAACCGCCGCGCGGATAGCCGTAGCCCGCATAACCGCGGCCGTACCAGCGATCCGGACGCTCGTCGCGCCAGGAATACTCGCTGTCGGTATCATTGCGCCGGCGGGCTTGCGCGCGAGCGGCTTTCCTTTTCGCCGCCGCGGCAGCCCGCGGCGTGGGTGATGCATGCTCCGCCGGCGGCGGCTGCACCGGCACTGCCGTCGGGCTCGGCGACACGTCGGCGAGACGCGCCGGCGCAGCCGCGACCGGCTCGGCTTTCTCCGCCTTGCCGTCGGTCGCAATCACCGCGCTCGCCGTGCCCGGCTTGCCCGCTCCCGGCTTGCCGGCTCCCGGATGGGCGCTGTTGCCCGTTCGCACGAACCGCATGCGCGGCGCCGTGATCGCCGGCACGCCGGCACGAGCGGGCGGCGAAATCGCGCTCGCAGGAGCTGACGCGCCCGCATCCGCCGCAGTCGCGTGCGATTGCACCGCGGACACCGCGGGTGCTAGCGCCGCGGCATCGGCGTCGCCATCGTCGCGGCCACCGAGCGCGGCGATGACGACCGCGCCCGCCATCACGCCGAAGAGCAGCGAGAAGCAGGCGACCTTGAGGTCGCGGCGCAGGCGCGGGCCGGGACCGAAATAGCCGAATTCCGGGTGCAGGTAGTCCGTCGACGGCATGACAAGCTCTCGCCCAGCCGGACCGCAACGCGTTCCGCGTCGTTTCCGTTCCCTGCGTTTGCAGCAACGCTGGTGCGTCGCGTCCGCGCGGATGCGCCGCCGCACCCCGACACCACGATTGTTCGGTTGCGCACGTTGTCGAAAGCGATCCGGAGAGGCTCGCGAGAAGCCTACTCGGCAATGCCCATCGCCTCGCGGAAAGCGCGCCACACCTCGGGCGGCTGGCCGTAGCAGTGGCGGAAGCCCTTGAGGCGCACCTTGAGCAGCGGATAATTGTCGAATTCCGCGAGCGTGATGCCCTCGGTGCTCTCCCGCTTGTGGAAGAACGGCAGCTCCACGAGCCTTGCCGCGTTGGCGCTGCGAATGATGCCCTTGGCTTCCTCCCCGCGCGCAACCGCGTCGAGCTCCTCGAAGAAGCGCTTGCGGATCATCACGATCCCGAGATCGCTCGGGCCGATATTCTCCTTGCTGCGGTCGGCGATACGCCCCTGTCCGACCCAGGCGACGATGTCCTGGTTGATGACGTGGCTGGTGATCCAGCGGCCGTGCTCGTCCTTTATCGGGCTCACCCAGGTCGGGACCTTGTCCTGCACGTAGGGCTCGCGCCCTTTCGGCACCCGCACGAAGAACCAGGCGACGCTCAGCGTGCTCTCGTCGTCGACCGGCACCCGCCACTCGAAATGATTGCCGAGGTAGAACCCGTTCGGCCACAGCGCCACGCGCCCGACCGTCCAGTACGGATTGCGCTCGTCCGAATCCTCGCGCACGCGCTTGTAGATGAAGCCGTGCTCGAACTCCTCGAACTTGAGCTTGAGATGCCTGCCGGCATAGGGGCCCGGCTTCCCCGCGAGCCGCAGGCTCCAGTTGTCGTGCATCCACTCGAAGTGCACGGGGTCGCACGAGTTCTCCTGGCACTGAAACCAGTTGCACGGCACGTCGGAGAGGACGATCTCGCGGAATCCGTTTCCCCAGGTGAAGGGCTCCCATACCGGCAGCTCCGGCGCCGGCTGCGGTCCGAGATAGGCCCACAGGAGCCCCGCACATTCCTTCACCGGATAGGCCCTGGTCGCGCAGCGCTCCCGCGCCCGCGAGTGCGGATTGGCGATGTCGTCGTAGGGCTGCTCGAGGCAGGCGCCGCTCTCGTCCATGAGCCAGCCGTGATAGTTGCAGCGGATGCCGCGCTCCTCGACAAAGCCATGGCAGAGATCGGCGCGCCGGTGCGGGCAATGCCGGTCGAGGAGCCCGAAGGTCCCGCGCAAGTCCCGGTAGAGGACGAGGTCCTCGCCGAGGAGGCGAAGGGGCTTGATCGGATTGCCCTCGAGCTCGCTCGCGCCGCCGATCGGCTGCCAATAGCGGCGCAGATATTCCCCCATCGGCGTGCCGGGCCCGACCTGGGTGAGAATTCGGTTTTTTTCAGCGCTGAGCACGCGCGACCTCGAAAGCCGTTCGATGCGGGCGATGCCGGGGAGGATCGCCGTCACGGTTGCCGGTGCCGGCGGCATCGCAACGCGAGCCTGCCAACCCTACGCAAGCACCGAGCAGCATCGCAACAGCTATCGCCCGGCGAAATTGGGGACCCGGCGCTCGGCCATCGCCTTCACCCCTTCCCTGAAATCGTCGGTCTTGCGCAGCCGTGCCTGCTCGGCGAGCTCGTGCGCGGTGGCCGCAGCGACCCGCTCGGCGAGACCGGCGCGCATGGTCGCGCGGGTGGCGAGGATGCCGAGCGGCGCGTTTTCGGCGATCTCGCCGGCGAGCCTGTGCGCGGCCGCGCGCACCTCCTCGAGCGGCACCAGCACGTCGGCGAGCCCCATCCGGTAGGCGTCCTCGCCGGTGACGCGGCGGCTGGTATAGAGCATGAGCGCAGCCTTGGTCCGGCCGACGACCTCGGGCAGCGTCGCGGTCAGGCCGAAGCCCGGGTGGAAACCGAGCCGGGTGAAATTGGCGCAGAAGCGCGCCTGCGGGCAGGCGACGCGAAAGTCCGCCACGAGCGCAAGGCCGAGCCCGCCGCCGACGGCCGCACCCTGCACGGCGGCGACGATCGGCTTGCCGGCACGGAACAGACGAGCCGCTTCGCTGTAGAGCTGCCGCACCGGCTGCGTCTCCTCGCCGGGCCGGCGCCCCTCGCGATCGAGCGTGCTGCCGTCGCCGTAATTGGCCCCCGCGCAGAATGCCTTTCCCTGCGAGGCGAGCACCACCGCGCGGCACGCTGCGTCCCGGTCGAGGGCTTCGAGGACGTCGGCGATCTCGCGGATCAGCGCAACGTCGAAGAAGTTGTTGGGCGGCCGCCTGATCTCGACGAGGGCGACATGCCCGCTCACCTCGACACCGATGTCCTTGTAGGGAGCCATGCCGGCCATCCTTTCGCTGACGTGTCACTCTCGCATCGACCGCTCGCGGGCGGCGCGGTATTCGGCCATGACCCGCAGGGCGCGGGCGCAGTGCTTCGCGGTCGTGAACAGCGGATAGCCGGCCTCGCTCAGGAGCGACACGCTCTCCGGCGCCGGCTCGGTGTAGCTCCACATGCAGATCGGCTTTCTGCTCTCGCCGGCCAGGGTTGCGAGCGGCTCGCGGTCGCGCGTGAGCAGGCGGGGATTGCGCGCGGTGAGCGCGACGATGACGGAGTCGATGGCGGGAGAGGCGACCATCAGCCGGGCGAACTGCGCATAGGCGGAGCGATAGACGCCCTGCGCCGTCACGTCGACCGGGTTGCGCGACGTGCCGTAGGAGGGAAGGTGCCGATCGATGCAGCCACGCGTGGCGGCATCGAGCTCCGGCACCTCGAGCCCGGCGGCGCTGCAGGCATCGGCGAGCCAGGCGCCGCCGCCGCCCGACGAGGTGCAGATGCCGACCCGGTTGCCGGCCGGCAGGCGCGAGCCGAAGGCAACGAAGGAGGCGGCGATGTCGAGCATCTCGTCGAGGTCGTCGCTCGCGATCACGCCGTGCCGGGCGAAGGCCGCGCGATGCTCGGCATCCGAGCCGGCCTTGGCGCCGGTATGGGCGGCGACTGCGCGGCTCCCGGCCCGGGACCGGCCGAGCTTGCTCACGATCAGCGGCTTGCCGGCCCGCAGCGCCCGCGCCGCTACCCGCGCAAATTTCGCCGGGCTCTTCACGTCCTCGAGCAGCAGCAGGAAGACCTC
>DASXAP010000337.1:0-4429 GCA_036406655.1 Xanthobacteraceae bacterium | reverse complement strand
CGATCCGGCGGATGCGCCGGCGGCTGCCGTCCGCCACGATTCTCGCCTGCCTCTGGGGCTACGACGCGCGCAGCGTGCCGCAGTCGGAGCTGACCGGGGCAAACGGCCATGCGCTCACCCTGGCGGACGTTGTTGACCTCTGCCGCAATGCGGTGAAACCGGCGGACGCTGGTTCCGAGGCGCTCGAAGTGATCGATGCCGCGTGACCGCTGCTCCGCGGATTGCTAGGAATAGGCTTGGCTCATGCGCCGCGCGATCTCCTCGCGGATCGCGTCGACCTCTTGCGGTGGAGGCATGGCTCCTCGGCTCGAAACCGGCACCTCGGCAATGACGCGCGCGGGATGCGCCGAGAGGAGCAGCACCCGGTCGGCGAGCCCGATCGCCTCCTCCACGTCGTGGGTCACCAGGAGCGTGGTGACCGGGCGCCGCTTGACCAGCTCGGCAAGCTCCTCGCGCAGTCGCGCGGCGAGCGCGGCATCGAGCGATACGAAGGGCTCGTCGAGCAGCAGCAGATCGGGCTCGACCGCGAAGGCGCGCGCCAGCGCCGCTCGCCGCGCCTGCCCGAGCGAGAGCTCGCCCGGATAATGGCGTCGGTGCGCGGCGAGCCCGAGCGTCTGCAGCAGCGCCTCGATTGCCGCCTCCTTTGCCTGCGGCGCGGCGAGCCGCACGTTCTGCTCGACCGTGCGCCACGGCAGCAGGCGCGGCTCCTGGAACACCATGCCGAGCGTGCCATGCGCGGGAAGCGCGATCTCGCCGATGAAATCCCGATCGAGCCCGGCGATGATGCGCAGAAGCGTGGTCTTGCCGCAGCCGGAGGGGCCGACCAGCGCGGCCACCTCCCCGCTGCCCAGGCCGAAGCTCAGGTCGCGCAGCACTTCCAGATTTGCGCCGGAAGCGGTGCGGAATGCCTTTCGCCTGATCGTGACATCAAGCCGGTCGCGGGCGCCAGCGGGCGACGTGTCGTTCAATCGGCTGCACCACAAAGGACTCGATCGCCAGCATGACGGCGATGAACGCGAAAGCATAGGCCAGGATCCGGGTCACGTCGAACAGCTGGAAGGCGACGCCGATCTCGAAGCCGACGCCGTTGGGCCGCCCGAGCAGCTCGACGATGAGCACGATCTTCCAGACCAGCGACAAGCCCGCTCGCGCGGCGGCGGCGAGGTAGGGGGCGAGCTGGGGGAGCACCACGTGGCGCAGCCGCACCCATGCGCCCATGCGGAAGACCTGCGCGACGTCATCGAGCGCGCGGTCGAGCGAGCGCGCCCCCTCCCGCACCGTCACTGTCGCGACCGGCAGCTTGTTCAGCGCGACGGCCATGATGGCCGCGGTTTCCGTGAGCCCGGCCCAGACATAGGCGAGCACGATGATCACCAGGGCCGGGAGATTGAGGAGCACGATCAGCCAGGGATCGCCGAGCCGGTCGGCGAGCCGCGAGCGGCCCATGACGAGGCCGAGCGCCGACCCGAGCGTCATGGCGATGATGAAGGCGGCTGCGACGCGCGCGAGAGTTGCCGCGAGATTGAAGAGGAGGGCTCCCGATCGGGCCTCGTCCAGGATCGCGAGCGCGACCGCCTGCGGCTCCGGGAGGAGCCGGGCGCCGGCGAGCTGCGAGGCGGCGTACCAGGCGGCGACCAGCAGCACCAACGAAGCGAGCCGTGCCGCCACGGTCAGCCCCGCTCATTCCGCCCCGGCCGGCCGATAGAAGGTGCCCGGCGCGAGCTCCGGCGCGGGACCGACCAGCTCGGTTCCGCCGGTCTCGGCGAGGACCCGGTAAAGCGCGCGCGCATCCATCTCCTCCTCCGCCACCGCGCGACGAAGCATGCCTTCACTGTAACGGCGGCGATAGATCGACAGCGCGTTCGCGTCGCCGGTGCCGATCCGCGCCGCGAGGCGCTGCCACTCGTCGGCCGAGCCGGCGAGAATTTCCTTGGCTTGGCGCGTCGCCTCGAGAAAGCGGTCGACGGTCGAGCGGTTGCGGCTCGCCCAGGTCCCGTCGAATGTGTAACCGACGATGGCGATCGGCGCCACGGCGCCGAGGGCTTTCATCGCGTCCTCGACGGCGACGGCGCGTCTGAAGCCCTTGCTCTCCAGATCGGCGCAAAAATTCCAGAACGTGAGCGTGGCGTCGGTCTCGCCCTGCAACGCCTTTTGCGAGAGGAGCGGCGGCGCGCCGTAGACGACCGTCGCCTCGCGCCTGAGATCGATCCCGCTGCGGCGAGCGAATGCCTGCAGCAGCAGCCAGCTCTTGTCGAGCGGCCCGCCGGCCACCGCGAGCTTCCTCGCCCGCAGGTCCGCGATACCCGCGACGGGGGATTGGCCCGGCACCATCACCGCGCCCAGCGTGCTCGAGGAGGGATAGAATACGAGCGTATCGCCGAGCGCGCGCTCGCGCGCGACCCACAGCCAGTCGGAGAGGATGATATCGGCGCTGCCGCCCTTGAGTGCGATCTTGCCGGCTTCGGTCGAGGCAAGCTCGACGGCGTCGATGGCGAGGTCGAGCCTGCGATCGAGCCCGTGCGCCCTGATCACGTCCAGCTCCCAGAGGAGCGTGCCGGTTTTCTGCACCGCCAGGCGAATGCGGTCGGCGGCGGCGGCGCCGGGAGCGCCCGCGAGCCAGACGAACGCGGCAAGCGCCAGCACCCGAGCAAGCAGCATCGCTCCACGATGGCACGGCTCGGCGGGCGAGGAAATCCGCTCCTGCGCGACCGATCGCTGCAGCAGCCGGCGACCGTCGCGGGCGGGGCGGCGGCGGTTGCCTCGACGGCGCAAATGTTCAAGATGGAGCCGCTGGCCGATCCCGCCGGCGCCAGGAGGTCTCGCCCGGCAATGGAATTCGGTGTTTTCGATCACCTCGACCGCTGCGGCCCCTCGCTTGCCGACTACTACGAGGATCGCCTCAAGATCGCCGAGGCCTACGACCGCGCCGGCTTCTACGCCTACCATCTCGCCGAGCATCACTCGACGCCGCTCGGCATGGCGCCCTCGCCGAGCGTGTTCCTCTCGGCGGTAGCCCAGCGCACGCGCAGGCTGCGTTTCGGGCCGCTGGTCTGGGCGATGCCGGTGCACCACCCGCTGCGCCTGATCGAGGAAATCTGCATGCTCGACCAGCTGAGCGGCGGCCGGCTGGAAATCGGCTTCGGTCGCGGCTCGGTGCCGATCGAGCTCGAATATTACGGCGCCAGCCCCGACGAGGCACAGGAGATCTATGCCGAGGCGGTCGAGCTGGTGCTCAAGGGGCTCACGCAGAAGCTGCTCGATTTCAAGGGCAGGCATTTCTCCTTCCATGCAGTGCCCATGGAGATCGCGCCGCTGCAGCAGCCGCATCCGCCGATCTGGTACGGCGTTCACATGCCCGAGAGTGCCGAGCGCGCCGCGCGCCGCAACCTCAACGTGGTGAGCCTCGATCCGCCGCGGGAGACGCGGCTGTCGATCGATCGCTATCGAGCCATCTGGCCGCAGGTGCATGCGCCGAGCGTGCCGTTCCCCAAGCTCGGGCTCGGCCGTTTCATCGTCGTCGCGCCGAGCGAGGCCGAGGCGCTGGCGCTGGCGCGGCGAGCCTATCTCGTGTGGCATGCAAGCTTCACCTTCCTGTTCCGCCGCCACCAGCGCGCGCAATCGCATCCCCGCCCGGAGACATTCGACCTCCTGCGCGAACGCGGCCAGGGCATCGCCGGCACCCCCGGCGCCGTCGCCGATTTTCTCGCCGCGCAGCTCGAGCAGACGCGCTGCAACTACGTCGTCGGCCAGTTCGCCTTCGGCGACCTCACGCTGCGGGAGTCGCTGCGGTCGATCGCGCTGTTTGCCGACGAGGTGATGCCGAGGCTGCGGCGGACGGCGGGCGAAAGCGCCGACCGGGCCCGGGCCGCGCTCAGGGCCTAGTTAGATGTGATTTCTCTCATTTGCGTGCACGTCATGCGCGGGCTTGTCCCGCGCATCCACGTCTTTCCTGAGCGAGCAAGGCGTCGATGGCCGGGACAAGCCTGGACAAGCCTGGACAAGCCCGGCCATGACGACGTTCTGATTCGATCCGATCGGGACATGCTGCAGCTAACTAAGGCTGGCTCGGGCAGGCGGCCTGCGCGCCTCGGCCGAGTGGGTGGGCGAAGTCGAGGCGGCCGATGAAGACGCCGCGATCAAGCTGGCCATCAAGCACTACGACGTCAGCAATCCCGCACTGGCGGAAGTCGCTGATGGCTATCCGGGTCATGCAGCCTTGACGGCTTTCGGGGGAGCTGCGGCCAATCTGCCGCCGTCCATACATGACCCGTCAGAGACATGCCAAACGCAATGCTGGGCTCGGTCGAGACCGCGAACATCGCGGCGCGTGTGATCAACACGCCTCCTATCAAACGTCACGACGCACGGCCGGTCTGCCGGGTGACAGCACGGACCCGCAGGGGTAAACTGTTCTCGACAGCTCGCTCCT
>DASXAP010000336.1:0-12788 GCA_036406655.1 Xanthobacteraceae bacterium | reverse complement strand
CCGGCAAGCTCGGCAAGCTCTGTGCCGATCTCAGCAAGGAGGCGCTCCAGCCGTACGAGGGCTTTATGACGACAGCGCACAGACCCTGACACCGAAGACACGCAAGATCATGGCGCGAAGCTCGACGGGAAGGTCGGGCTTCGCATCATGCAGCATCGGCGTCTATGCCCTGTCGTCAGGCACCCGGCTCGGGCGGCAGGGCCTGCTTCCCGCGGATCAGATCGGCTGCCCTCTCCGCGATCATGAGGACGCATGCATTGATATGTGCGGAGACGAGGTCGGGCATGACCGAGGCGTCGACGACGCGCAGCCGCTCGACCCCGCGGACGCGCAGCTGCGGATCGGTCACCGCCTCCGGGCCGATGCCCATGGCGCAGGTGCCGCAGGGATGGTGGGCGGTGATCGCCGTTCGCCTGATGAAAGCGTCGATGTCGGCATCGGTCTTCACCTCCGCGCCCGGCGAGGTCTCGGCCCCGCGGTAGGGCGCGAGCGGCTTCTGATGAGCGACGTCGCGGGCGCGGTGAAAACCTTCCCGCAGCCGCGGGAGATCGTCCGCCGCGGAGAAGAAATTGTAGCGGATGCGCGGCGGCGCCAGCGGCTCGGTCGAGCGCAGCAGGATCTGGCCGCGGCTGTCCGGGTGCAGCAGCGTCGGGCGAATGGCGTAACCGTCGACATATGCCGGGCGCAGCAGCGGAAACCAGAGATGGGTATCGGCCGCTGCCCCGCGAAACATGAACTCGATGTCGGGCACCGCCAGCTCCGGCCGCGTCTTGACGAAGGCATGCAGCCCGCCCGGCACGACCGTGCCGGGACCGGTCCCGAAGAGATAGGCGCGCAGCATGCTCACCGCGATACGATCAAGGCGCATCTGGCGATGGAACGCGCCGTTGTGCAGGCGGCGAAAGAAGATCCATACCGCCAGGTGGTCCTGCAGGTTCCTGCCGACCGGAAGATCGACGGCCGTCTCGATGCCGAGCGCGGCGAGATGGTCCGTCGGGCCGATGCCCGAAAGCATGAGAAGCTGCGGCGTGTTGAACGCGCCGCCGCAGAGAATGACCTCGCGATCGGCTTCGACCTGCGCCGCCGCGCCGTCGCGCCTCAGGTATTGCACGCCGGTCGCCCGCGTGCCGAGCATGAGCACGCGCGTGGCGTGCGCGCTCGTCTCGACCCGCAGGTTGCGCCGTGCCCGCGCCGGCCGGAGATACGCCGTCGCCGCCGACGAGCGATAGCCGCCGCGGATGGTGTATTGGGCGCGCCCGAAGCCTTCGTGCGCTGAGCCGTTGTAATCCCCGGTGACGGGAAAGCCCGCCGCCTTCGCCGCCTCCAGCCAGGCGTCATAGAGCGGGTCCCGGGTCCTGGCGAGCTCGGTGCCCACCGGCCCCGATCCGCCCCGCCACGGGCTCTCTCCGCCCGCCCAGGTCTCGCCGCGCCTGAAATAGGGGAGCACGTCGGCATAGGACCAGCCGAGCGCCCCCTTCTGCGCCCAGCGGTCGTAATCCCCGCGATGCCCGCGGGTATAGGCCATGACGTTGATCGAGGAGGAGCCGCCGAGAACCTTGCCCCGCATCGCCTCGATGCTGCGGCCGTTCAGGTTCGATTCGGGCTCGGTGTCGTAGCCCCAATCGAACATCCTGTGCTCGTGCATCTTGCCCAGGCCGAGCGGGATGTGGATCAGCGGATTGCGATCGCGCCCGCCGGCTTCGAGGAGCAGGACGCGCGCCGCCGCGTCCTCGCTCAGCCGGTTGGCGAGCACGCAGCCGGCCGAGCCGCCGCCGACAATGACGTAGTCGTAGCCTTGGCTCATGCGTCACAAATCCAGCGTGCTGGGTGCAAAGATTTCCTCTAGTCCCACGCGTCGCGCGCTGAGCCCCTGCTCGTGCACGTATTGGGCGATCGTCTCGAGCTCGGGCCGCGCGGCGCGGAAACCATAGGCGAGCGGATCTTTTTCTGCGAGCGCGCGGGCAATGCCGGGGGCCAGCAACCCGGTCTCGAGATACCACTGCAGGTAGGACCGGCCCTGGCGCGCGTTCTCCTGCTTGGCTGCGAGGAACGCAGAGTAGAGGTTGAGCGCGATCCAGGGATATTTCTCCAGCAGCGTCCGCCGCACCACCACCGTATGGTTGATCGGGAACAGGCCGGTCTTGGCGTAGAACCGGCGACCCTCCTCCGCCGGGTCGGCGAACAGATGGCGGGTCACGCCGGATACATCGACGGCGCTGCGATCGACCAGGTTCCGGTCGACGAGATAATTGACGGCCCCGTCGAGCTCCCCCCGCAACAGCATCTCGCCGATGCTGGTGCTCGGCGGGATCTGGTGCACGCGCACGCCGGCCGGCGCGGCAAAGCCGGTCGCCGCGCCGTGGCTTCTCTCGGGGTTGCGCTCCATGAACCATTCGATCTCGCGAGCATGGACCCCGAACTCGTGCTGCAGGACGCCGCGCGACCAGATCGCCCAGGTCTGCTGGTATTCCGGCACCCCGATGCGCTTGCCGCGCAGATCGGCCGGAGCGGCGATGCCGGAGTCGGTGCGCACGATGATGCTGGTGTGAAAGAACTTGCGCATGGTGAAGACCGGTATCGCCAGCCACCGCGTATCGCCGCGCGCGACCGCGATGAGCAGCGACGACATCGACATCTCGGAGGCGTCGAATTCGGCGAAGCGCAGCTGCCGCCAGAACATCTCCGAGGGGTGCACCATGGTGGCGACGAGCTTGATGCCTTGCGGCGCGATCCGCCCTTCGAGCAGCGGCCGCGTGCGCTCGTTGTCGGAGAGCGCAATGCTCAGCTCGAGGCGGGGATCGGTCGTGCCGCGGGCGTTCAGCAAGGGGAATCAGGGGGGCCGGGGCGCGCTCAGCTTTTCGGCGGCACCGCGACATAGACCCGGTTGTCCCGCACCTTCACCTCGACCGGGCGCAGCCGGTATTTCGGGTCGCCGCAATGACGCCCGGTGGCGATATCGAACTCCCAGCCGTGCCAGGGGCAGACGATATTCCTGCTCTTGGCGAAGCGCAGGCCGCGGCTCGTCTGGTCGGCCGCGAGCTCCTCCTCGACGCGCGGGATCACCTTCCCCTGGCAGACCGGACCCCCGTCATGCGGGCAGTAATTCTCATAGCCGATGAGGCGCTCGCCCTCGCGGAAGATGCCGAATTCGAACCGGTCCACCCGCAGCACGCGGTAGCCGCCTTCCGCAAACTCGTCGAGCTCACCGACCATGATCTCGTTCATCGCTGCACCTCTTGCTCCGCGTGCCCGCCGGCTCGCCCGCTCACGCCTTCTCGCCGCGCCGGTACCACATCTGCAGATCGAAGAAATTGAGATCGGCGGCGCGCATGAAGGCGCAGATCGCGGTGATCGCCTCGGTGGCGTTAACCGGCCGGTCGCCGAAGGGCGGAAGCTCCTGCGCACGGTCCTCCGACTTGGCGGCGTAGAGCTTGACCGCGGCGGAAAGCAGCTGCTGGAGGGTCTCGTCCGGCACTGCCTCCGGCTTGCCGCGCGCGAGGCTGTCCTCCGCGATGGCGCAGAACGAGGCAGCCGCCTCGGCGACCTCGGGATTGACGGCGGTTGCGCTCATCGACCGCGACAGCGCACGCTCATTCTGCCGGCACGGCCACAGCTTCCCGCTGCGGCGCCCGCTTGCCGGATTTCGCCGGCGGCACCTCGAGGTCGAACAGGCGGGCGGCGTTGAGGCCGAGGATGTTGCGCTTGGCCTCCTCCTTGAGGAACGGCAGCTTGGTGATCGAGCTCGGAGCGTCGAAATCCCAGTGCGGCCAGTCCGACGCATAGAGCAGCTGGGTATCGGCGTTGATCGCCTCGAAGGTCGCCTGCGTGAGCTTCATGTTGCTGCGCTCGAGCGGCTGACTGGTGAAGTACATCTGCCTGATGTACTCGCTCGGGGGACGCTTGAGCAGCGGGCATTCCGAGGTTCGCATCATGTACTCGGAGTCGAGCCGCTGCATGACGAACGGGACCCAGGCGAGCCCGCTCTCGATCCAGATCACCTTGAGCCTGGGGAAGCGCTCCGGCAGCCCGTTGAGCACCCAGTTGGTGAGATGGATCATGTTGAAGTGCACGAACGAGAGCGAATGCATCCCGATGAAGCGATTGATCTGCGCGAACGACGGATCGCCCCAGGTGAACCCCGCATGGAAACCGAGCGGCTTGCCGCTCTCCTGCAGCGCCGCGTACAGCCGCATGTAGGAGTTGTGCCAGACCGGCTTGTGGCGCGTGGAGGTCACGGAGAAGCCGACCACGCCCGGCGCATCGGCAAAGCGCTCGACCGTGTCGACGCAGGCGTCGGGGTCGTTGAACGGCAGATAGAGCAATGCCTTCTGGCGTTGGTCCTGCGGCAGGATCTCCTCGACCAGCCAGCGGTTATAGGCATTGCCCAGCGCCACCTCGGCGTCGACCTGCGGATGCATGCCGAGCGAGAGCATCGGGGTGGGAAACACCACCATGTAATCGATGCCCAAGGCCTCCATGGCGCGCTGGGTAAGCTGGACCTGGCGGTGCAGGCCGGGCGGAGTGGGCTCGGCGAGCTTCTGCTGGTGCATGATGCGTCCGGCCACGTCCTGGAACAGCGGCCCGTTGGCGTTGAGCAGGCCCGGTGCCGGGCCGCGGTCGCGAAACGCCTCGGCGATGTAGCGGAGCACCTCGTTGTCGATGCGGTCGGTGATCTCGGACCAGAACGCGGTCTCATTGACGTGCGCGTCGACGTCGATCACCAGCCAGTCCTTGAGCTTCTCGGTCGTCGGGGCGGCCTTGGCGAGATAATCGCGCGTGTCGGTGCGCGTGGAAATCTTCTCGAGCTCCTCGAGACGGGGCGCGGTTTCGCGGATGTCCATCTGCATCCTCCGTTGATGCGCCGCGGACGGGCGTCATCGGGTCGGAACCGACTGTATTGGCAGGCGCTCCCCGGCGCAATGACCAAGCGCAGACGGAGGTTGCAAAGTCCGGGATGTTGCGCGATGCAGCACGCCGCGGCTGAACAGGCGATCTCCTCGCTGTGCCGCAACCCGAGCCGCAGTGAGCAAGCGCCGCCAAGTGGTGATCGTGGGGGGAGGGCCGGTCGGCGTGGCGCTCGCTGTCGATCTCGGCCTGCGCGGCATTGCCTGCGCGCTGGTGGAAACCCGCACCGACCTGCAGCGGATTCCGAAAGGGCAAAATCTCACCCAGCGCACGCTCGAGCACTTCTACTTCTGGGGCATCGTCGAGGAGCTGCGCGCGGCGCGCGTCATGCCCGCCGGATACCCGATCGGCGAGGCGACCGCCTACCGCAATCTGATGAGCGATTATTGGAACCTGCCGGCTGGCCGGGAGGTCGTCCGGCCATACTACTTTCAGGCCAATGAGCGGCTGCCCCAATACCGGATGGAAGCGGTGCTGCGCGAGAAGATGGCCGCGCTTTCACGGGTCGAGAGCCGTTTCGGCTGGACCGCCACGTCGCTCGAGCAGGACGCCGAGGGGGTGCGGGTCAGCGTGGCGGAGGAGGCAGGACCGGGCCGCGAGGTCTGGGAAGCCGACTATGTCGTGGGTTGCGATGGCCCGCGCTCGATGGTGCGCAGCGCGGCGGGGATCGAGCGTGGCGGCACCGACTTCGAGCAGCTCATGGTGCTCGTCGTATTTCGCTCGCGCGAGCTGCATGCGGGGCTGGCGCGCTTCGGCGAGCGCTCCACCTATCGGGTGCTGCACCCGGATCTCAAGGGCTATTGGCAGTTCTTCGGCCGGATCGACGTGGGGGAGGGTTGGTTCTTTCATGCGCCGGTGCCGCCCGACACCACCAAGGACAACTTCGACTTCAAGGGACTTGTTCAACAGGCAGCCGGGTTCAAGTTCGCCTGCGAGCTCGAGCATGTCGGGTTCTGGGATCTGCGCGTTGCGGTCGCGGACCAATATCAGGTGGGGCGGGTATTCATCGCCGGAGACGCCGCGCACAGTCACCCGCCCTACGGCGGCTTCGGGCTCAACAACGGTCTCGAGGACGTGGCGAATCTCGGCTGGAAGCTCGCTGCCAGGCTCGACGGCTGGGGAGGTGATGCCCTGCTGGCGTCCTACAGCGAGGAGCGGCGGCCGATCTTCAAGGAGACGGCGGAAGACTTCATCGCTGCGCGCATCGCCAAGGACGCAGGCTTCCTCGCCCGCTACAGCCCCGAGCGTGATCGCCGCGAATTCGAGCGGGCCTGGAAGCAGCTGGAAGGGGACGGCGGAATGCGGGCGCAGACCTACGAGCCGAACTACGCGGGCTCGTCGGTGGTGATCGGCCCGCTTCACGCGGTCTGCAGCGCGCATGGCACGCACACGTTCAGGGCGCGTCCGGGCCACCACCTCGCACCGCAGGTGCTCAGCTCCGGCCGCAACGTCTTCGAGGAGCTGGCGCCCGGTTTCACCCTGCTGGCCTTCGACGCGCCACCGCCTGCCGTCGGCGCCTTCGAGGCGGCGGTCGCCAGCCTCGGCGTGCCGCTGAAAACCGTGGCCGACACCTGCCGCGACGGGCGCACAGCCTACGGGGCACGCCTGGTGCTGGTGCGGCCGGACCAGCACGTGGTCTGGACCGGTGACGACGGGCCCGACAATGCCGAGAGGTTGATCGGCAGGGTCGTCGGACGATCCTGATGGACTTGATCCCGCCGCCAGGGCGAGATTGACGGGGGCGCCCGCCTGGGCTCGGATCGGCCGCGGTCATCCGCTTCGGATCGGCGGTAACCGTCTGAATTCTTAACGATTTGCGATTAGGACGGCGACGCTGGCGCAGCAGGGCCCTCGGCAGGAATTGTGACACACGCAACCGAATTGGCGGCGTTGGCACCGAGCGGCCTTCCGGCGGAAGCTGCGCGCACCGCTTGCAGATCCGTTGTGTGGCCCGACCGAGGCGAGCCCATCGTAAGCCTTTCGGTTCACGCCGAGCTGTCGGCGGTCGAGGCCGACTGGCGTCGCTTCGAGCAGGCGGCCGACTGCACCCCGTTCCAGACCTTCCAATGGCTCGAGGCCTGGCAGCGCCACATCGGGCTGCGCAACGGCGTGACCCCCGCGATCGTGATTGGCCGGCATGCCGACGGCGAGATCATGTTCCTCATGCCGCTCGCCGTTGCCGGCCGGCGTGCGCCCAAGCCGCTGCGCTGGCTCGGCCAGGAGCTGTGCGACTACAACGCGCCGTTGCTGGCGGCCGATTTCGCCCGCTGCATCACGCCGGCCCGTTTCCCCACGGTCTGGCGGCAAATCCGAGATTTGCTCCAACGCGATCCGCGGCTGCGTCACGACTGGATCGAGCTCGAGAAAATGCCGGAAAGGGTCGGCGGGCAGATCAATCCTTTCACCGGCCTCGAGGTGGCGCTCAACGCCAGCGGCGCGCATCAGGTGCAGCTGGGCGGCGATTGGGACACATTCTACACCGGCAGGCGGTCTGCGGCGACGCGCCGGCGCGACCGCATCAAGCGCAAGCGCCTGTCCGAGTTCGGCGAAGTCCGTTTCGTCACTGCCGCAACTGAGCAGGAAGCGGCGGGCAATTTCGCGACGCTGATGCGCCAGAAGGCCCAGGCCTTGGCGCGCATGGGGGTGCGAAACATCTTTGCCCGCCCCGGCTATCGCGAGTTCTATCTCGAGCTCGCTACCGATCCCCGCGCCCGCGGCCTCGTCCATGTCAGCCGGCTGGCGGTCGGATCGGCGGCGGCGGCGGCAAATCTCGGCCTGACCTTCCGAGACTGCTACTATCACGTGCTGGCGAGCCATGACGGGGGCGAATTGTCCCGCTATGGCCCCGGGGCGATGCATCTGCGCGAGCTCTTGCGGCACGCCACGACTCTCGGCTTGCAACGTTTCGATTTCACGATCGGAGACGAGGCGTACAAGCAGGAATGGTCGGACACGGCTGCGCCGCTTTACGATCACGTGACCGACGTCACCTGGCGGGGGTGGACCGCCAGCCGCCTGTCGATCATCCGCCACGGCGTGAAGCGCTTCGTGAAGCAGACGCCCGTCCTCTGGCAGTCTTTCCGCCACCTGCGCGCCCTGCGGGCGGGGCCGGCATGCTTCGGGCGGCTGGTGCAACGGCCGGGCCGGCGTCGCGCGAGCGGCGCTGCTCGAGCGTTGCCTTTGGCCGGCCACGAAGGGCAGCAATAGCCGGCGACGCGCCACTGCCATTCGCCTCCTTGCCGCCGCCGGAACTCGACTCCTCGCATTGAACGCCGGTGCGGCCGCATGCGGCGCGCCGCGCGGCCCAGATCAAACGGGATCGGTGCTCCGACTGACGCGATGGCGGCAGAAAGTCTTCTCGACATTGGACGCCGTGCTGATAAATCCTACCGGCGAGAATTCGGCCCGGCCCGCTGTCGACGGCAGCACTTGCGGGCAGCCCTTCGAAGATTGCCGGATGGATCTTGAACGTTCATTCATCTCGCTTTTGCGAAAGCGCGCCGGTCATATTGTCGACGTTTCGCCCGGCTTGATGGGGCGACAGATGCTTCGCGGTTGCCTGGCCTGCTCGGCTGCTCTTGCACTGGGTGCCCTTTCGCTGCTGGCGGGTGCCGCGGCGGCGCAGCCGCTTACCGACGAGCCCCGTGCCGAGCCTCTGCGGCGGCAGATTCTCGCCATCTACGACAGCCGCGAGGAGCCGCGACCGGACCAGACGCGGATTCATCGGTTCGCGGAAATGCCGCTCAATTATCTCGGCTTCGAGGTGAGCTACTGGGATGTCAATGCCGGCCTGCCCGGTGCCGAGCGCATCGAGCCCGTGCGCGGGATCGTGATGTGGCTTCAGCGCGCCGCGCCGGCCTCGTTTTACGCCTGGGCTCAGGATCAGCTCACCCGCGGGCTGCGAGTGGTCGTGCTCGGCGACAGCGCCGTGCCGGCGGGGGGCACCGCGCTCGCCGATGTGAACCGGCTTTATGCCGAGATCGGCTTCGGCATGACCGGCGGCACGGTCGAGGCGACCTACGCCACGCGCGTCGTGCATCGCGATGCGCTCATCGGCTTCGAGCGCCCGCTCGACCCGGTGCTGCCGCCTTACCCGATCGTCGGGACGTTCGGCTCCGACGTGACCTCTCACCTCGTGCTGGAGGACAACAATCAGCAGCTGGCGAGCAGCGTGGTTCTGACCAGCAATCGCGGCGGCTACGCGGCCAGCGGCTATATCATCTACCAGGAGCCGGGGACCGGCCGCACCAAGTGGATCATCGATCCATTCGCGTTCTTCCAGAAAGCCTTCGGCGTCGAGCTGATGCCCATTCCCGACGTGACCACCCTGTCGGGGCGCCGGCTCTGGTTCAGCCACATCGACGGCGACGGCTGGAACAACGGCTCATTGATCGAAGCCTACCGGGACAAGCCGACGATCTCCGCGACGGTCGTTCTCAGGGAGCTCATTGCACCCTATCCCGACCTGCCCGTCACGATCGGCGTCATCGGCGCCGATGTCGACGACCGCTATGGCGTCCCCGAGGCCGCGCGCGCAACGGCCCGTGAGCTGTTCGCGCTGCCGCAGGTCGAGGTCGCCACCCACAGCTACACGCATCCCTACCAGTGGAGCTTTTTCGAGAACTACGATCGCAAGCTCGAGGAGCGCCTGATCGGTCCCGACGAGTCGGAATGGAAGGCCGTGCTCGGCGACCGCATGCGCCGCCTCGGGCGCCGCCTGTTCCCCGGGCTCGCCCGCAAGAGCGGCGAGACCGAAGGCAGGCCGGGGGAGGGTGATCCCCCGCGCGCCTTCAGCGATTATCCGTTCGATCTCGACCAGGAGGTGCGAGGCGCCATCAACGCGGCCGAGGAGCTGGCACCGGAGGGCAAGCACGGGACGCTCTATCTGTGGAGCGGAGGCGCCGAGCCGTTCGCGGACGCCATTGCCCGGACGCGTCGGCTCGGGCTGCGCAATCTCAACGGCGGCGACTCCCGGTATGATGCCGACTATCCGTCGATCAGCTACCTCGCTCCGCTGTCGCGGGCAGCCGGCGCCGAGCGGCAGATCTATGCCGCCAATGCCAACGACTATATCTACATGAGCGACGGCAGCGGCCGCGACCATGGTTTCCTGAACCTGCAAGCCACCGTGGACGCCACCGAGAGCCCGCGCCGGCTCAAGCCGATCGACGTCTACTATCACATGTATGCGGGCGAGCGCTCGGCCCAGCTCGCCGCGGTGCGCCACCACCTCGATGCCGCGCGGCAAGGGCTGCTGACGCCGATCACGGCCTCCCACTATGCCGCCATCGCCGACGGATTCTTCTCGACCCGGATGGAAGCCTTGGGCGAGATGAGCTGGCTCATCAGGAATCGCGGCGCCTTGCAGACAGTGCGGTTCGATGATGCCGGCGATCTCGCCGTCGATTTCACCCGCAGCGTCGGTGTGCTCGGACAAGCAAGAAAGGGGACCACGCTTTACGTCGCGCTCGACGAGGCGCAGGAAGAGGTGATCGTCGCGCTCGGCGCCAGCACGAGTGAGATTGCGGCATCGAGCCCGCCGTACCTGATCGAGGGCCGCTGGACCTTCCGTGACATGCGCCGCCACGAGTGCGGCTTCTCGGTCATGGCCAAGGGCTACGGAACGGGACAGATGACGTGGGGTGGGCTGAAACCCGGCGAGTATCATCTGCTGGTGCGGGATTCCAGGGACGTGCCGGTATGGGAAGACGACGCCGAGGTGGCCGATGACGGGCGGCTCGCAATCACCGCCGACGCCGACGCGATGAGCCCGCTCAATCTCGAGGTCACCTGCCTGGAGCCCGCGGATCAGCGCTGATGCTCCGCCACATCGCCCTCATCGTCTCGCTGACGCTCGTGGCGCTCGCCGCCGGGGTTGCCATGGTGCCGGGCGAGCGGGAGCAGTGGACAATGCTGGTCCGCGACGGCCGTAACCAGGAGGCCATGGCGGTGCTCGAGGCGCGCTACCGCGCCGGCAAGCGTGACATGGACGCAGTGGTGCAGCTCTACAAGCTCTACATGTCCTTTGCCGAGATCGAGCCGGCGACGCGGATCATCCGCGACTTCGCCGCCGATCATCCTCGGGATCCGGCGGTGCTCGCGCTCTTGGCCAGGCATTACGCGGATATTGAGGACCGCACTGCCGAAACACGCACGCTCGAGCAGCTGTTCGCGATGGCGCCGACGCCGGCGACGGCGCGCGAGCTGCTGTCGTATTATCGGCTCGAAGGTGCCTTCGACCGTGAGCAGCGCCTGCTGCAAATGCTGCTTGCCTCCCGGATGATCAGCGCCAGTGACGCGGAGCGGCTGGGCTTGATGCTGCTGGCCGCCGACGACCTGTATGGCGCGCGCGACGCGCTGACGCGCTTTGACGAGCTCGCCAATCCGGAGCGCAGCGTGGGGCGGCTCGCGTTGTTCGACGTTCTCGTGCGGACCGGCGATGCGACAGCCGCCTTCAGCAAGGCGATGGTCTGGATCGGGTACTGGCGCAAGCCGGGGCTGCATCGCGGCGGGGGCGAAACTCCGGCCCGGCGCCTGGTCCACATGATGGTGGAAGCCGACGAGCCGCTGGCGCGCCGCCTCCTCTGCGGCGGGCCGGCAGAGACGGCGGCGGCGGACCCTGCGCAGCGGGCCGCCTGCGACGAGCTCGATGCCGATCCGGACGCCCCCGGCACGACCATCAGCAAGGTGGAGCCCGGCGATGCGCTCGTCCCCAGGAGAGGAAGGTGAGCGACCCAGCCGCCACTCCGGATCAGCGCCCCGGCTCTCTCCTGCAAGCGGCGCGGGAAAAAAAGCGCAAGCCCGGGAATCGCACGCGCTGGTCATCCATGCTGCGCGTCGGTTTCGAGTTCGCGCTGCTCTTTGCCGTCGCCGTGCTGACAAGGCAGGTGCTGGTGCTGCTGGCGGGAGGCTCGTATCCGAACCCGCTCTGGCTGCCGGTTATCGTGCTCAGCCTCCAGTACGGGCTCGCCGGCGGGGTTGCTTCGGCGATCATCGCCACCGGCATCCAGTTCGCGGACGGCTTTCCGCCGGCGCTGATGTCGGAGGACCTGTACGTCTACATCGGCAGGCTCGCGGTCGAGCCGGTCGCCTGGTGCTGCGTGGCGCTGCTGGTGGGGCATATCCGCAGCCGGCAAATCGCCAACTCGGCGGAGCTCGAAGCCGAGCTTGCCGAGCGCAACCGCGAGTGCCTGGCCGTGGCCGACCTTTGCACCGATTTGCGCGGGCGAATCGAGATGCTCGAGCGTCGGATCGCGGCGGACGCGCGCGCATCCGGCATCGATGTCGCGGAGGCGGTCACCGAGCTTCATCGGGCCACCTGGAGCAATCTTCCCGGGCGGCTGACCCGGTTCGTGAGCCTGATGACCGGCGCGGAGGATTTCTCCGTCTACCTGCTACGCGGCGACACGCTCGAGATTGCATTCCAGCCCGAGGATGAGCATCGCCTCGCCGCCGCGCCTCCGATCCCCGCCGGCGACCCGGCCTACGGGCCGATCGTCAACGAGAGGCGTGTCCTTTCCGCGATGAATCCAGCCGATGCCGTTCTGCTCGGCGATCGCTGGGTGACCGCAGGACCGCTCCTGGCCACCTCCTACCCGCTCGCCGGAGGAGCGACGGAGGGAGCCGAGCGCGTGATCGGGGTGCTCGCCATCGCCGGCGACACGCTCGCAGCGGACCCCGAGGAGGCTGCGCGCAGGTTCTCCCTCACCTGCGCGGAGGTATCGCGGCTCGCCGGTCGCATCGCCTTGATCGACCGCTGGCAGGTTGCGGCCTCGCCGCGCCCGGCGCAGGGCAATACGGGTGAGGAGGGCTTCGCCACCGCGCAATCGGATAACCGGCGCGGCGCCCGTCGCTCGGAGCCGACGCAGGCCGCCGGTCAGCGG
>DASXAP010000335.1:0-10267 GCA_036406655.1 Xanthobacteraceae bacterium | reverse complement strand
GGCGCGGACGCGCGAGGTTGCCGAGCGGGTAGCGGCGCTCCCGGCGGCGGCACTGGCATGGAGCAAGGCATGCATTGCAGCGGCCGGCGCGCCCGGGGACCAGGGATTTCAGGACGAGCTCGAAGGCACGCGGCGGCTGCTGAGCACTCCGGAGACGCGGGAGCGCGTCGAGGCGTTCTTTGCCGGGGCGCTGCACTGACGACGGCTACGGCACGGGAAAGGAGAGATCGCATGAAGCTCGACGGCAAGACGGCGCTGGTGACCGGTGGCGCATCCGGCATCGGCAGGGCCACGGTGATGGAGCTCGCCCGCAGCGGAGCCAGTGTCATCTGCGCCGACGTCAATGCGGAGAAGGGGGCGCAGCTTCAGCGGGAGGCGGCCGCGACCAACTTCACGGTGGAGCTCGTCGTCATCGACCTTGCCGATCCGGGGTCCGTCCGTCGCTGCATAGCCGAGGTGCTCGAGCGCCATCCCCGGATCGACATCCTGGTCAATGCAGCGGGCTGGAACGATATCCAGCCGTTCATGGACAATCCGCCCGACTACATGGACCGGGTGATCGCCATCAATCTCAGCGGCATGTTGCACGTGACCCAGGCGCTGCTGCCTGCCATCATCGCTGCCGGCAAGGGCAAGATCGTCAATGTCTCCAGCGATGCGGGCCGGGTCGGCAGCTCCGGCGAGACCACCTATGCCGCCGCCAAAGGCGGCGTGATCGCCTTCACCAAGTCGCTCGCCCGCGAGGTGGCGCGGCATTCGATCAACGTGAACTGCGTCTGCCCGGGTCCCACCGATACGCCCATGCTGCAGTCGCGGCCGGAGAAGTTGAAGGAAGCGTTTCTCCGCGCTATCCCATTCCATCGCTTTGCCAAGCCGCAGGAGATCGCCGACGCAATCCTGTTCTTTGCAAGCCCCCGGTCCGACTACATCACCGGGCAGGTGCTCAGCGTCAGCGGGGGGCTTACTTTCGCCGGTTGAAGGAGATGATGATGTCCACGCCCGCCGCCGCCAGCAAGGCCCGGATCGCCGGGACCAGCCCGTCGACCACCGCCGGTCGTTTCCGCCCGCCCCGGCTCGACTTTGCCGATTTCAGGCCGCGCCATTTCGGCTGGCAGCTCGACGGCAAGGTGGCGACGGTGACGCTCAACCGCCCGGAGCGGAAGAATCCGCTGACGCTCGAATCCTACGCCGAGCTGCGCGACACCTTCCGCGACCTCGTCTACGCCGACGCGATCAAGAGCGTGGTGATCACCGGCGCTGGCGGCAACTTCTGCTCCGGCGGGGACGTGCACGAGATCATCGGCCCTCTCGTCGAGATGCAGCGCAGCGGCGACATGCCGGGGCTCATCGCGTTCACGCGGATGACCGGCGACCTGGTGAAGGCGATGCGCGCCTGCCCGCAGCCGATCGTGGCGGCGGTGGATGGCGTCTGCGCCGGCGCCGGCGCCATCCTGTCGATGGCCTCGGACCTGCGCTACGGCACCGCACGCAGCAAGGTCGCTTTCCTGTTCGTGCGGGTCGGGCTTGCCGGCGCCGACATGGGAGCCTGCAACATCCTGCCGAGGATCGTCGGCGCGGGTCGCGCGGCCGAGCTCCTCTACACCGGCCGGAGCATGGACGGCGGCGAAGCGGAGCGCTGGGGCTTCTACAACCGGCTATGCCAGCCGGAAGCGGTGCTGAGCGAGGCGCAGGCCATGGCGCGATCGCTGGCGGAAGGCCCCACCTTCGCCCATGCCATGACCAAGCGTTGCATCCATCAGGAATGGAGCATGGGCATCGACGAGTCGATCGAGGCGGAGGCGCAGGCGCAGGCCATCTGCATGCAGAGCAAGGACTACGAGCGCGCTTACGAGGCGTTCGTGAAAAAAGAGAAGCCGGCGTTTCAAGGCAATTGATGGCTCGGAGAGGCTGATCGCAGCCCGGCGCGATCCGGAAGCGCGGCGGCCTGGGCATTTCGGCGGGTGCGTAGTTTCGCGGTGCGCATCCGGCGCGAGCCGGCCCACAAGGCGAGCGAGAGGCATCCCATCATCGCGATCGAGATGGCCAGCGGCCAGGCGGTGTGGCCGAGGCTGCGGCCGACAATGATGCCGAGCAGCGCTGCCGACGTCTGTTGCACGAATCCGACCAGCGAGGAGGCGGTGCCCGCGCAATCCGGGAACGGGGTCATCGCTCCGGCGATGGCCTGCGGCAAGACCAGCATCAGGCCGGCGTGGTACACGAGCATGCAGATCACGAGCGAGGCAACCGGAGAGAGCCCGAGCGCCAGCCCGGCAACCATGCTGAGCCCGCCGAGCGCCAGCGCCAGTGCACCGAGGCCGATGGTGCGGTCTAGCCCGAGGTGCAGCACGAGCGCCGCGGCGGCCATCGCGCCGAGGATGGAGCCGATGCATGCCGCCGCAAACGCGACGCCGAAGCCGAACGGAGAGAGCCCATAGAGGTCCTGCAGCACGAACGGCGACCCGGAGATCCATGCGAAAAGTCCAGCATAGCTCAGGGCGGCGAGGCCGAGATGGGCGAGAAAGGCCCGGTTGCGCACCAGCCTGTTGTAGGACGTCAGCATGCCGGCAACCCGCGTCGGCTGCGCCTCCCGATGCAGGGTCTCGGGCATGGCCTGCCACGCAATGATGCTGGCAAGGACAGCGACCGCCCCCACGACGACGAAGTTTGCGCGCCAGCCCCAGGCGGTCTGAACGATCCCGCCGATCAGGGGCGCGATCGCCGGAGCAAACGACATGACGGCGCCGATCCGCGACAGTTCCCGGCCGGCATGCTTGCCGGCGTAGAGATCACGCACGACCGCGCGCGGCAGCACGATGGCTCCGGCGCCGCCGAGCGCCTGCAGCGCGCGGGCGGCGATCAATGTCTCGATGGTCGGCGCCGCGGCGCAAGCGAGGCTGGAGAGGCAGAAGAGCGCCAGCGCCATCAGCAGAACCGGCTTGCGGCCCCACCGATCCGAGATCGGTCCATAGACGACCTGGCCGATGGCGAAGCCCATGAGATACGCGGAAAGGGTGAGCTGCACCTCGGCCGTGCTGGCGGCAAGCAGCCTGCCGATCTCCGGCATCGACGGGGTGTACATGTCGGTGGCGACCGGGCCGAAGGCGCTCAGCAGGCCGAGAAATGCCGTCAAGCCGATCGTATCGGGGCGGAGCATACGTGATCAGTGGCGCGTGATCGCGCGAACCTGCTCACCGTCCGTCGATGGTGTGATGTGGTCGGCTGCCGCCGGGAGCGCAATTCCGATGCTCCACAACGTGCTGATGGTGCTGAGCGGCGAGGCATTCGGGCAATAATCCTTCCACGCCTCGCTGCCCGAACCTTCGGCAAGCTCCTGCTCCTGCCGACATTCCCTCTTGCTGGTGCAGCGCCAGCACTCGAGCGCCAGGCGCCGGAACATGATCGGATCCTTGCGGACGAATTCATCGGTGTCGATGTGCAGAAACTTCATCCGCTCGAGCAGCAGGCTGTGATCCCACCACTCGCTTGTCGCACCCTCGGATTGGCGTGAGCCATTGACTCTGCCGCGGCCCCCGTGAGCCGCCGTGTTCCGCCCGCGCAGGGCATCCACGACCCTGCTCAGGTCGCATGCCGCGAGGGCGAATCCGATCGCCGCGGCGATGCTGACGGCAAAAAGCGTCGTCCACATGCTCAGCCCTCCGCTTGGAGCGACACCAGCGCGCGCAATGCAGCAAGGAGAAGTCGGGAGCGGCCGAGTTGGGGTCTTGCCTCACTGATGCGACCCGCGAAGAGCCGCTCCCGGCGTTCCGCTCGTGGTTCAGCCGCTACGCCAAGGCCCGAACGCATGCCACAGCGATTGTCGCGGCGCGGATCTTCGGTGGCGTCATTCAGGCCCTCCTGATTTGACAGGCTAGCAAACGCGGCTCGATGCCATCTTGACCTAAGTCAAAGTCGAAGCCCGATTAATGTCGAGAATGCACCAGGGTCGTCTCCGACCAGCTACGGGAAGGAGGGGCACATGGGCGCCCTCGTTCATACGGTCATCACCTGGCTTTCGGCGGTCGTCGCGCGATTGCGGGCGAGGCCGGCTTTTGTCTGCGGAGAGTGCGAGCGGTGGCAGCGTTGCGGTCTGCCTCCCGACAAGAGGTGCGTCGTCATGGCGGCGCAGATTGCGCGTGACGGGGAGCCGGTCGCCAGGCGTCCGGCGCTTCCGGTGTGCTGAAGAAACTCTCCTCCGGGGCGCGACCTCCGGCCGGGATCAGGAATGGCTGAGACGAGGACCGATACCGCCAGCCGGATCGCTGCCTTCCTCGATGCGCATCATGTCCTGTCGCTGGCGACGTGCGGGCCGGAGGGCCCGCACGCCGCAAGCCTGTTCTACGCACGCGATGGACTGGCGCTGGTGTGGATGTCCGATCCGGCGAGCCGACATTCAGCCGATCTGGAACGTGACGGACGAGCGGCGGCGACGATCGCACCGGACTGCTTCGAGATGGGCGACATTCGCGGCATTCAGATGACCGGTGGCGCCCACGCCATCCTCGCAGCATCGGATCGCCTGCGGGCGCAGCAGTTGATGCAGGCGCGTTTCCCATATGTCGGTCGGCTCTCCCGCGCGCCGGCCCTGCTTCGGGAGGCCTATGCGAGGATGGCATTCTACCGCCTCGAGCCGAGACGCGTGGTGCTCATCGACAACAGTCGTGGCTTCGGCCACAAGGACGTCATCGAGCTGCCGCCGCCTGCTCAAGGATCCTCGCGCGATTTGCCGCTGTCCTTCGACGCGGCATAATCTATGACCAGGCCGCACCTCAGGCACTCGAAGTAGTCGAGCTTGCCCTCTCCGTGCTGCTTGCGGCTTCCCACCATCGCCACGCGGCAGATCGGGCAGCGCTTCGAGCGCTCGCTATGGGGGGTGTCGGAGGTCATATGGTCCGCCTGGTCGGCACGAGCCAAGCGCGCAGACGGCCGGACGATCCATGATCCAGATCAAATCTTTCGCAAATTGCGGGCATGCTCCGATCGCAGGGGATCGACGCGGTCCGGCGCTTGAGCGAGGTCAAGGCGAGCTTTCGATCCGGAGTGCACGTTTCGGCGGCGGCGTCGCCCGGGACACATTTGTGAAGGAGGCAGCGTTGCTGCAAATATCGCAAAGCACGAGGCGGCCAGCCGCCGAGCCGTTCAAAGCTTCCGACGAAGGCGCAGTCGCGGGCGGCATGCCGCTCCTCGCCTACCATGATCTGCGGCAATGGCTCGATCGGGCACGCAGGCTCGGCGAGGTGCGGGACGTCGGCGGGCTCTCCTGGGAAAGCGACATCGGCATGGTCGCGGAAATGGCGCTGCGGGATGAAAGCGCGCCTTGCTTCCTCTTCCACGACGTGCCGGGCACGCTCGAGGGCAGCCGGGTGCTGGTCAACTTCTTCGGCGGCAGGCGCAAGAACATGACCTTGGGGCTTGCGGCGGATCTCGACAAGGTCGCACTCAGCGATGCATTCCGGGTAGGCTTCATGGCGCCGATGCGACGCCTCGCGCCCAAATACGTCACCGACGCTCCGATCCTGCAAAATGTCGTGCGCGGCGACGACGTCGACATCACCCGTTTCCCGACCCCGAAATGGCACGAGCCGGACGGCGGCCGTTACATCGGCACCGGCAGCTTCAATGTCACGCGCGATCCGGACGAAGGCTGGGTCAACTGCGGCACCTATCGCGTGATGATCCACGACCGCAAGCGCGCCGGATTTTACATCTCGCCCGGCAAGCATGGGCGGCAGATGCGTGACAAGTATCTTGCGCGCGGCGAGCCGATGCCGGTCGCGGTGGTCTGCGGCGGCGACCCCATGACTTTCCTGATGGCCTGCAGCGAGGTGCCGTACGGCATCCCCGAATACGAGATCGTCGGTGGCATGCGAGGCGCGCCGGTGGAAGTGATAAGCGGGCCGGTTACCGGCTTGCCGCTCCCGGCCAATGCCGAGATCGTGCTCGAGGGATTCGTCCGGCCCGGCAACGAGCGGATCGAGGGGCCGTTCGGGGAGTGGACGGGATATTATGCGAGCGATGTGCGGCCGGAGCCGGTGCTCGACGTCGAAGCCGTCTACTATCGGGACGATCCGATCCTGCTGGGTTGCCCGCCGCAGCGCCCGCCGGACGAGATATGCCGCTATCGCGCGGTCCTGCGATCGGCGCTTTTGCGCGAGAACATCGAGAAGGCCGGGGTGCCGGGCGTCACCGCCGCCTGGGCGCACGAGGTCGGCAACGCGCGCCTCCTGCTCGCGGTCGCCATCAAGCAGCGTTATCCCGGCCACGCCAGGCAGGCCGGGCATATCGCCGCCATGTGCCACGTCGGCGCTTATTGCGGCCGCTACGTGATCGTGGTCGACGACGACATCGACGTCTCCGATCTCGAAGAGGTGATGTGGGGCCTGCTCACGCGCTCGGACCCCGCGAGCTCGTTCGACATCATTCGCAATGCCTGGTCCACGCCGCTCGATCCGCGCATCGAGCCCGAGCGCAAGGCGGTGGGCGACAACACCAACAGCCGCGCGGTGATCGACGCCTGCCGGCCATGGCACTGGCGCGACAGGTTCCCCAGGGTCAATGCCCCGACCCCGGAGCAGCGGCGCATCGCCCAGCAGAAGTTCGGCCATCTGTTCCAGGCCTGATCCGATCCGCCTCAGGATCGGCGCTCGTCTCGATTGCGCCTATGTGCGAGGCTGAGCGGTTGTCGCCGCTGGCCTGGCCGCCGAGCCGATCCGCAGCGTGCAGCATTTCGGGGAGAGGAGGGGGCCGGGGGAGGAGATCGACCATGACCGGTTCAGCGCAGCATCTGCAGCCGCGCGAGGTGAGGGTTCGGGTCCATGACGGGGTGGAGATTGCAGTCGCCCTCTACATGCCTCCGGGGGAAGGACCATTCCCGGCTCTCCTGGCTCCCTCGCCCTATCGCTACGACAACAATTCGCTCCCCGCCGGCCCGCAGTTCCTGTGGCGGGAGACCGGCCCGATCGAGCTCTACGTCGAGCAGGGCTACGTGTACGCGAACATGGACGTGCGCGGCTGCGGAAAGTCAGGCGGCGAGTTCCGCCTGCTCGACCGCAACGAGCAGAAGGATCTCTACAACGTGATCGAATGGCTGGGGCACCAGCCCTGGTCGAACGGCAAGGTCGGCGGCATCGGCCAATCCTATTTCTGCATGTCGCAATGGTGGATGGCGATCCAGAGGCCGTCGTCTCTCGCATGCATCGCGGCCTTCGACGGTCTGAATGATCCCTATCGGGCCTCCGTGTATCAGGGCGGAATGCTCGGCGACTTCTTCGGCAGCTATTGGTGGAATCAGAACCG
This sequence comes from Xanthobacteraceae bacterium, assembly GCA_036406655.1. Classification (GTDB taxonomy): domain Bacteria; phylum Pseudomonadota; class Alphaproteobacteria; order Rhizobiales; family Xanthobacteraceae; genus VAZQ01. The sequence goes on along the minus strand of DASXAP010000335.1, from coordinate 2,974 downwards.
TATCATCAATCGCCATCCCGCGAACGGGCAGCAGCCGCGCGAGCAGCCCTGCGATCTCAACCTGCTGCTCCAGCAGCACCCGACCTACGACGATTTCTGGCGCGAGCGCTGCGCTGCCGAGCGGCTGCACGAGATCGAGGTGCCGCTCTATTCGGTCGGCGTCTGGGGCAAGGTCGATCTGCACACCCGCGGCAACATCGACGGCTTCCGCCGTGCCAAGGGGCCCAAGAAGCTCAAGATGATCGGTCCCATCAACGCGTTCGTCGCCAATCGCGAGTTTGCCAGCGCGGAGATGCATGCGAGGGTGCTGCTCCCGTTCTACGACCATTACCTCAAAGGCAAGGATAGCGATTACGCCAGCCGTCCCGCCGTCGAGTACTTCGTCCGGGGCGCGGATGCGATGCGCACGGCGGACACCTGGCCGCCGCCCGGCATTCGCTATGTCACCTGGAACCTGAACGGCAGGAAATCGGGCGGCGTCACCTCGCTCAACGACGGCACCCTGACCCGGGAGCCCCCGGACGGCCAGAAGAGCGTCTCCTATAGCTACCCGGATCCGGGCTGGATGATGGGCGTGGTCGGCTTCGGGCCGAACAACCAGCCCGATCCGGCGCGCCGGATCCTGACATTCTCGACGGCGCCGCTCGAGCGCGACCTGGAGATCGCGGGACCGATCAAGCTTGTGCTCTACGCGTCATCGACGCGCGACGACATGGATTTCTTCGTCAAGCTTTCGGAGCAGCTGCCGCAATCGCCCGAGGATCGCGCCCGGGATCTCAATCCCGCCTATTTCTGGATCACGAAGGGGTGGCTGCGTGCTTCGCATCGGGCGCTCGACCTGCAGAAGAGCACCGAGATGGAGCCGTATCACTCCCATGCCCGGCCGGAGCCCATCGAGCCCGGCAGGATCTATCGGCTCGACATCAGCATCGAGCCGATGGCGCACCGGTTCAAGAAGCACAGCCGCGTGCGGCTCGAGATCGTCAACGGCGATTCGGCGGTGACCGACCTGCTGTGGACCCACTATTACCTGCCGAGCAAGATCGGCACAGACACCGTCCACCATTCGGCCGAGCATCCTTCGGCCTTGACCTTGCCGGTGACCGAGGGCGTCTGACCGCCTGCCGCGAGGACCTGACCGACCGCCGCGCGCTATTGCAGCTGCTTCGAGCCGAAAAACCGCGGCGGCAGCCCACGCAGCAGCGCCAGCGATTCGGCGGCGGCAAAGTCGCCCAGCCGCAGCTGCGGATTGTGCGGGCAGATACGTTCGAACATCGCCCGCGCGCTCGCGTCGGCGGGCGGCGGAATGGTCGCGTCGATCAGCATCTTCGAGCCGAGCCGCTGCCACAGCGCCGTGCCCGGGGCGCCGAGCTCCGGCAGGCTCGGATCCATCGCATGATTGTGCGTGCCGGGGATGATGACCACGTCCTCCTGCGGGTTCACCCGCGTCGACAGGGCCCAGAGCAGCTCCGAGTGGTTGAAGATGTCGACATCGGCATCGACCGCGATCGCGAGCTTCGGATGGTGGTATTCCGACGCGAGCGCCGCCAGCAGGACGTTCTTCGCCTCGCCGTAGACGCGGGGGGTCATTTGCACGACCAGGCCGAATATGCCGGGCAGCGCCATCACGTTGTGGATATTCGCTCCGCCGCCGACGGTCCGCAGCCGCCGATAGACGGCAGCGCTCATCGGAATCTTGTGAAAGACGCACCCCTCCATCTCCGATCCGTTCTGCAGGCTCTTGAAGATGGCGTCGTGACGGCGCGTCATGCATTGAAACTCGACCACCGGATTCTTGCCGGTCCCGGTCACGTAGTAATCCTGAAATTCGGAGAAGGGCCCCTCGTCCTCCCGGTAATGCGGAGGAATGTGCCCTTCGAGCACGATCTCGGCGTCCGCAGGCACCTCGAGGTCCACGGTCTCGCACTTCACCAGGCGCACCGGCTCGCCGAGGAACCCGCCCGCGATCTCGAGCTCGTCGATGCCATAGGCGGCGGTCGTGGCGGCGGCGGCGTAATAGAGCGGATGATGGCCGATGAAGATGGCTACCGGCATGGGCTCGTTGCGCTCCTGGTACTTCAGGTAGTTCTTCCAGGTATGCCGCGGGTAGAGAAGGATGCCGGACTTGCGCGCACCCTTGATCTGCAGGCGATGGAAGCTCACGTTTCGTCGCCCGCTCTCGGGGTCCCTGCTCACGACGAGCCCTGAGCCGATGACCGGGCCGCCATCGCGACGGCCGGCGACGTGCACCGGCAGCTCCCTGAGATCGAGCTCGTCGCCTTTGACCGTCACCTCCTTGACCGGACCGTCGTTGGCCCTCACCGCGGGGATGCAGGAACCCATCCGCTCGGCGACGAACGGCACGAGCGTCTCCTCGCTGGTTCCGAAGGCGAGCGCGGCATGGCGCACATTGGCCGGCGCCTGCCCCAACGAACGCCAGCCATGCGGCAGCTTCTCGAAGAAGAGCGCCTTCTCGCGGCTCTGGTAGAGCAGCGATCCCATCTCGGTCAGGGGGTCGACGGGCTTGTCGATGCGAACGAGCTCGCCGGCCGCTTCGAGATCGGCAATCCAGCTCCGCATGTCCTTCGGACAGGCATTCGACGTCATCGCTCTCTCTCCTCGATCATCGCAGCAGCGACTTGAGCCTGGGCAGTATCGCCTCACTCCACCGAGCGGCACCGAATCCATGCTCGACGATCTCGTGATCCACGACCACGAGCCACAGCGGCACACCGGCTCCGCGGTCCAGCCGATCACGATACGCGCGCAGATCGTGGGGCCAGTATTCGTCCTTCAGCACATCCAGCAGGGTCGGCGACTTCACCTCGCGGTAGGTGAGCTGCGCGAATTCGGGGGAGGCACGAAAGCTGGCGCCGGCCCCGCGTTGCCAGCTGATGCAGGGCGGGCAGTCGTCCGCGCCGACATAGACGAGGGTCACATCGTGCCGTGCGGAAGCGCCGCTGACGGCAGGCCG
>DASXAP010000334.1:0-4182 GCA_036406655.1 Xanthobacteraceae bacterium | reverse complement strand
GCAATGGCCGGGACCATTGCGTCAACCACCCGGCGGAGGCCGTCATGCCGACAGCGAAGGCCTTCATCGCGGCCGTGGCCGGCTCCGCCGGCGCGCTCTCCGGAGCGTGGGCAGCCCGAGCCTGGCCGGAACGAGCCGTCCGATTCATCCTGCCGCTCGGCTCCGGCTCCGGCGCCGATGTCGCCGCGCGATTGATCGCGGCGAAGCTGAGCGCGCGCTGGGGCCGGCTGGTGATGGTCGAGAACCGTCCGGGCGTGGACGGGTTCGTCGCCGCCGCCTTGTTCACCGAAGGCCACGACGATCACGCGTTGCTGTTCGGCCCCGCCTCGGCGTTCACCGCCCATCCTTATCGATACGAGAAGCTGCCCTATGACGAGCGCGATCTCTCGCCGATCGCACGCGTCTCGGCCACTCTGGTGACGGTGTGCGTTCCTGCATCGCTCGGCGTCGATTCGTTGTCCGGGCTGGTCGCCATGGCGCGCGCGCAGCCGGGCAAGCTCGGCTGGGCAACCATCACCGGCGCGACCGATCTGATCTTCGCCGGCTTCCTGAAAAGCGCCGGCCTGGACATGGTGAAGATCCCCTATGAGGACACCGCGAAGGCGGTCGACGATGTCGCCGAGGGTCGCCTGCATGTTTATCACGCAGCGCTGGCGATCGTGCGGGCGCAGGCGCAGGCGGGGCGCGTGAAGATCATCGCGATCACCGCAAGCGAGCGGGCCGCCGCGCTGCCGGACGTGCCGACGGTCGCCGAAAGCGGCTTTCCGGCGCTGACCTTCGACGGGCTCGTCGGCATCTACGGCAGGCGCGAGATGCCGGCCGGCTTGCGCCGGCGCATCGCCGCCGATATCCGGACCGCCCTCTCCGATCCGGCGATCGTGAGCGGGCTCACCGCCACCGGGCAGCTCGTGGCCCCCGGCTCGGGAAGCGAATTTGCCGCCGCGATCGACAAGCAGCGCGCCGGCGTGGCCAGGGTCGCGAAGGTGCTCGGCCTCAAGCCGATGACTGGTCGACTCGCCGTCGCGGGTGGCGGCGAGCTCGTTTGAGCATCCTTCCCGAGCGGCGCCGCCAGAGCCGATCTTCCGCATTTCCACGCGTCATGCGTCGGATTCTCCCGAAAGATGAGCCGTGCCGCGGTCGCACGCTTAAAGCATAATCGGATCGTAGCGAATCACTCCATGGTCAGGCCCGGGCTCGGTCCAGGCTCGTCCCGGCCAGCCGTCGCCTCGCCGCCTCGGGAGGAGGTGGTGCCCGAGACAAGCCAGCGCACAGGGACCGACACGGCTCCAACGAACGCCGGCTCCAATCGTAACCAAATCGTAACCGCTATGGTTTCCAATTCCTCAACTGCATTGGGGATGTTCGATGGGCAAGCGCGAGAGCAGCAACGACAAGCGTCCGGACCCGACGACGCCGGAGCCGGCGCCGGACGCCTCGGCCGCGTGGTCGGCATCGCCCGGCAGCGAGTTGCGCAAGCTTGAGTTGCCGGCAATTGCGACGATTGCGGTCGCGCGTGCCGACGCGCCGATGATCACCGACACTCTGGCGCCGCTGAAGATCGGCCTCGGCAGCATCGACGCGCCGAAGATTGCGCCCGACATGGACGAGCTCAAGCCGCCAGCGGCGCAGCCGCGGCTGGCCCATTCCGCCGTCGAGACTCCCTCCGAGCCGGCGCAGGCCGAGGCGACAGCGCCGCGGCTGAGCCGCTTCACGGTTCTTGCGGCTTCGCTCGCGCTCGCCGCCGCCATCGGCGGAATGCTCGGCGCGCTCGCGACGTCGAGGCTGCCGTCGGCGGCGCCTCCGGCGCCGGGAGCGGGGCGGACCGGGATCGAGGAGATCCAGGCGCTGAAGGAGAACGTGGTGCAGGCGCGGGTCGAGCTCGCCGCGATGAAGGCGGCGCTCGACGCCGGCAACCGCACGACGGCCACGCATCTGACCCGGATCGGCGAGCGCGTCGATCGGATCGAGCGCAGCCAGGCCGAGCCCGCGGCCAAGCTCAGCAAGGCGATCGAGACGCTGGATCGGTTGTCGCGGCCGGAGGCGGCGGCGCGCGAGGTCACCGGCTCGATCGCTCCGGCACCGAGCGCGGCTGCCCCGCCGGCAAATCCCGCCGTCCTCGACGCCTGGGTCGTGCGCGACGTCCGCCACGGCACGGCGCTGCTCGAGAACCGCCGCCTCGGCCTGATCGAGGTGGAGCGCGGCGACGTGGTGCCCGGCCTCGGCCGCATCGACGAGATCCGCAAGCAGGACGGCCGCTGGATGGTGGTCACCAGCAAGGGCACGATCCGGTAGGATCGGCAAGGCGCCGTCGGCCCGCTCGATCTGCGGGCGCGGCGCAACGCAGCGCCACCATCTTTGCGCAATGGCGGGCAAGATCGCTGCCCGCATCGGCTCATCCGGCGCTGCGCGCGGCTGTCCTGGCGCAGCCCCCCGATCCATGGCACATTGCGAGAGGGACTGCGCGGGCGCCTTGCACGTCGCATCGTGATCGCTGCACGGGGGTGCAGGCGCAAGGAGTGATCACATGTCCCGGCTCGCGGCTTGCCTGGGGACGCTCGCGGCGGCGGCTGCCGCGCTCGCGACATCGGCCTTCGCCGCCGCGCTTGCCATCGTGATTTTCCCTGCAGCGCCCGCCGCCGCATGGGAGCGCGTTCAGGCGCCGCCGCCGAAACCGGAGATGGCGCAGAGCTGCCCCGGCCTCGTCGCCGCGCGGCCGCGCCCCGTTCCCGCCGCCCTGCGGGTCGCGCTCGAGCCCGACCAGGTCCGCCTCACCTATATCGGCCACTCGACCTTCCTGATCGAGAGCCCGCAGCTCGTGCGCATCGCCACCGACTACAACGGCTATGTCGTGCCGCCGGTGCTGCCCGACATCGTCACCATGAACCACGCCCATTCCACCCATTTCACCGATCATCCGGATCCGCGCATCCCGCACGTGCTGCGCGGCTGGGGGCCGAGCCCGAGCGAGCCGGCGCGGCACGATCTCACCGTCAAGGACGTGCACGTGCGCAACGTGCCGACCAATATCCGCGACTGGCGCGACGGCGGGACCGAGCGGCACGGCAACTCGATCTTCATCTTCGAGATCGCCAACCTGTGCATCGCCCATCTCGGCCACCTGCACCACACGCTGACCCAGCAGCAGCTCGACGAGATCGGCCGCGTCGACGTGGTGCTCGTGCCGGTCGACGGCAACATGACCCTCGATCTCGATGGCATGATCGAGGTGCTCACCGCGCTCAAGGCGCCGTTGATGACACCGATGCACTTCTTCAGCAGCTTCACCCTCAATCGCTTCCTCGAGCGGGCGCGGGAGAGCTGGACGGTGGAGACGGCCGAGATCCCCTCGATGGTGGTGTCGAAGGCGACGCTGCCCGTCGCGCCCAAGGTGGTGGTTCTGCCCGGGCACTGACCCCCCGGGGCGGCCGCTGCCCGGCGGGCCGGCTCGTCGAGGAAGGCAGCCTGTCGGAACGCGCAGATCGAGCGTGATGTCGGAGGGGGCGGCGAAGATCGTGATCTCCGTCGCACGTCACCCTCAGTCCGGTGCGCGCAACCGATAGCCGATTCCCGTCTCGGTCAGAATGTACTGCGGACGTTCGGGATCGGACTCGATCTTCTGTCGCAGCTGTCGCACATACACGCGCAGGTATTGCGCATCGGTCAAGTCGTCCCACAGCTCGCCCAGCAGGAACTTGTGCGTGAGGACCTTGCCCGCATGCTGCACGAGGATCCGTAGAAGCTCGTATTCCTTCGGCGACAGCTTCACCTCCTTCTCGCCCACCTTGACGATGCGCCGCACGAGGTCGACCGACAACGCACCGGCTCGAAAGATCGGGCGCTCGCCGTGAGTCTGGAGCTGGTGCCGAAGGGCCGCTCGCATGCGGGCGAGCAGCTCATCCATGCCGAATGGCTTGGTGATGTAGTCGTCGGCGCCGAGATCGAGCGCCTGAACCTTGCCGACCTCGTCGCCGCGGCTGGACAGGACCACGATCGGGACGGCCTCGTTGCGCGCGCGCATCATCCGCAGCAATTCCAGCCCCTGGATGTCGGGAAGCCCGAGATCGAGGATGATCAGGTCGGGGTTCTGCGCCAGCAGCTCGAGCGACGCTTTGCCGTTCGGTGCTTCCAGGATCTGGTAGCCCTGCGTGCTCAGCCCCATTCGCAGCAGCTTGCGGATCGGCG
>DASXAP010000333.1:0-32310 GCA_036406655.1 Xanthobacteraceae bacterium | reverse complement strand
TCAACGACGACGAGCTCGTCGAGGTCACTCCGAAAGCGATCCGGCTGCGCAAGCGGCTGCTCGATCCCAACGACCGCCGCAAGGAGGAGCGGCGCAAGGAAGCCGAACGCGTGTGATCGCGCCCGCTGATTCGTGCCGTCGATCCTGCGATCCAGAGCGCGGTTCGGTCGCACCGAATCACATGTCCAGCGTCATGGCCGGGCTCGTCCCGGCCATCCACGTCTCCCGTGTCGCGAGGGCGCAAGACGTGGATGCCCGCGACAAGCGCGGGCATGACGACTCGCGAGAGAGACGACTCGCGAGAGAATTGATCCCGATTTGATTCGCAATGTGCGCGAGGTTTTCCACCGGGCGGCGCGGCGGTACATCGGCGCCGCCGTCCCATCCCGGCACATTCGCTGCGATTTTCCCGGGCTTGCGCTGTTGTCGCCGCGCCGCAGTGTGGCAATTTCACATCAATCGCCGCAACATTAACCGAGGATTAAACATAGCTCTTGAAGCGCGGCGGCGTGCTTGGTTGAATTAACTACATGAGCACGATCCTCATCGAGGTCCGCCGCGCCAAGCCGTCCGATGCAACGGCGATTGCATCGACGCACGACGAGGCGTGGAGAGGCGCCTACCAGGGCATCATTCCCGGACCCGAGCTCGACAAGCTGATCAACCGGCGCGGCCCGCGGTGGTGGGACAGCGCGATTCGCAAGGGCAGCCGCATCGCGGTGCTGGCGTTCGGCGACTGCGTCGCCGGCTACGCCAACTACGGCCGCAATCGCGCCCGCAGCCTCCACTACGACGGCGAGATCTACGAGCTCTATCTGCGGCCGGAATTCCAGGGGCTGGGCTTCGGCCGCAAGCTGTTCACCGCGGCGCGGCGCGACTTGGTGCAGAGCGGGCTGCACAGCCTGGTGATCTGGGCGCTTTCCGACAACGAGCCGGCGGTCGGCTTCTACCGCGCGCTCGGCGGCAAGGCGGTGGCGCGATCCTCCGAGCGCTTCGGCGCCCGCGTGCTCGACAAGGTGGCGTTCGCCTGGAGCAGATGACAGACGCGTAGGGTGGGCAAACGCGCCTGACGGCCTGCGCGACTGGAGCATCGCCGTTGAGCGCGTTTGCCCACCAACTCCACGATGGTGGGCAAAATCGCCGCGCGGCGTGCCTCGCATCAGCACGCACGAAGCGATTTTGCCCACCCTACGCGTCCGCTATTCCCGGTCATCCGTCTTCCTGCGCCCGAGGTCGGGCTCCGACAGCCCGGCGGCGCGGCAGGCTGCGCGCAGCGTGTTCGCCAGGAGGCAGGCGATGGTCATCGGCCCCACCCCGCCGGGCACCGGGGTGATCGCACCCGCCACCTCGCACGCCTGCGCGAATGCCACGTCGCCGACGATGCGCGCCCTCCCGTCGGCCTCCAGGACCCGGTTGATGCCGACGTCGATCACGGTGGCGCCCGGCTTGATCCAGTCGCGGCGCACCAGCTCCGCCCGCCCGACCGCCGCGAACAGGAGATCGGCGCGCCGGGCTACCGCCGCGAGCTCGCGGGTCCGCGAATGCGCGATCGTCACCGTGGCGTTCTCGACGAGCAGCAGCTGCGCCAGCGGCTTGCCCACGATGTTGGAGCGGCCGATCACGACGGCTTCGAGGCCGGCGAGCGTCGGCTGCACCGTCTTGGCAAGAATGATGCAGCCAGACGGCGTGCAGGGCGCCAGCGCCGGCAGCCCGGCGGACAACCGCCCCGCGTTCAGCGGATGAAATCCGTCGACGTCCTTGCCCGGATCGATCGCCGCGATGACGTTGGCGGTGTCGATCTGCTTCGGCAATGGAAGCTGCACGAGTATGCCGTGGACGGCAGGATCGGCGTTGAGGCGGCCTATCAGCGCCAGGAGCTCGGCTTCGCCCGTCGTTTCCGGCAAGCGGTGATCGAATGACCGCATGCCGCTGCCGGCGGTCATCCTGACCTTGCTGCCGACATAGCTCTCGCTGGCCGGATTGCTGCCGACCAGGACGACGGCGAGCCCGGGGGTGATGCCGCGGTCGCGCACCAGACGGTGCACCGCATCGGTGACCTTGCCGCGCAGGTCGGCCGCGATTCCCTTGCCGTCGATGATGTGCGCCGCCATGGAAAAGTCCCCGCTGCCCCCCGATCGACCCGGCTTACGCGGGCGGACAGGTTTTCTCCAGCGCAGCGGCGAGGGCGGCACCGGCGCCGGCGATCTTCAGGCGCTTGATCCGCCCCGTCGCGCCCGCGATCAGGCCCACGTCCCGCGGCGGCACGCGCAGCGTCGCGGCGACGAGGCGCAGGAGAGCGGCATTCGCCTCGCCGCCGCTCGCGGCCGCCCGCACCCGCACCTTCAGCACCTGCGCCCCGTCCGCCAATCGATCCCACCCGTCGATCTGATCGCGGCCGCCCTTCGGCGTCAGCCGCACCGCGAGCATGAGCCCGTCCGCAACCACGCTCCAGGGCCGCCGCATGGGTCAGAAGACGTTGGGCCGGACGTAATAGATCAGGATGTTCTCGATGAGGATGATGATCAGGATGAGGATCACCGGCGATATGTCGATTCCGCCGAGGTTCGGCATGATGCTACGGATCGGACGCAATGCCGGCTCGGTGATCCGATAGAGGAAATCCGCGATCATTCCCACCGCCTGATTGCGCGTATTGACCACGTTGAAGGCGATCAGCCACGACAGCACCGCCGCAGCGATCAGCAGATAGATGTAGAGCTGGAGGGCGAGCAGGATGACGTCGATCAAGGCGCGCATGGACGATTCGGGTAATGGCCGCGGTGCAGATGTAGCGGGGTCGGCGACCCGGAACAAGCGGGCGGCCGGCCTGCCCACCGGCCCCAGCGCGATCGAACATGGCGTCGCCCCGAGGTGCTCGCCCGGCTCCTTCAGCCGGCGAGCCTCGAAAGGCCGGGCATTGACAGGCTGGAATCGCCCGCCGTAAATGACCGCACTCGCAAGGCGGTCGATAGATCCTGGATTTATTCCGCCCGGCCGGGGCCGTAGCTCAGTTGGGAGAGCGCCTCGTTCGCAATGAGGAGGTCAGGGGTTCGACCCCCCTCGGCTCCACCAGCCGCCCTAGCTCAGGCTCAGCCCCCCGTCGACGAGCAGTGTCTGCCCGGTGACGAAATCGCCGCCGGTGACCAGGCCGACGATTGCACCGGCGATATCGGCCGGCTCGGCGATGCGTCGCAGCGGATAGCCGGCGGAGGCGGTGGCGACGACCTCGGCAAAATCGGCGCCGAAGTGCCGGCGCATCCACGGCGTGTCGGTGAATGCCGGGGCTACGCAGTTGACGCGAACCTCGGGCGCCAGCGCCACCGCCAGCGCGCGGGTCATGTAGATCAGCGCTGCCTTGGCCGTGCCGTAGGCGAGCGACGAGATCGTCGAGGGCGCTAGCACCCCCGACATCGACGAGACGTTGACGATCATCCCTTCCCTCGCCCGCAGCAGATCGGCCGCGGCCCGGGCGCAGCGGAACGCGCCCTTGACGTTCACGTCGAGAATCTCGTCCCAGACCGCCTCGGTGAGTCCTTCCAGATCCGCGAGGGGGACCCAGTGCGTGACGCCGGCATTGTTCACCAGAACATCCAGTCGGCCGAAGTGCGATCCGACCGTCGCCACCATCGCCCGCACCTGCTCGTCGCTCTGCACGTCGGCACGGACCGCGAGCGCCTTCACTCCGCTGCGCTCGATCTGCGCGGCAAACGCATGGGCCTCGCTGCCCGACTTGCGGTAGTTCACTGCGACACCGGCCGCCCCCGCCCTGGCGAATGCGTGCGCCACCGCGCTGCCGATGCCGCCGGCGCCGCCGGTCACGAGCACAACGCGTCCTGCAAGCTCCATGCTTCGCTCTCCAATGCAGGCTCGAAGACCGCCGTCCCGAACGGCCCGGACCGAAGCGTCACATGCCGAAGGCCGAACCGCCGGAGGTCTTGTGCTGCGGCTATTGTGCGAACAGGTCGAGCAGCCTCTGGGTCTGGTGCGCCGCCGCCGGACGCAGGAGCGGGACCTGCACGCCGGCATCGCGGTACTGCTGGACGCGCTTCTTCACCTCGTCCGGCGTGCCGCTGGCGGTCATGCCCTCGACATACGAGTCGGGCACCGCCTTGATCAGGCCCTCCATGCCGCCCTCGGCATGGGCCTTCTCGAACCGCGGAATGTCCTCCTTGCGTATGTAGGGCTCGCCGACGCGCATCTTCGGTGCGGCGATGAACGATATCTGCACCGGGTCGAGCTTGGTTGCCACCTCCCAGCGCACCGCGTCGAGCGCCTTGCGGTGCTCGTCCTCGATCGAGCAGTTGATGATCTGCGCCACGAAGAACTTCGAGAAATCCCGCCCCGCCGCCTCCGCCGATGCCCGGATGATCCGCAGCGCATTGACGCTGTATTCCGGCGAGCAGACCGCGTTCAGGATCACGCCGTCGGCCAAGGCGCCGGCCAATTTCAATCCGACGGTCGCCGTCGCCGGCACGTAGAGCGGGATGTGCGAGCGCACCGGCTTCCAGCCCAGGCCAACCTTGTCGAAGCGCACGAACCTGCCGTGGTAGGAGACCTTCTCGCCGGACAGCAGGAGCCGCATCGACTCGATGTACTCGCGCAGCACCTCGCTGGGCGTGACACCGACATCCTGCGGCAGCCCGTGCACGCGCGCGTGGCTCTTGGTGCAGGCCCCGGGCGCCGCGGTGATGCGGCCGCCGCTGAGCTCGTCCAGTGTCGCCAGCGACTGCGCCATCACCACCGGGGTGCGCAGGCGCACGATCTGGGTGGTCCCCATGATCATCCTGCTGGTCGCCAGGCTCATTGCCGCGAGCGAGGTGACCGAGTCGCGCATCAGCTCGATGGTCTCGGAGAAGAACGCCATCTCGAAGCCGCGCTCCTCGGCCTGGCGCATGATCCGCGACATCTCGGCGACGTTGGTGAACGGGCCGTAGCCCAGGGCGTAGCCCACGCGCAGCTTGGACATGTGCGACATTCCCTCCGTTGCTCTATTTGATCCGGGGCGCGGCGGCCGCCGCCAAAGCGGGGGACGACGGGAGCTCGGCCCTCGGCGCGGCCGACGTGATCGGCAGCCTGACGGTGAAACGCGAGCCCTCGCCCTCCCTGCTCGCGACCTCGATGCTGCCGCCGTGCAGATCGACCACCATCTTCACGAGGTAGAGGCCGACGCCGGTGCCGACGATTCCCGAGACGTTGCTGCCGCGGTGATAGCGCTCGAACAGCCGGTCGAGGTCCTGCTCGGGAATGCCGATCCCGCGGTCGATGATCGTCGCCACGATCTCCTCGGCCGCGATCTCGGCGCCGACCTCGATCGGGCGGGCGTCGGGGGAGTACTTGACCGCGTTCGAGAGGAGATTGCTGAACACCTGGAACAGCAGCTTCGGGTCGCCGACGGTTGCCAGCGGGGTGGCCGCGAGCCGCTCGATGATCTGCGCGCCCGGAGCCATCTCCCGGTGCAGCTGGCACACCTCGTGCAGCAGCGCCGCCACGTCGATCGGCGCGGGAGTGAAATAGAGCCCGGCTCCGCCGTCGATCAGCCGCGACGAGTTGAGCAGGTTGTCGATGAGATGGGTCAGGCGCAGCACGGCGGCCCGCACCTTGCCGGCACGCTCGCCGATCTCGTCCGGCGCCATGCTCGCCTTCATCTTGACGAGACGCCGGGCATGGCCGTCGATGACGGTCAGAGGGGTGCGGAACTCGTGCGAGGCCATCGACACGAAATTGCGCTGCAGCTGCGCCAGGCGCTGCTCCTGGGCGAGCTTCTCCTCGAGCATCGCCGCCTGCTGCGCGAGCACCCGCTGGCTGCCGATCAGGGCCACGGCGTTGTCGCGAAAGACGAGCGCGGCGCGAGCCATCTCGCCGATCTCGTCGCGCCGCTCGGTGGCGGGGATGTCGATGCCGGTGTCGTTGGCGGCCAGCCGGTGCATGCGGTCGGCGAGACGCAAGAGCGGAGCCGAGATGAACCGGGTGGTATAGAACAGCGCCGCCGCCACCATGGCACCGGCGATGGCGATCGCGAGCCCGATGAGCCACGCCGCCTGGCGATAGGCGCCGGCCAGCCGGTCGCGCGCTGCCTGGGCATTGGCGAGCACCCGGTCGGTAAGCTGGCCGAGCGTATCGCTCGCCGCATTGTAGGCGGCGCGCGAACTCGCGCGGTAGATCGCCGTCGCCTCGGCTTTGCGCCCGGTGCGCGACAGCGCCAGCATCCCGTTGACGATGCGGCGGTAGTCGTTCCAGCGCTCCTTGAAACGCTCATAGAGCTCGCTTTCGGCGGGATCGTGCCGGATCCGCTCGAAGCTGCGCTCCGCCTCGGCAATGGAGCGGTCGAGCTCCGCCATCTCCCGCTCGGTCGCGGCGTTCTCGGCGGCATCGGACGACAGCAGGTTGCCTCCCTCGATGGCGCGGAAATCCGAGGTGAAGTTGTTGAGGTCGCCGAGCACGCGGGTGTTGGGCAGCCACAGCTCGGCAATATCGGCGGACAATCGGCTGAAATTATCCAGCCGCGAGATGCTGAACCAGCCGAGGACGACGATCAGCAGGAAGAAGAACAGGAAGACGAGAGCAAGGTGAAATCGGATCGAGCGCGGCTGCCGCATGGGGCCGGTCATGCTGAGGTGAAGGGACAACAGTAGCCAGTCTACTACAGAAGCCGGCGGCGCAGTCATCCGAGGCGCGGGCGCGCCATATCGGCGGTAGGATGGGTGGAGCCCGCGCAGCGGGCGATACCCATCAACTTTGCGGCAATTGGGGGGCGATGGGTATCGCGCGCGCCGAGCGCGCGCTCCACCCATCCTACCCGGGGCTCGGCCAAGATCAGTCGCCGTGCAGCGAGCCCGCGCATGACGCGGATGCAACTGAGCGGAATCGGCGCTAGCCTGCCCTGGCTGAGGCCGGCCGCCGGACCGGAACGGCCTGCCTCTCCCCGCACCCGCGCCCGGCTTGCCGCATGCCCGAACCCGCCAGGAAAATCCTTTGCGTCGAGGACGACCGCGAGACCGCGGCCTTGATCGCGGAAGAGCTGGTCGACCGCGGCTACGCCGTGACCGTCGCCCACGACGGCCACGCCGGCCTTGCCGCCATCCTCCGGGACACGCCCGACCTGGTGCTCTCCGACATCAGCATGCCGGTGATGTCCGGGTTCGAGCTGCTGGAGCGGCTGGTGGCGCTGGCGCCGCGATTCTCGGGCATGCCGTTCATATTCCTCACCGCGCTGACCGACCGCGACAACGAGCTCAAGGGCCGCCGGCTTGGTGCCGACGATTATGTGACCAAGCCGATCGATTTCGATCTTCTCGACACCATCATCGCCGCCCGCCTCGCCGGGGTGGCCCGCAACGAGCTCTGGCCCAAGCGCGTGGAGCTCAACGAGCGGGAGGTCGAGACGCTGACCTGGGCCGCGCGCGGCAAGACCTCGGCCGAGATCGCCCAGATCCTGGGCCTCACCAAGCGGACGGTCGATTTCCACATCGACAATGCGCGGGCCAAGCTCGGCGCCTCGACCCGCACCGAGGCGGTGATCAAGGCCGCCACCGGCCGCCTCATCGAGCCGTGAGGCCCCTACCAGACGGCGACGGCGCAGAGCAATCCGAGCGGCACCAGCGCAAGGCCGAGATAGACCCAGGTGCGATAGCCCGCGGCGTCCTTCGGCAGCATGAACAGGTGGAACACGATCCACACGGCGAGCGCCACCCCCAGGAGGAGCCGCACGAGATCGCCGGGCGTCTCATACACCGACCAGACGCTTTCGCTCTGCGGCTGGCTCACGTGGAGCACGACCGCGAGCACGATGCCGATGAATAGGGCGCGCAGCACACCGCCGAGGATCCGCAGGTGAGCCGGCACCTGATTGCGGGCCGTGTCGGCCTCAGGGAGGGTCTCCCGAGGTGACGTGCCGAGAGGAGGCCTTCATCGCTTCGTCTCGTCTGCGAGCCGATGCCGGGGCTCCGAGCTCCGGCTCGGTACGGCAGGAAAACAGCTGCCGCAAGGAATATAGAACATGTTGCCATCGAATGAAATGATACTCCGAGCTTCCCTCCTCGCTCCCCGCGCACGGCCTACCCGCCCACCTCCACGCTTTCCGGCGCCGGCGCCGCCGGGGCGGAAGGGCTCGCGCCGCCGTCGCGCAGGAACATCGTCTGCAGCGCCGGTACGACGACGAGCAGCATGATCGGCCCGACCAGCATGCCGCCGACCACCACCGTCGCGAGCGGCCGCTGCACCTGGCTGCCGATACCGGTCGAGATCGCCGCCGGCAGCAAGCCGATGCAGGCCGAGAGCGACATCATCAGGATCGGTCGCATCTGGTGCTCGACCGCATGGAACATGGCCTCGACAGGGTCCCTGCCGCCCCCGGCAATCCGGCGATAGGCGTTGATGATGAGGATCCCGCTCATCACCGAGACGCCGAACAACGAGATGAACCCGATCGCCGCCGAGATGCTCAGCTCCAGCCCGGTGACGTACAGCCCCAATATGCCGCCGCAAACCGCGAATGGGATCCCGAGCAAGGCCATGACGCTGTCGCGCAGCGAGTTGAACAACCCATAGAGCAGCACCACGATCAGCACCAGCGCGATGGGAACGATCACGGCGAGCCGCTGCCTGGCTGCCTGCAACGATCCGAATTCGCCCGCCCATTCGATGCGATAGCCGGCCGGCAGCTTCAGATTGCGGCCGATCCGCTCCTGCGCCTCGGCGACGGCGCTGGCGAGGTCGCGCCCGCGCACGCTGAACTTGATCGGCACGAACCGCTGATTGCGCTCGCGAAAGATGTACGAGGCGCCGGTGTCGAGGCTGATCGAGGCGAGCTCCGCCAGCGGGACATAGGCGTTGCCGCCGGCGGTCTGCACTCCGACCTTGACGTTGCGGGCAGCCTCGATGCTGTCGCGATACTCGGGCGCCAGCCGCACCATGACGTTGAACTGCCGGTCGGCTTCGAGCAGCGTCGTCGCCACGGTGCCGCCGAATGCTGCCTGCACCACCGCATTGACGTCGCTGACGGACAGGCCGTAACGCGCCGCCTGCGCCCGGTCCGGCTTGATGTTCAGGTTGGGCTGGCCCAGCACCCAGAACACGCCGAGGTCCGTCACTCCCCTGATTTGCGTCATCTCGTGCATCGCCTGGCGGGCGATCTGCTCGAGGACGGCGAGATCGGGGCCGATGATCTTGATCGAGTTGGCGCCCTTCACCCCCGACAGCCCCTCCTCGACATTGTCCTGGATGTATTGCGAGAAGTTGAAGTTGATTCCGGTGAATTCGCCGGCGAGCTCGCCCTGCAGCTCGTCGATCAGCTTTTCCTTGGTCATCCCGCTGGGCCACTGCTCGAACGGCTTCAGCGGCACGAAGAACTCGGCGTTGAAGAAGCCTGCCGCGTCACTGCCGTTGTCCGGACGCCCGTGCTGGGAAACCACGGTGATCACTTCCGGGTAGCGAAGCAGGATCTCGCGGATCCGGTTGACGGTCGGCATGCCGGCCTCGAGCGAGATGGTCGGAGGCATCGAGGCGCGAATCCAGAGATTGCCCTCCTCGAGCGTCGGCAGGAACTCGCCGCCCAGGCGCGAGCCCATGAAGCCGGTGACGAGCAGCACGATCAGGCCGGCCGTCACCGTGATCCTCCGGTGGGTGAGCGACCAGCGCAGCACCGCGCTGAAGCCGGCGCGCAGCCGCCGCACGACGAGGGTTTCCACCTCGCTGATCTCCTCCGGCAGCAGCAGCGATGCCAGGCACGGGGTCACGGTGAAGGTCGCGAGCAAGGCTCCGACCAGGGCGTAGGCATAGGTGCGCGCCATCGGCCCGAAGATCTGGCCTTCCACGCCCTGCATCGCGAACAGCGGAATGAACGCCGCGACGATGATGGCGGTGGAGAAGACCACTGCCCGGTCGATCTGCAGCGCGCTGACCAGGATGAGGCGCAGGCGGTCGTTCCAGGCCGGCTGGCCGGCGGTGTCCGCGCCGCGCGTCGGATCCGGCCCCCACCTGCCCTCGGCCAGCTGCCACAGCAGCGCCTGCCGCTCCTGCGGCGCGGCCTGGAAATTCCGGTAGATGTTCTCGACCAGGATGACGGCGGCATCGACGATGATCCCGAAATCGACGGCGCCGACCGACAGCAGGTTCGCGTCCTCGTTGCGCAGCACCAGGATGATGATGCTGAAGAACAGCGCGAACGGAATGTTGGCTCCGACGATGATCGCGCTGCGCAGGTCGCCGAGGAAGAGCCATTGCACGAAGAAGATCAGCAGGCATCCGAAGACCAGGTTGTGCAGCACCGTCGCGGTCGTCACCCCCACCAGCGTGGTGCGGTCGTAGATCGGCTCCAGCCGCACGCCGGGCGGGAGCGTGCCGTCGCTGTTGATCTTCTGGATCTCCGCCTCCACCCGGGCGACGACGTCGTTGGTGTGCAGCGTGCGATTCATGATGACGATGGCGGCCACCACGTCGTCCTCGCGGTCGCGACCGGCCTTGCCGAGCCGCGGCACGTAGCCGACCGAGACCCGGGCGACGTCCTTGACCAGCACCGGCACGCCGTTCGACTGGGAAAGGAGCACGTTCTCGATGTCGTCGACCCTGTGCCCCTGGGTCAAATCCGCGGCACCGCCGTCGTCCATCAACCCGACCCCGCGGACGTTCACGGACTGCTGGCCGATATTGATGGTGCGGCCGCCCACATTGATGTTGGCGTTGCCGAGCGCGCTGATCACCTGCGGGAGCGTGATGCTGTAGGCGTCGAGCTTGTGCAGATCGACCTCGACATCGAACTGCTTGGTCGTGCCGCCCCAGGTATTGACCTGGACGACGCCGGGAACGGTCAGCAGGCGCCGCTGCAGCACCCAGTCCTGCACCGTGCGCAGGTTGGTCAGGCCGAAATGCGGGGGCCCCACCACCTGGTAGCGGTAGATCTCGCCGACCAGGCTGGTGCCCTGTATCTGCGGGACGACGTTGTTGGGAAGGGCGACGTTCTGCTGCAGATTGATGGCGGTCTGGGTGAGGGCAAAATAGTAATCGACGCCGTATTGAAACACGACCCGCACGAACGACAGCCCGTAGAACGAGGTCGAGCGGATCACGTCGACGCCCGGGGTTGCCGCAAGCCCGACCTCGAGCGGGATCGTGTAGTACCGCTCCATCTCCTCGGCCGACTGGCCGGGCGACTGCGCGGTGATCTCGAGGATGACCGGGGCCGGATTGGGATAGGCCTCGATGTTGAGCCTGGAGAAGGCGAAGAGGCCCGCCCCGACGAAGACCGAAAGCCCGAGCAGGATGATCGGACGCCGGGTAAGCCCGAAGGCTATCAGCCCCTTCAGCACGAGCTATCTCGCGATCAGGCCCGTCGGGCGCCCGGCGCTCAGGGCGATGCCATGGCGAGCGCATTGCTCAGGAACAGCGCTCCTTCGGTGGCGACCAGCTCACCCAGCTGCACGCCGTCGACGATCTGCCGGAAGCCCTCGTGCCGCAGCCCGATCTGCACGGTCCGCCTGGTGAAGCGCCGGCGGTCGGCGGTGATCCACACCGTCATGCTGCCGTCGCCTTCCCGCACTACCCCGTCGAGCGGGACCGCGGGAGAGCGCACCGGATCATCGGTGCGGATCACGAAATTGGCGAACATGCCGGAACGCAGCTCGTCGCGCGGATTGAGCACCTCGGAGCGCACCAGCACGCGCCGGGTGGCGGGATCGACCATCGAGCCGATCGTGGTGACCTTCCCATCGAACTCCCGCCCGGGAAACGCGTCGACCCTGACCTTGACCTCTTGGCCGACGCGGAACGCGGGGCTGTCGGTCTCGGCCACGTTCGCCAACATCCACATCGTCGAGATGTCGGCGACCGCGTAGGGAGCGGGCAGGGTCCCGGGCTGCACGAACAGGCCCGGCGCCGCGTTGCGCGCGGTGATCCGTCCCGTGATCGGGCTCGGAATGACGAGGGTGGAGTCGGCGGCACGCTGGCTGACGATACGGTCGATCTCGGCCTCGGTCTTTCCGAACAGGCGCACGGCGTCGCGCCCGGCACGCAGATTGCCCTCGGCGGTCTGCTGGTCCGAGGCGGCCTGCTCGACCTCCCGCTGCGCGACTGCCCGCGTCTTGAAGAGCTCGCGCAGCCGCGCGAGATTGCGGGTGGTGAAGTCGAGAACGCCGGCGGCGGCGATCAGGGTGGATTCCGCCTGCAGCAGGTCGGGGCTGTCGATGGTGAAGAGCGTCTGCCCCTTGCGCACGTCGTCGCCGACCTTGGCAAAGAGCGCGATGATCCGGCCCTGATAGGGCGTGGAGACCTGCACCGACATCTCCTCGTTGAACTGAATGTTGCCGACCGACTGCTTCTCGATCGGAAATTCATGCTCACCGATCGGCTCGACCTTCACCGCTGCCAGCTGCGAATCGGAGAGCTCCACGCTGTTGAGCTCGCGACGAATTCCGCTTCCGCGGGCTCCCTGGGCGCTGGCGCTGGTCGATGCCGGGAACCACCAGTCCGGACGTTTTCCCTCGACGGCGAGGACGTATATCGCCGGCAGGACGGCGAGAATCGCCGCTGCAGCGCGCACCGGCACTCGCGCGGACCTATCCCGGATGGGCATGGCGGCGTCACCCCGTCGTGAGCTCGGGCGCAAAAGACGCCTGCCCCGGGCTTGCGTCTACTGTGACAAATCACAACGCGGCGGCGGGAGCGGCGCCGCGGCAGCAGATGTCAGATGCCAGATGACAGACGACAGACATCTGACTTCTGTCATCCGGCCTGCTGCTGCGGCATTGCCCGCTTGCCAAGCCAATGGTTGAGAAAGGCTTCGAGCCAGGCGCGGCCGGCCGGGTCGTAGACGGCACGATCGGCAAAATGCGCGGTCCGCGGCTTGGCGTTCGGCAGCAGCATGCGCTCGTGCCCGCGCGTGGTCCAGCGGCACATCATGGCATGGGTGACGTCGGGGTGGAATTGCAGCGCGAACGCCGCGCTGCCGTAGCGGAAGGCCTGGACCGGAAAGGAATCGCCCTCGGCCAGCAGATCGGCGCCGAGCGGAAGATCGAAGCCCTCGCGATGCCATTGATAGACCCGCTCCGGCCAGGGCTCGCACACCTCGCAGCCGGCCTCGGTGGGGCGGATCGGATAGTAGCCGACCTCGGCATGGCCTTCCGGATGCCTGTAGACGCGGCTGCCAAGATGATGCGCCAGCATCTGCGCGCCGAGGCAGATGCCGAGGAACGGCTTGCTCTCCGCGAGCGGCACCGCCAGCCAGTCGATCTCGCGGCGGATGAAATCGTCGGTGTCGTTGGCGCTCATCGGCCCGCCGAAGATGATGGCCGCCGCATGCTCGGCCATCGTCGGGGGCAGCGGATCGCCGAGGCGCGGGCGGCGCATGTCGAGGGGGTAGCCGCGCTGTCGCAGGGCGTTGCCCACGCGCCCGGGCGTCGAGGTCTCCTGGTGCATGAGGATGAGGATCGGCTGCAGCGCGGTCATGACGAGAGGCTCACGCACCCTGAATGACCCGCGCGACCGGCGAGTGCAAGAGCCGCTCCCGCACGAGGATCATGCAAACGGCGCGAAGCATGCGCGGCTCAGCGACGGTGCTGTCGCCGCAGATCGGTGGCGGCCAGCAGCATCGCGCGCGGAAGGAGCCCCACCACCGCGGTGACCGCCTTGTTGGCGAAGGCCGGTACCACCACCCGCCGGCCCTGCCTGAGCGCCGCATAGCCTTCGCGGGCGATCCGCTCGGCGGAGCGCGTGAGCAGCTTGGGAAAGACGCCGTGGCTCATCCCGGCGCGCGCCTGAAACTCGGTCGGCACCGGCCCCGGGCAGAGGGCGGTCACGCGCACTCCTTTCGCCTTGAGCTCGTGGTGCAGCGCCTCGGTGAAGGAAAGCACATAGGCCTTGCTGGCGTAATAGACCGCCATCCCCGGTCCCGGCAGGAACGCGGCCACCGAGGCGACGTTGAGAATGCCGCCGCGCCGGCGCTCGAGGCTGTCGATGAAGGCCAGCGACAGGTCGGTGAGCGCCCGCACATTGAGATCGATCATCGCAAGCTGCTGCTGCCGGTCGAGCTCTGCCGCCGCCCCGAGCAGGCCGAAGCCCGCATTGTTGACGACGATCTCGGGCTCGAGCCCGCGTCGCGCCAGCGCCTCGCCGATATCGCGCGCGGCTTCGCCGCGCGTGAGATCCATCGCCAGCACGATTGGCCGCACCGCGCCGTTGCGGGCGATGGCGTCCGCGAGCGCGTCGAGTGCCTGCTCGCGGCGCGCGACCAGCACGAGCTGGTGGCCGTGCGCGGCAAATTCGCGGGCGAGCGCCGCGCCGATGCCGGCGGAGGCGCCGGTGATCAGCGTGACCGGCCGCCGCCCCTCCGTCATGACTGGCTGATCCAACCCGACCGCGGCATGCGGAGGGGATTGCATGTCATCTGCGCAAAGTCCAGACAGCTCGTCGGCGAGCGGCTACTGGACGGCTTTGCCCTTGCGGAAGCTCGCCTCGAGCAGCTCGAGATTGTTCCTGATGTAGGGATTGCCGGGATCCTGCGCCTGCGCCTGCAGCAGAGTCTCGCGTGCCCGCCGATAGTCGCCGCGCAGCATGTAGGAGTAGCCCCAGTTGTTCAGGAGCTCCGGCTGCGGGCCCGAAATCTTGATCGCCTGGTCATAGGCGCGATCGGCGAAGTCCCAGCGGCGCAGCCGGTCGTAGGAGGCGGCGAGCCCGATCCAGGCCTCGAGATCGCGCGGATGCTGCTCGACGGCGCGGCGAAAGTGGCGCTCGGCCAGGCCGAAATTGGCGGCCCGGAATTGCTTCTTGCCGAGGCTGAGGTCGTCGTGGGGGTCGTTGCCGAGGAGGCCCTGGGGCACGGCGTCAGGCAGGACCTCGGCCGGCGATGGCGGCTCCGGCAAGCCACCGGTGCTGACGGGATCGGCATCGGAGGCGACGCCCTGCGTCGCGGCGGGCCTGGGCTGAAAGACATCGGCGAGCCTGGTCGAGGTCCCGCAGCCGTTGAGCCAAAGCAGGCAGCCAACGGCTGTTATCAGGACTCGGCCTCTTCCCCCCGCCATCGTCGCGTCCCCCGGGCACCACCCGTCGGTTTGACCCCGCCCAGGCGGAAGCACGTACGCGACGCTCCGGTCCGGCCGCGACGGGCTCCGGTCCGTTCAGGTTAGGCAGGAGTGGTTAACAAAGCCTGGATCGGAGGACACACGACAGGGGACAGAGGACGGAACGGGCGATCCCCCGTCCGTCGTCTGTCATCTGTGAGCACAGACATCCGATGCAACCGTGGTCATGGCCGGGCTTGTCCCGGCCATCCACGTCTTGTTGCCGTAAGCTACAGACGTGGATGCGCGGGACAAGCCCGCGCATGACGTCCCGAACTGAGGACCGACGACAAGGAAGGGAACACGGAAAAAAGCTCCGTCGTCTGTCGTCTGTCGTCCGCTCAGTAATGGCCGGTATAGAGACGCACGGCGACCGGCAGCAGGATCACCACGAAGATGACGGGGAAGATGCAGATCATCATCGGCACCGACAGCTTCGCGGGCAGGCTGTAGGCCTTCTCCTCGGCGCGCGAGAGACGCTTGTGGCGCATATCGTCGCTGTAGACGCGCAGCGCGTCGGTGATGCTCGAGCCGAGCTCGGCCGACTGCTGGATCAGCGTCGCGAACGAGCGGGCCTCTTCCAGGCCGAGCCGATCGGCAAGATGCTCGAGCGCGTCGGTCATCGGGCGACCGGCGCGAATCTCCAGGTTCGCCATATGGATGTTGGCACACAGCGAGGGATAGGAATCGCCCAGCTCGCGCCCGACCCGCTCGAGCGAGGCCTCCATGCCTAGGCCGGAATCGGCACAGACCACCAGCAGGTCCATGAAATCGGGGAAGCCCACGCGGTGCTCGTTGCGCCTCCTGGCGAGGCGGCGATCGAGATACATGCTCGGACCGACATAGCCGGCGACGCCGCCGGCGACTGCGGCGAGCAGCTGGACCACGGCGCCCGCGCCGCCGAACGCCGGCAGGAGCAGGAAGGCGGCGGCCGCGAGCACGACCGCGAGCACGGTCCGCCCGGCGAGGAAGTAGCCGACGGCGCGGGGGTCGAGGATGCCGGCCTGGATCAGGCGCTGGCGCAGCACCTTGGCTTGCACCCTGTCGTTGTCGGTGGGGGCGTAGTGGCGGGTGGTGTAGTCGAGCAGGCGCTGAACCGCGCGCAGGCTCGAGCTGCGGAGCGCCCGCGAATCGCCGGCCTCGACGCGATTGCGGACGATGCCGGCGGCGCGCCGCCTGACGCTGCCGCGGGCGCGCAGGGCGATCATGATGCCGAAGCTCAGCGCAGCGGCGGCGAGAAACACCAGCAGCGCCAGCATCAGCGCCGAGCCGTCGGCAAGCACGCTGCCGAGATGCTCCGCCACGAGCTCCATGGCTAGATCCTGAAATTAACCAGCCGATACATGATGAAGTTGCCGAGGCCCATCCAGCAGGCCGCCGCCGCAAGCGCCGTCTTGGTGATCGGCTCGTTCCAGACGCTCGCGTAGAACTCCGGGGCCACCACCTGAATGACGAGGAACAAGCCGATCGGCAGCGACGACAGGATCAGGGCGGAGGCGCGTCCCTCCGCGGCGAGGGCGCGGATCTTGCGGCGCATCTTGAACCTCTGCCGTATCACGCTCGAGAGATTCTGCAGGATCTCGCCGAGATTACCGCCGGTTGAGCCCTGGATCGCCACCGCCGTCACAAACAGCGGCAGGTCGTCCTGGCCGATGCGGAAATAGAGGCTGCGCAACGCGGTCTCGAGATCGGCGCCGTAGGTGATCTCGTCCGCAACGATGCCGAACTCGCTGCCGATCGGGTCCGGCATCTCGCGCGCCACCATCGTGATCGCGATCGGAACCGGATGGCCCGCGCGCAGGCTGCGCACGATCATGTCGAGCCCGTCGGGAAACTGCGCCCCGAAACGCCGGTGGCGTCGCGCCCGCAGCAACCGCAGCACCAGGTAAGGCAGCGCGGTAGCGCAGAACAGGCCGATCAGCAGCGCCTCGACGAGATCGCCGCGCACGATCAGGCCGAGGCCGAACGCGGCCGCGGCCCCGACAGCCGTGATCGAGAGCAGCCTGTAGAGGCCGATGGTGAGGCCCGACTGCAGCACCAGCCGATTGAGCGATTCGAGGCCGATGCGGTAATTGCCGCCGGCGGTGAGGCCGCGCTCCTTGCGCAGCTGGACCAGGATGTTCTCGCGGCTGGGCTCGTTGCGCAGCAGCTTGAGCCGCCGGTTGACGTTCTTGCGATAGGAGGCGCCGGCAAAGCACAGGAGGTAGACGCTTTCGCCGAGCAGCGCCGCCGACCCTGCGATCAGCAGGTAGATCATGTAGATCGGGTCGAGGTCCGGGAGCATGGATCACAGCGGCTGCGTAGGGTCGAAATAGCTGCCGGGGATCTTGACCCCCATCGCGGCGAGCTCGCCGAGGAAGCGCGGCCGCACTCCGGTGGCCTGGAAATGCCCGAGCACGGAATTGTCGGGCGCGGTGCCGGTGCGCACGAACTTGAAGATCTCCTGCATCTGCAGAATCTCGCCTTCCATGCCGGTGATCTCGGCAATCGAGATCACCCGCCGTTTCCCGTCCGAGAGCCGCTGCAGCTGCACGATCACGCGAACGGCGGCGGCGATCTGGCTGCGGATCGATGCGACCGTCATCGGCAGCCCGGCCATGCCGACCATCTGCTCGAGGCGAGAGATCGCGTCGCGCGGCGTGTTGGCGTGGATGGTCGCCATCGAGCCTTCGTGACCGGTGTTCATGGCTTGGAGCATGTCGAACGCCTCCTCGCCGCGACACTCGCCGAGAATGATGCGGTCCGGCCGCATGCGCAGCGCGTTCTTGACCAGCTCGCGCTGCCGGATCTCGCCTTTTCCCTCGATGCTCGGCGGACGCGTCTCCATCCGGCCGACGTGGGGCTGCTGCAGCTGCAGCTCGGCGGCGTCCTCGATGGTGATCAGGCGCTCCTTCTCGGAGATGAAGGCGGACAACGCGTTGAGCATGGTGGTCTTGCCCGAGCCGGTGCCGCCGGAGACGATGGTGGTGACGCGCGCCTTGACCGCCGCCGCGAGCAGCTCGGCCATCGGCGGCCGCAGCGCGTCGATCTCGACCAGCTTGCCCAGGTTGAACGGCTTCTTGGAGAACTTGCGGATCGAGACCAGCGGGCCGTCGACGCCGATCGGCCGAACCGCGACGTTGACGCGCGAGCCGTCGAGCAGTCGCGCGTCGCACAGGGGATGCGCCTCGTCCACCCGTCGCCCCACCGCGGAGACGATCTTGTTGATGATGCGCAGGAGGTGCGCCTCGTCCTTGAACCGCACCCCGCACGGCTCGAGCACGCCCCCGCGCTCCACGTAGACGCATTCGTGCCCGTTGATCAGGATGTCGCTGATCGTCGCATCCTTGAGGAGCGGCTCCAGCGGCCCGAGCCCGGTCATCTCGTCGAGGATCTCGGAGACGAAGTCGTTGAGCTCCTGCTGGTTGAGCGCGAGCCGCTCGACCAGGATGTACTGGGTCACGAGCTGCTGGATGTGCCCCCGGATCTCGTCCTCCGGCAGCTTCTCCAGCGCCTGCAGGTTGATCTCCTCGATCAGTCGCCGATGCAAGCGCACCTTGGCGTCGAGCAGCTTGTCGCTGAGCAGCGGGTTGGGGTTGGCCGCCTGCGCAACGGGCTCGGCAGCCGGCTCGGGGAATGCCGCCCACGCCATCGCTTCACGTGCCGGCGGCGACTCCTCGACGGGCGCCGGCTCGACGGCGACGCGCCTGGTGCTGAACCGACCGATCATTCCCGTTCCTCCCTCGGAGGCGCGCCGGGCAGCCGAGCGGCTCGCCTTCCCTCTTCAGCCGGAGCGCGGGCGGGCGCTTCAGCGAGATGCGCCCGCTATCGCGCCCACGACAACCCGAGCTTCCTCGCCCGCCCAGCGGCCGCCGGCACTGCCGGCTTCACCGCCGGCGGCATGATGAGCTTCCTGACCTGCAGGCTGATCTTGTTGCCCGCCTTCACCTCGTCGAGCGGCACGCCGCGGTCGATCGCCTCGCGGACCAGCGCGTAGTCGTTCGGGATGTAGGCGGCGACCGCCTCGCCGAGCACCTGCTCGATGTCGGACCGGCGCAGGCCGGAGGAGAACATGCGCCGCTCGAACCGATTGATGATCACCTGCGCCTGCGGTCCCTCCCCGAGCCGCTCGCGGATCGCTTCCAGCAGCTGCTTGGCATGGCGCAGCCCCGGCACCGTCATCTCGCTGACGATGAACAGCCGGTTCGAGCCGAGCAGCACGCTGTCGGTCCACGAGAACCAGGTGCGCGGCATGTCGAAGACCACGTGATCGAAGTGCGACGACACCAGGTCGAGCAGCCGGGTGACCACGTCGGGATCGAACGAGCGCATCTCCGCCGGTCGATTGGGCGCGGCGACGACGGCGAGCCCCGACCGATGGTGCGAGAGCATGACTGCCAGCAGCTGCCGGTCGAGCCGCTCCGGCTGCGGCTCGATCTCGCCGATATTGAGGCGCGGCTCGAGATCGAGATAGTCGGCGCAGGCGCCGTGCTGGAAATCGAGATCCACGAGGCAGCTCGATGCCCTGCCCCGCCGCCCGCTGTTGAGCAACGTGATCGCGCTCTGCACCGCGAGCGTGGTGACCCCGACGCCTCCCGCGGCGGGCAGGAACGTGTAGATCTGCGCCTCGGCGGGCTCGGGCATTGCCGGCCCGGCCACGGGCTCCTTGGCGACGCGAGCGCAGATCCGCACCAGCTCCGCCGGCGACACCGGCTTCACCAGGAAATCGGCAAGCCGCATCTGCAGCAGCGTGCGTGCGACATTCTCGTCGAGGGATCGCGTCACCGCGACGATCGGCAGCCACGATCCGACCCGCGCCATCAGCCGGTCGAGAGCCTGCAGCTCATGGGGCTGCGCGGCATCGACGTCGATCACCGCGACCGCGGCGCCTGCGAGATCAAGCGCCTTCTCGAGCCCCGGCAGCGTGCCGGGAAGGAGCCGCAGGCCGACGTGCTCGGCCGCCCCGAACGTCCGGCGCATCTGCTCGGCAAGCTCGCCGTCGGCGGTGAGCACGACCACCTCGGTGAGCGCCGAGGAGGCGGAGCGACCGGTCCGCATGGGTGTCTCACCCCCTGCTCATCTGCCGGCGCCGGCAACCGGCACCGCGGGTCCCCAGCCGGGCGGCGCCGGCTCGACAACGTGCTCGGTGGTGAGCGGCACCGGCGGCGACTGCACGGCGTAGCCGTTGTTGATGAGCGGGACCGGCCGGATCACCTCGTGCCGCCGGTAGCGCTCGGCGGCGGCCTGCATCCGCTGGCCGTTGAAGGCGATGTTCTTGTCGCCGACGTAGCGCGGCCAGGGATCGGCCATCTGCGCCACCATGTTCGATGCATTCGCATCGCCGGCGCCGAGGAAGACCGTCTCCCGGCGGTCGTAGTAGAGGTCCGAGCAGCCGCCGAGCAGGACGCCGAGCAGGAGCGGCGCGAGCAGCACGTTCCGGCGCCGGTCAGTTCTTGACTTCGACGACATTGGCGCCCTCCTTGCGCAAATCGAGAATATGCCCGACGAACGGCCGCTGGTGGCCGAGCGCCAGTCGCACCTGAGCCGGCGTGATCTCCGGCTGGCCCATCAGGAAGAAATCGATGTCGTTGGCCGCCAGCGTGCCGTCGAGCGGCGTCTTCACCGTGTCGCCGGGCCGGGTCGGCCGCACGATCCGCGGGGTGACGATAATGGCGAGGTCGGTCTCGTTCTTCTGATAGCTCGCGCTGCGGAACAGTGCGCCGAGCACCGGCACGTCGCCCAGCCAGGGCAGCTGCTCCTGCGCGGTCGTGCCCTTGTTCTGCAATAGCCCGCCGAGCGCAAAGCTCTGCCCGTCGCGCAGCTCGACGGTGGTCGAGGCGCGGCGGACGATGAGCGGGGGGATGTTGTAGCCGGCGATGGTCACCGGATGGCTCTGGTCGAGCTCGCTCACCTCGGGCTCGATCTTGAGATTGATCAGCCCGTCCCGCAGCACGGTCGGGGTGAATGCGAGGCCCACGCCGTATTTCTTGTAGTCGATGGAGACGACGCCGAGCGACTGCGGCACCAGGATCGGGTATTCGCCGCCGGCGAGGAAGCTCGCGGTGTCGCCGGACAACGCCACCAGGTTGGGCTCGGCGAGGCTGCGAATGAGGCCCTTCTCCTCGAGCGCATTGATGGCGACGTCGACCGACAGTCCGGCCCGGTTCAGCGCCCCGAGCAGGAACCCGAACGGCGGGGTCGAGGTGCCGATGAGCCCCGCGGCGGTCGTGGCCGCCGCAGCCGGGCCGAGCGGCAGCGCAAAGGCGGGCCGCCGGTTGCCGACATTGGCGAACGCGTTCTGGCTGAACGAATTCCACTGGATGCCGAGCGCGCGCCCGGCCTGGCGGGTGGCCTCGACGAACCGGACCTCCAGCACGACCTGCTGGGGCTGCAAGACCTGCACGGCATTGATGACATCGGGCGCGAACTGGCGGGCGATGACCACCGCCTTGTCGAGCGTCGCCGCATCGTGCGACGTGCCCGAGAGCATGATGCGTCCGTTCACCGAGGACACCCTGATCCCGCTGCCGGTGACGCGGCGGATCTCGGTCCCGAGCCGCGACACGTCGTAGGAGACCTCGACGTCGAATATCCCCATCTGCCGCTTGCCCTCGCTGTACACCGACACCCGCGTAGTCCCGACCTTCTTGCCGAGGATCGACAGCGTGCGGTCGGTCAGCGGGGTGACATCCGCCACCTCCGGGTCGCCGATCGCCAGATCGGTGAACGCTGCATCGATGCGCACGTCCTCGGTCTTGCCGACCGCCACCTGCAGCTGCGCGGTGCGCGTCGAGCTGCTGATCGGCAGCATGCGCTGCGCCTGTGCCGTGCCGCGGCAGGGCGGCGAGAGCAATGCCGCCCCCGCTGCGAGGCCCGCGACCGCGAGCGTGACGAGAGGCCGGCGCCAGCGCTGCGAGGAGCCCGCGCCGGCCCCCCGTCCCGCATGCGTGGCCCTGTCCGACTGTCGCTGCCTGCCGGCCGCGCGATGACGCCCGATATTGCTGTCCACTTTCGCCCCCCGTTTCAACGTCTGCAAACCACTGCGCTACGAGTCCAATGAAGCCCCCGCTAGCGCGCCCCCGTCGACGCAATCTCCCGATCCCCTGCCCCGTCGATCGGCACCGAATATTCGACCTTGTGCCCGGCGCGCATGACCGAGACGGTCGAGAAGCGGTCGTCGCTCATCACCGCGCGCGGCAGATCGCTGAGAGTGATCCGGCGGGTCACCGGCGCGGCCGCCTCACCCGCCTTGCGCAGCGCAAGCGACAGCGTGCCGACCGTCGCCGCCAGCGCAAGCTTCTGCGCCGCGACCACCTCGACCTCGAGCGTGACCGCCTTGGCGACCGAGGGCTTGTCGGTGCGCTCGTCGGCGATCTGATCGACCGCCAGCACGCGCACGTTCTGCAGCACGACATCGGCGGCCGCGGTGTTCTTGTCCTGCTGGCGCGTCAGCACGACGTCGACGCGATCGCCCGGCAGCACGAAGCCGGCGACACCCTCGACGTCGTTCACCCGGACCGTGACGGCTTTCATTCCGTCCTGCAGCACCGCCGACAGCGTCGCCCGCTGGCCGGAGCCGGTGATCTTGGAAGCGAGGATGGGCTCGTTCGCCTCGATGGCGGTGAGCACGACCCGCCGCCCGCCGGCTACGAGGTCGGCGATCCTGCCGAAGGCGCCGGCCGGCAAGGCGCCGTCCGGCCACGGCATCTCGCGCAACGACATGGAGCTGAGCTCGGTGCCGAACCGCAAGGGCTTCGCCGCCACGACTATCGTCCGGCTGGCGAGCGGCGCCTTCTGTGCCTCGAGGCTCTTCGCCCGCTTCTCCGCCTGGCTGTTGAGCCAGGCCTGCGCGAGCAGCACGGCGATCAGACCGAAGATCGCCGCAAACACGATCATGATCAGGGTGCTCGAGCGCACGGAATGGATCCCGAAAACCCTTCCGGCAAGTCGGCCGAGCAGTCCTCTGCCCCCGGAAGTCGGCACGACTATAGGGGCCGCGGTGGTATTGATTTGGTGAAACCGGCTCGGCTTCTTCCCCTATGCTGAACTTTGACTGAAAGGCTATGTTTGATGCTTCGTCTACCGACAAGGTTGCAGTCGAGATAACCATTCCGAATATCCCCTTCGCGGCTCGTTGGGTCGTGCAGGCTCGCTACGCGCGCGATCGCGCCGCCGCTGCGGCGGTTGTTTCGAGCGATTAGCGGCCGGCGGCGCTCATTCGTCGCACGAAGCCGGGTGACAATCGGCGCGCTCCGGTCGCCTGGCTCACTTCTGCATGGTGAATAAATCGATGCTGCCCGCGTGCGCAGGTGGGCTACTTGATGGCCCCGACCGTGAACCCGACGACGAACCGATCGACGAAGAAATTGTATATGACCGCGATCGGAACGCTCGCGATCAGGCAGGCTCCCATCATCGAGCCCCAGAAATAGACGTCGCCGCGCACCAGGAAGGTCGGCACGCCGACGCTCACGGTGTAGCTCGCCGACGAGGTGATGAAGGTGACGCCGTACACGAACTCCTGCGTCACCAGCGTGAAGGCGAAGATGATCGCCGTCAGCATCCCGGCGACGGAGATCGGGATGACCACCTTGACGAACGCGCCGAAGCGGCTCAACCCGTCGATCATCGCCGCGTCCTCGAGGTCGCGCGGTATCGCCTTGAAGAAGCCCATCAAGAGCCAGGTGCAGAACGGAACCGTGAAGCTCGGATAGACGAGCACCAGCGACCAGAGCGAATCCTGCAGGCCGAGCACCGCGACGATGCGGGAGAACGGAATGAAGAGGATCGTCGGCGGCACGAGATAGGTGAGAAAGATCGCGATGCCCAGGTTCTGCGCCCAGGCCCCGGTCATCCGCGCCAGCGCGTAGCCCGCCGGAACGGCCAGCATCAGCGTGATCGCGACCACGACGATTCCCACGAATCCGGTGTTCAGCAGCCACTGCAGATACTGGGTGTCGCCGAACAGCACCTGCAGATGATGCAGGGTCGGCGGATCGTTGAACAGATACGGATTGTTGGCGGTATTGTAGAGATCGCGGGTGGTCTTGAAGGCGGTGATCAGCATCCAATAGAAGGGGAAGGCCAGAAAGGTGACGAAGAACACCAGCACCGCGGCGTGCCCGCCGGCCGCAGCCGCCCGCCGGGCGCGCGCTGCGACGGGCGTCATCACGCGACCTCCGCGCGGCGGGCGCTGCGCAGGAAGATGATCGCGACCGCGATCAGGACCGGCAGCAGGAACAGCGAGATGGCGGCGCCTCCGGCGAGATCGCCGCCCTGGATGCCGGTGAAATACGCCCAGCTCGCCAGCACCTGCGTCGTGTCATAGGGGCCGCCGCGGGTCAGGACGAAGACCACGATCAGGTCGGTGAAGGTGAAGACGATGCCGAACAGGAGAGCGACGAGGGCGACCGGCAGCACCAGCGGAAGCGTGATCTCGAACAGATGCCGCCAGAATCCCGCCCCGTCGACCGCAGCCGCGTCGTGGAGGTCTCGTGGAATCGACGACAGGCCGGCCAGGATGATCACGGTTGCCAGCGGCAGCATTCGCCAGACCTGAACCGTGATGATCGAGGCCATGGCGAGACCGGGCATGCCGAGCCAGATCGGCCATTCATGCGGCCCGAGCAGATGCGCGGCCCGCAGCGTCCAGTTGATGACGCTGTAGATGGGATCGAATATCCACAGCCAGCCGACGCTGCCGAGCGAGATCGGCGCCACCCACGGCAGCAGGATCAGAAGCCGCACCAGCCACTTGCCGCGGAAATCGGGGAGCAGCGCCATCGCCAGCACATTGCCGAGAATAAGGACGAGGGCCTGAGAGATGACCGTGAACACCACGGTGTTCTGCAGCGCGAGCCAGAAGGTGTGGCTCGCGAGGATGCGCCGAAAATTCTCCAGGCCGACGAGCTCGATGGCAGAGCTGCCGACGGTGGCATTCGAGACGCTGTAGAGGAGCGACATGCCGAGCGGAAATCCGACCAGCAGCAGAATGTAGAGGATCGCCGGGGCGAGCAGCAGTCGTGACAGCCAGCGCTCGCTGTCCGCCAGCCGGCCGAGCAGCCCTGTGACCCTGACGCGGAACGGAGCTGCGACGGCCGGGCTTCGCATCAGGCACCCGGTCCATTCCTTCGCCGACCGGATGCGCGGTCGAACCGCTCGATGTCGCGCCGGCGCACCGCGAACTCGTACCGCTCGCCGGCGCCAATCTCGATGCGGATGCTGGTCGGTATCTTGGAGATCACGCGGCTTTCCGGGCTGCGTTCCTCGAGCACGCCGTACACCAGCCGGTCGGCGCCGAGATACTCGACCCGGGTGACACGGAACGGGAAGCCGACGTTGTCCTCGCCGCTCTCGATCCCGCGCGGCAGGAAGGCTTCAGGGCGAAAACCGATGAAGGTTGCGTCGTCCTCCACCAGGTTCATGGGCGGCGAACCGATGAAGGTGGCGACGAAGATGCCGGTCGGGCGCGTGTAAATCTCGTGCGGCGTGCCCACCTGGCAGACCTTGCCGTGATTGAGCACCGCGATACGGTCGCCCAGACCCATCGCCTCCGCCTGGTCGTGGGTCACGTAAATCGTCGTCGTGCCGAGACCGCGCTGAAACTGCTTGAGCTCGTCGCGGGCCGAGTTGCGCAGCTTGGCATCGAGATTCGACAGCGGCTCGTCGAGCAGGAACACCACCGGCTCGCGCACCACCGCACGGGCAAGCGCGACCCGCTGGCGCTCGCCTCCCGAGAGCTGGCGCGGCTTGCGGTCGAGAAACCGCTCGATGCCGAACATCCTCGCTGCCCATTCGACCTTCTTGCGGGCTTCCTGCCTGCTCATGCCGACCGCACGCAGCGGGAAGGAGATGTTTCTCGCCACGGTCAGATGCGGATAGAGCGCATAGCTCTGGAACACCATCGCGACGTTGCGCGCGCGCGGCGGAAGGTCGGTGACCACCTTGCCGTCGATGACGACGTGGCCCGAGGTCGGCCGCTCCAGCCCGGCGACCATGCGCATGAGGGTGGTCTTGCCGCACCCCGAAGGGCCCAGCAGGACGAGAAACTGTCCCTCCGGCGCGACGAGGTCGATGCCGTCGACGGCGGAGACCTCGTCGAACCGCTTGGTCAGCTTCCGGGCTTCTACAACCGCCATGCATTCACCACCGATCCATTGATGCACCCGATGGAGCCGATCGGGGTCGCAATCGCAGGGCTGGCGGGAATCGCCGCCAGGCCAGCCGCTCAACGGGATTGCCGGCTCAGATCAGGTTGCGATCGTGCCACTTTGCCCAGATCGCCTTCATCGCCGTCTCGGCCTGCTTGAGGGCGTTCTCGGACGTCTCCGCCCCGGTCGCCGCCTTGGCGAACATCGTGTTGATCACCCAGGTGTTGAACGCCTCGTCGATCGCCGCATTCGAGTATCCGGGATAGCCGACATTAGTCGCCCAATCGGTCACGTCCGACAGGACCGCGTACTTGTCGTGCGGAGCTGCCTTGGGATCATTGCCGATGAGCTGCTTCAGATCGGGGACGGTGCCGGCGAAGCACGGAAAATTGTAGAATTCGCTGGCGAGGAATCCCTGCTTGAAATTGTCGATGTAGTCGACCAGGAACTTCTTCGCCCCGTCGATATTGTCGGCGAACTTCCAGATCACGTAGCAGTCCATCACGTGCTCGAGGCCGATCCTGCGAACCGGTCCCTTTGCCGCCTTGGCGAGAGCGATCTTCTCGTGAATCGGCAGCTTTTCGTTCTCGCCTTCGCGGGTGATGGAGATGGCGTTGAGGACGACCGACGACCTTCCGGCGAGCATCTGCCGGTTATTGGACGACGGATCCCAGGCCAGCACCTCCGGCGTCTCGGCCTCCTTGAACAGCGCGGTCACGAACTTGATCGCGTCGAGGGTCTCCTTCGAGTTGATGGTGAGCCGGCCTTCGGCATCCTGCTCGTGCGATCCGAACGAATACATGATCGCCCGCATCGCCATCGCGGTGTCGAGCTCGGCGGACAAGCCGATCCCGACGGGGATGCCGGTCTTGTCCTTGATCTTCTTGCCGCCGACCCGGACGTCGTCCCAGGTGTCCGGCTTCATGCCGATATCGCCCCACAGGTCGGAGCGGTAGTTGACCGGATCGGGGACGAAGCTGTCGGAGAAGGCAAAGTATCTCCTGGTCTTCGGGTTGTAGGTGCTCTTGACGGCGAGTTCGATCGGCTTGCCGTGCCTCTTCTCGCATTCGTCATAGACATCCTTCATGTCGATGACCTGCTGCTCGTAGACCGAAGGCGGCGACAGGAACATGACCAGGTCGTGCCCCTTTTGCGCCGACACCTCGGCCGCGGCGCGGGACGGGATCAACCCGAGGTTGATATTGTCGACCGTCACCTGCGTATCGTTCTTGGCCCCCCACTCCTTGACGTACTGATTGTTGAACCATTTGTCATAAGCGGGAACGAAGTGGCTCCATTGCAGGATTTTCAAGGTCTTGGTGGCGGCATGGGCGGGCCGTGCGCGGGCACCCAGGGTGGCCAGCGCTCCCGCTCCGGCAACCGTCTTGATCAGGTCGCGGCGAGTTGCGCCACGACCGCGGTGAATCGACTTTTCCATGGCTTGGCTTCCTTTCGCGCTGTCGCTCGCGGTCCCGGCGCGACCACGGCGGCCGCGACCGCCTTTCGATGCCGGCGAGCTCGTTTCGTCCGAAGGAAGCTATTTGCCCCGCCCGAGCCTGTCCTAGATGCAGCGCATAAACCTGGATCAATCAGGCCGACGAGGCTTGCGACGTGCCTCATCCTTCCCCTTGCAGGCACTGGAAAAGGGGCCTGGAAGGGGAGGCTCAGGCGCCCGCTGGCCGGACGTGCGTCAATTCGACCGAAACTGTGCGTCAATTCGACCGAAACGCGCGACGAGATTTTCCGCAGCCTCAGCCGAAAGGACCATCCTGCGCGGTCCGCTTGCGCTGGGACGATGCATGCGTCCTGGACTGCATCGACTTGCCGAGTGCGCGGGCGGTCGCACCCAGATACGCATTCTCGAAGTCGGAAAGGAGAGAGAGCCCGGCAAAATCGAGGATCGTGACGACCTTGCCGTTCATCGCGATGAGCCCGTCCTCGCGCAGCGAGCGCATGGTGCGGTTGACGTGGACGGTGGTGAGGCCGAGCGCGTCGCCGATGAGCTCCTGCGTCAGCGGCATCGCGAAGGACATCTCCTCGACCAGCCCCGCTCCCTTGAGCCGGACGAAAAGCTCGAGCAGCAAATGGCCGACGCGCTCGTAGGCGGAGCGGCGAGCCGCATCGATGAGGTGCTCCGCCAGAATGGCCGACTCGCAGACGGCAGACCAGAACAACGCCTTTGCCAATCTGGGGCTTCGCTCGAACAGGTCATCGATCATCTCGAACGGGATCAAGGACAGCGAGCTGTCGGTGATCGTGGCGACCGAATACAGCGAGCTCTTGAAGAGGCATGCCTGCAGGCCGAAAATCTGCCCCGGCAGGATGAAATCGACGATCTGACGAGAGCCATTGTGGAGGACCTTGTAACGGGACAGCCAGCCGTCGTGGTTGACAAAAATACAGTCATAATGGCTTCCCGCAATCAGGACGTCCCGGTTCTTCCGAACCGACAACGTTCTCACATTGCAGCCGCCTTCGGCGAGGAGGTCGGCCGCGGTCAATCGAGCCAGAAATGAAGAGATGGGCAGCAGCGGCGGGCCCACGGACCTGCTGAGACGCGTTTCGCTGCTCCTCGGCACGATGCGGACTGCCGCCCTCCTTGAAATGCTTCCTCGATGCGTCGGCCCGAGCGCCGCGGATCGCTCAGCCGGCGCCGCAAAGCTCGATTTCTTCTTGTCGGCTCTTCTTGTCGGCGCCAGCAAGCGCCCCGCCCTGCGGCACGCTTCCTCGGAGGCTGCCGAAAAGCTTAACCCATGCTAACGAAATCGATTAATCACATCAACATGCCGGCCTTTGCGCTGCCGGAGTCACGCAGGCGACTGAGCAACGACACGAGAGGCTGACCCGACTGTTGGCTGAGATGTCACCCACTGGCCCGGAAGCATGACTGATGCCCCACTCTGTGGAATGGCAGAAACCCACGGCTGACTGAGGTCAACTTTTGACCGAGCTGCCGGAAACTGCTGCTCTGCCGTGACGTTCGTCATAACAGCATAGGAGGTCACCGTGTGGCGACCCTCGCGTTCCGTTCCGCTCGCCATTGCAGTTGCAATCAACGTCATTGTCGTGACAATCCGAATGGCGGATTGATGGACGGAAACAGGCCGCGCGCAGCCTCATAAAACATGGCGGATCGGGAAACCAGATCCAACTTCCTTCTGGAGCCGCAAATTCGTGCTGCGATCAGATGGCCCGGGTCGGCCAGGTGGTCTTGATCCAGTTGTAGGTGGCAGAGGGATCGTCGTGGCCTTCGCCGGGCTTCGGCCAGTCGGGTGGCGCCGAGACGTTGCGCACGTCCTGCACGATGATGCGGTCGGGATCCCAGATCGGGAATGGATATTCCGGCACGTTCTTGCTGAAGCCGACCACCGTCGGCTTGAAGCCGGAATGATCCTGCGGCCGGATGTAGAGGTAGCCGGCCGGAGTCGCCATCACCATGCCTTCGAGCATGCTGATGATGTGCGCCGGCTCCGGCCAGGCGCCGATCAGCGCATTGGCTTTCTCGATGGCGTATTTGAGCAGATAGAGCGTGGTGTACGCGCCTTCCGCCGCGTAATTGGGATATTCGTTCCAGCGCTTGTGGTAGCGCTCGACGAATTGCCTGTTGAGCGGCCACTCGTTCCCCGGCGGATAGGTGAAGTGGTAATTGGCATGGGCGCCGGCGAGAACGCCTTCCGGATGATCCTTGTGCAATGCGCTCGGCTCGATGCCGAAGCCGATGTTCGAGATCACCTTCATGTTGTCGTACATGCCGAGCCGCAGCGCCTGCTTGTAGAAGGAGACATAGTCGCCTCCCCAGAGAGAGGTGACCAGCAGGTCCGGCTTTGCCGCCATCGCCTTGGTGATGTGGGCGGCGTAGTCGCCGGAGAAGAGCTTGGGCCAGCCCTCGGACACGATTTCGCTGCCGGGATAAAGTTTCTCGGCAGCGATCTTGGAATGCACGAACTGGACCCGGCCGAAATTGTAGTCGGGATGGATATGCGCGATGCGTTTGATGTCGGGCCAGGTCTTTGACGCCGCCAGCACGCAGGAGACGGCATCGGAGGAGAGAATATTCGTCACCCGGAAGACGTACTTCGGTTTCTTGTCGACGACGTCGAACAGATGATCGGTGCAGCCGTCGGTGAAGATGGTCGGAATTTCCAGCTCTTCCGCCACCGGCGCGAGCGCGACCGTATCGCCGGCGGAAATGACCCCGGTGAACCAGTCGATCCCCTCCTGCAGCTTCATGCGGCGGAGCTCCTTGACATTGCCGTCGATGCCGGCCGCTTCATCGGCGGTTACGGTCGCGATCTTGCGGGTGCCGAGAAAGCCGCCCTCGGCATTGATCTCGTCGGCGGCAAGCGTGTGGCCTTTCAGCGCTGGCGCACCGAGATAGGCGCCGGGTCCCGACATGAAGGTCATGTGGCCCAGCTTGTACGGCGTCGTCGGAATGTTACCTTTTGCCCCCACCGCGCCGGCCGCACGCGGGGCCGCCACGTAGGCGCCCGCTCCCATTGCCGCCGCAAGCCCCGTGCCGAGGCCAAGAGTGCCGATGAAGCCGCGCCGATCCATGCCTTTGCTCATGTGAACCTCTCCCGCGTGCTGGCACGGTAGCATAAAGCAATGCTGCTAAAATAGTCAGCGCTCTTGAAAGGACTGCCGTGAAGCGCGCCAGGCTCGACCCGCACCAGTTCATCCGCCGCATTCCGCTGTTGCCGCATCAGCTGCAGCAGCGGCTGACACCTGTCGAGGGCGCCATCGTTCTCTGTCACCTCGGCGTGCCGCGACTATCGCGCGAGGAATGGTCGCTCGCCATCGAGGGTTTGCTTGCGCGACCGAGGACGCTCTCGTTTCCCGATCTGTTGCGCTACGAAAAGATCGAGGTCGCCAGCGTGCATCAATGCGCCGGCAGCCCGCTCGCCCCGAACGAACCCACCCAGCGCGTGTGCAACGTCACCTGGGGCGGCGCGCGCCTCGCCGACATTCTTGCGGATTGCGCGCCGCATCCCTCGGCCCGGTTCGTGTGGTCGAGTGGCGCCGACCACGGTACCTTCGGTGAGGTAAGCGTGGAGGCCTATGTCAAGGACCTGCCGATCGAGCGCCTGAACTCCGACGTTCTCGTCGCCTACGAGATGAACGGTGCGCAGCTTGCACCCGAAAACGGCTTTCCCGCCCGCCTTGTGGTGCCAGGCTTTTACGGCACCAACAGCGTCAAATGGCTCACCTGCATCACGCTGGCCGGCGAGCGCGCGCAAAGCCCGTTCACCACGCGCTGGTACAACGATCCCGTCGAGGGTGAACCACCAGGGAATCGCACCACCCCCGTATGGGCGATCGCGCCGCAGTCGGTGATCGTCGCGCCGGCTCCCAACGCTACGATACCTCGCTTCGGCGCCGTGGAGGTCTGGGGCTGGGCCTGGGCTGACGGCGGTGTGAGCAAAGTTGAAGTCACGGCCGACGCCGACGAGTGGAGGCTCGCAGCCCTCGAGCCTCATTCGGATCGTGGATGGCAGCGCTTTAGCATCTCCTGGACGCCTGCGTGGCCTGGCGTGACGACGCTTGCCTCCCGGGCGACTGCGGTAACCGGCGACACGCAACCGGAAATGCGCACGCGCAACGCGATCTATCGAGTGCCCGTCAAGGTCGCCTAGCCGCTGTGGGTGCGGTTTGCACACATGCCTGTCGCGCTGGCGCCATAATCCTACCTCCACACAAGCGATCCACTTCTGTGCGCTCAAGATGACGCCGACCTTTGCACCCGACGGTAGTCTGTGGTCAATAACGGACAGGCGAACGAAAAGACGGCGTTGCGCGGTCGTGCGTCCAAAAAATACTCGTCTCAGGGAACGGTCAAAATTATTGGAGTGGTCACGCTCGACCCATGAAATGTGCCGTCCACTTCCCCATTCCAGTTAAGCCCCCAGCACGCAACCGATCCGGCAGCGGGGGTTGATGGGGTAACGATCACCGCACAAGTGTGGTAACCCCCTGCCGCCACGTCGACTGCAGATGTCGTCATCGACACGAAGCCTGGAGGGCTGGGACCCGACTGGCTGTTATTGTTGTTTCCGCGACAGAAAACGCCCATTGAACTGTCCAATATGCAGGTATGGTACGCGCCTGCCGCTATTTTCACGGGCGTCGGGCCGACC
>DASXAP010000332.1:0-9355 GCA_036406655.1 Xanthobacteraceae bacterium | reverse complement strand
ACGGCGACGAGCGCGCCGTCGGTCAGCTCGGTGAGCTTGAGCGCGGCCTCGCGCGCCAGCCCCTTGAAGACGTGGCTGCCGAGATAGACCACGCGCTCGTGATTGCCTCCCGCGAGCTCCTTCATCCTCGCCGCCTGTGCGGCGATGACGCCCTCGACCGCCCGCGCGATCCGCTCGGCGCGAGGCTGCATCCCGTCGATGCCGGAGAGAGCGGCAAGCCCCGCCCAGGTCATGCAGCTGAAGCTCGAGGTCATCGCAAAGCCCCGGTCGTCAGTTTCTTCCGGCAGCAGGATCGTCATCGCGCGGCCGGCGGTCGCGAGCCTGCGGGCGAGCGCACCCTGCCGGTTGCAGGTGATGCCGAGGTGCCCGATATCGTCGAGGAGCGCCTCGGCAAGCTCGACCGCGGCGACGCTTTCCGGGCTGTTGCCGGACCGTGCGAAGGAGACGAGGAGCGTCGGCGTCTCGCGCCTGAGATAGAGGCGCGGCGCGCAGACGAGCTCGGTGGTGGGGATCGCCTCGACCCGGCAGGGCAGCGTCCCGGCGAGGTACGGCGCGAGGCATTCGCCGACGAAGGCCGAGGTGCCGGCACCGGTGAGCACGACCCGCGTGGTGGGGCGATCGAGCAGCGGCCGCAGAAAGCGTGCGAGCGCATCCGCAGCGGCAACGAGCGCGGAATGGGTCTGGCGCAGCATTGCCGGCTGCTGCGCGATCTCGCGCGCCGTCCAGCGCCCGCCGAGCGCCTCAAGCTCCGCCTCGTCGCGTCCGGGAGAACCCATTAGATGCTTGCCCACGGGGCGTCCTCGGCATTGGCTCTGTGCCGCATCCTGTCTGTCCGATCTGTCAGGGCTCCGCTACGGTTCATCCGGGGCTCGTCGCACGCTGATAGTCGTCGAGCACCGCGCAGACGTGGGCAATGGCGAGCTCGGCCGGGCCGCGGCCGATCAGCCCCTCGCGCAATGCCGCATGCGCGAGCGGCAGATGTTGGCTGATCAGGGCCGGCGGCGGCGGATCCTGCTCGAGGTTGCGAAACATCGCGGCCTGCGCGCGGGCGATCTGGGGATCGGGCCAATAATAGCGGATGCGGTCGCTCAGGCTGTATTGCAGCTCGTGGTCGAGCGCGGCGCCGGCGGCGCGGTAGTGGGCGGCCCAGTAGCGGGGCTCAGCCTTCATCCGCGCAACCGCAGTGTCGCGCAGGCCCGCGCGCCGCGCGGGCGCGATCCATTCGCGCTCGATGGCGTCGAGCGCCCAGAGCGCCTCGCGCAGGGCAAAGGTCAGCGCCGGGCCGACCTTGAGGATGGCGAAGTGATCCCGCACCAGCGCGGCGAGCGCCGATGCCGGCTGATAGTCGGTGGAATGCGCCTCGAAGACCATGCCGTCGCAGCCCTCGATCAGGCGGCTCAAGGCGCGCGCCTTGTCCGGCGCATAGCGGACCACCTTGCCGTGGTCGAACTCGACCCCGGGCTGGACCACGATGGCGACCACGCGCGGCCAGGCGGCGGCGAGACCCGCCGCGGCGAACGTCTCGCGATGGGTCGCGATCGTCGCCCGCGCCGCTTCGGGGCTGGTGACCGCTAGCGTGCCGAGCTCCTCGGCGGCGCCGCCGGGAGCGGGGACCTCGGTGCCGATCACATAGACCGGCGGCTCGCCGCCGGCCGCGCCGTGCGCGCGCTCGGCCGCCGCGCACAGACGCGCCGCGCGGGCGGCGACGGTCGCCCCGGGCAGCGGCGCCGCCTCGTCGGCGCAGGCCATCGAGCAGTCGAGGTGGATCTTGCGGAAGCCGGTCCGGACATATTCGTCGACCAGCAGCTCGGCGCGCGCCATCGCCGCAGCGGCGGGGAGCGCCTGCCATGGATGGGGGCCGAGATGATCCCCGCCCAGGACGACGAGGCCTCTCGGTATGCCGAGGCGATCGGCGATGCCGAGGACGAGGTCGCGGAAGCGCGCAGGCCGCATCCCGGTATAGCCGCCCTCCTGGTTGACCTGGTTCGAGGTCGCCTCGATGAGGGCGAAGGGTGCGCGGTGGCGGGCGGCGTGGCGCAGGCTCGCCTCGATCACCAGCGGATGCGCCGAGCACACGGAATGGATGCCGACGGGCTCACCCGCCTTGTGCCGCGCGATCCGCTCGACGATCGGGTTCATGGAGGCTCCGAAAGCGCACAACCGTCGCCCGCGTTGCAGTCATGGCTCAGCGCGTCTCCTCCTCGGCCGCCTTCGTCTCCTCCGGCGTGAGCGCCAGGAGGAGCGCGGCGACGCAGGCGAGCACCAGCGCCAGAAGCTTGAGCCGCCCCGGCAGCGTGCCGACGACAAGCAGCGAGATGACCGCGGTCATCAGCGGCGCGCCGGCATTGGTGAGCGGCGACACGATGATCGCCTGGCCGTAGCGGAAGGCATAGACGAGGGTGAGCGCGCCGATCGCGTTGAGGACCTGGATGGCGGCGGCGAGCCAGGGACCGTCGGCGCCCCAGTTCGCCGGCCGGCCCCGATCGGTCATCACCCAGGCGATGGGCGCGAGCAGGAGCCCCGTCAGCATCATGTAGAAGAAGATGCTCTCGGCGCGCATGTGACGGTTCGCGTGCTTCATGAAGAATGCCTGCACCCCCCAGGCCGCCATCACCAGGAGCGACAGCGCAAACCAGCCGAGCCGCGGGCGCTCGCCCAAGCCTTCGGGCGAGAAGTCGAACAAGGGCAGCGCGAGGAGCGCGAGCACGATGCCGGCCGCGCCGAGGAGATTGGTGCGCTCGCCGAGCAGGAGAAACGACAGCACGATGGTGACGACCGGCGAGAGCGAGATGAGCGGAAAGACCAGGTAGGGGGGGCCGAGGGTGAGCGCATAGAACAGCACCATCTGCCCGCCGGCGCCGAGGAGCCCGATCAGCAGGCCCTGCGCCAGCGAGCGCGGATCGCGGTCGAGGCGCCAGCCGGTGCGCGCGAGCGCGTAGAGCGCCGGCGGGATCATCGTCAGCGACCAGACGCAGTAGACCAGCGTCTCGGGAAAGCCGCGCTGCGCCGAGACATCGGTGAACGCGCCCCAGAACCCCCACAGGACCATGGT
Organism: Xanthobacteraceae bacterium; assembly: GCA_036406655.1. GTDB lineage: Bacteria > Pseudomonadota > Alphaproteobacteria > Rhizobiales > Xanthobacteraceae > VAZQ01. The sequence continues at coordinate 6,303 of DASXAP010000332.1, read as the reverse complement.
GGTGAGCGCATGAAAGAGCCACGCCTTCGGGGCGCCGGCGGGGGCCAATGCGGCGCTCGTCACCGTCAGGTCCCCTCGCGCGGGGTTGCCTCGAGCACGAGGAAGCGCTCGAACGCAACCGGCAGCCGATTTTCCGTCCGCGAGGCGGTGCCGATCGTCCGCCCGTTCCAGTAGTCGGTCACCGTGTAGCGTCCCGGGCCGAGCCCGCGCAGCTCGATCTCGCCGTCCCAGCGCTCGGCGTAGAACGCGTAGTAATGCCGGCCGTCCTTGCTGACGACGTGGGCTTCCGGGCGGTCGAATCCGATGTCGTAGAGCTCGCCCCGGTAGCGGCCTTCGGCGAGCCGCTTCTCGTTGTAGAGCGCGATCCACCGCCGCCACCGCCCTTCCTTCTCCGCGGTCAGCGCCGGTCCGCGCTCCGCTTCCGGATGCGGCGGCCAGGTGAATTTCGTCGAGACGATCCCGCCGATCCCGACGGTGGAGGCGAAATCATCGCCGCGGTCGCTCAGCTCCACGTGATCCCCGGCATAGGCGGCCATGGGGCCCATGAGCGCCTTGATCGCCTTGCCCTTGTGGCGCACCTGCCACGACGACTCGGGATCGGAGGCGACCGGCTGGTTCATGTAGGGCATGTGGTGGAACGCCTGCGCCGTGCCGCACGGACAGATCTCGATCACCGCGTCGGGATCGATGGAGACGGCTTCGGCGTAGAGCGCCTTCCAGAAATCCTGCAGCTTCTCGACCGACTCTTCCGGGCGGGCGTGCCGGTGTGCGGGATTGTGGCAGGGCGCCACCCCGTTGAGGTGCTGCCCGTCGAGCTTCAAGCCGGTGTAGCCCCACTCGCGCATGATCCGGCGCAGCTGCGCCTTGGCGTTCTCCACCGTCTTGTCATAGGCGGGGCACAGGCACAGGCTGTCCCACCACGTCACCTCCTGCGGCGCGCCGTCCCGGTCGAGCAGCAGCATGTCGGGATGCTCGCGCAGGAGGTCGGAGGCGGGATGCGCCGCGAGCGGCGCGATCCACAGCTTGGGCTGCATGCCGGCGGTGCGGATCGCCGCGACCAGCGCAACCATGTCGGCGTCCCCGCGCGGAAACTTGCGCGGGTCGAGACGCCAGTCTCCGACCGCGGTCTGCCAGCCGTCGTCGACCCCCGCCCAGCGCAGCCCGAGCTCGCTCGCCTTGGCGAGGGTGCCGGTCACCTGCGCGAGGGTGAAGCCGCGCTCGTAGCCCCAGGCGCACCAGATCGGCGCGTAGGCATCGACCGGCACTTTCGCCTGCACCAGGCCGCACTCGGCGAGGAGCCGTCGATAGGCATCGAGGACCGCGAAGCAGTCGCCGCGATGCACGGCCACGAAGGTCTCGAACGTGGAGAAGGTCTCGCCCGGCGCGAGCGTCCTTTCCGCCGCGTGCTCCACGGCGATGCGGGCGCCGGCTTCGGTCCACCTGAGGGGGAGGGCGACGAGCTTCGGCACGGTCTCGACGTGCCCGGCGGCGAGCCCGCGGTCGCGGCGCCAGACGTCGACCACCGGGATGCCGCCGCCATAGTCGGAGGCGTTCATGCCCATGAAGTTGCGCTGCTCGAAGCCCGCGCGCACCGGCTGCACCCAGTCGCGGCGGTCCGCGTAGGAGGCGCCGGAGAACGACCAGAAGTCGCGCGCCGCCTCGCTCGCGAGCTGCAGCACATGGGCGCCGTTGATCCAGCCGGCGACGCGCAGCGCCGCCGCGCCGGTGTTGCGGTAGGTGACGCGCATGAGCGCAAGGCCGGGATAGCGGTCGTGCAGGACGAGGCCGACCTCCTTCTCGATCGCTTCGGCGGCGCGGCCGCGAACGAGGTGACGGGTGCCCGGGCCGTGCGGGCCGTCTGTGGCTTCGCTGCGCTGGTCGAGGAACGCGAATTCGTCGATGCGCCGGCCGTCGGCCAGAAGCAGCGTCTCGCTCGGCTCGAATGCGGTGAGCGGCGCAAAGGCGCTGCCTTGCCCGGCAAGCACGCGGCTGCGCAGGGCGGAGTCGAGCTCGAGGCGGATCGCCGCGTCGCCCAGCGCGAGGCGCGGCTCGGCCGCCGCGGCGCGGCGGGCGCGCCGGCCGCTCAGCCCGGCACCGGCGATCGACCCAGCGATGAGCTTGAGCACCGCGCGCCGGCGGGCGGACGGCGCCTTGGCTGCGGTCATCGTTGCTCTCTCTTTCGCGCGCTCCGATGCCCCCCGTCTCCAGCGTAGGGTCGCTTGCGCTCCCGCGCAATTCGGGGGCTGTCGGCGCGGACGCGGCCAAATCTGTGCCATTGCAAGACATGGCTTGGTGTGTCATCCTTTGTGTGGAGGTGCACACATGGCCACCAATCTCTCGATCGATCCAGCCCTCATCGAGCAGGCGCTGAAGGTCAGCGGCGAGCGGACAAAGAAGGCTGCGGTGACCAAGGCATTACAGGAATTCATCGCCCGCAGGCGCCAGCGGCGGCTGCTCGAGCTGATGGGTAAGCTCGAGTGGGACCCGACGTATGATTACAAGGCCGGGCGGGCGCGGGATTGAGCCTGTTCGTCGATACGAGCGTGTGGTCGCTTGCGTTCCGCCGCGACTCGCCGTCTTCGGCATTGGAGGTGGCTGCGCTTGCTCGGAGCATTGAAAGCGGCGAAACGATCGTCACTACGGGACTTGTGCTGCAGGAGCTCCTGCAAGGGTTCGACGGACCCAAGGCCGGCGCTCAGATTGTGCAGCGCTTTTCCGCATTACCGCTGCTCATTCCCGATCGGCACGACCACATTGCGGCGGCGCAGCTGCGCAACCGCTGTCGTCGTTCAGGGATACAGATAGCAACGATTGATGCGCTGCTCGCGCAGCTTTGCATCCGTCACGGCTTGACCATCCTCACGGCCGACAAGGACTTTACGCACATTGCGACCTGCTGCGCCCTCAAGTTATGGACACCGGCAGGCTGAGCAGCCGATTTTTTTCCGCCTCGCCTATGCCCGTCATGCGCGGGCTTGTCCCGCGCATCTCGCTTCTGAATCGGGATGACCGGGACGAGCCCGGCCATGACGGCACTCCATCGGCAGAGCAAACCCAATCCGCAGGCGGCGGCCGCCGTCGGCCGCCGGGGATGACCAGCCGCCTCCCCGATATTATCTTTTGCCGCAACGGCGGGAGCGGCGCGGGCCGCCCGCGCCGAGCCTCGCCACCGGCGAGCAGGGCACAGCGGGAGACGCCGTGATCGGCTGGGATCTCGTCCGACGCGAATTGCGCGGCATCGCCATCGTCCTGCTCATGGTCGCGGCGACGACGGCGGTCTCCTACGTGCTCATCCAGGTTTTTGGGGTGCGCCGGGGGTCGGTTCTCTATCTCCTGCCGGTGCTGCTCGCCGGCTGGCATCTCGGGCTCGTCCCGGCGCTGGTGGCGGCGGTGGCCGGCGTCCTCTGGTCGGGCTACTTCTACTTCTCGCCCTATTACAGCTTCTACCTCTCCCGGCCGAACGAGATCCTCAATCTCGTCCTGTTCATGGTGGTCGCAGTGGTGACGAGCCACCTGGCGAACTCGATGAAGCAGCAGACCGAGCTCGCCCGCAAGCGGGAGAAGGAGATGGGCGACCTCTACGCCTTCTCGCGCCGGCTCGCGGCGGCGCCCTCGCCGCGCGAGATCTACCGGGCGATCGAGGAGCACCTCGCCAATCTCGTGCAGCGCAACGTGATGCTGTTCGGGGCAGGCGCCGCGCCCGAGCATGCCGACGAGCAGGCATCCTCACCGCGCCTGCGCGCCGCCATCGCTGAGGTCGAGTCCGGCGCCACCCCCGCCGGCACGCTCGACGACGGCGCCGGTCACGTCTGGCTGGTGCGCCGCGTCTCGCAGAAGACCGCCGACTTCGGCGTCATCGCCATCGATCTTGGCAGCGTTCCGCCGGAGCACATCGACGAGGTGCGCAAGCGCGTCGACGACGTGCTCTCCGATGCGGCCGCCACCCTCGAGCACCTCGACGTCGCCCGTGCGCTCAACGAGGCGAAGATGCGCTCGGAAACCGAGCTGCTGCGGGAGGCGCTGATCGGCTCGGTCAGCCACGAGCTGCGCACGCCGCTCGCCGCGATCCTCGGCGCCGCGACCGTGCTCAGCAAGTCGGCGCCGGTCGTGCGCGACGAGCGGCTCACCTCGCTCGCCGCGGTGGTGCGCGACGAGGCCGACCGCCTCAACAACGACATCCAGAACCTGCTCGACGCCACCCGGGTGAGCCGGGCACAGATCAAGCCGCGGCAGGAATGGATCGAGCCGCAGGACATCGTCAACTCGGCGCTGGAGCGGCGCCGGCGGCGGCTGTCCGGCCACACCGTCTCGCTCGATCTGGATTCGAACCTGCCCTTCGTCTATGTCGACCCGATCATGGTCGAGCAGGCGCTGGTGCAGATCGTCGACAACGCGGCGAAGTATTCGCCGCCCGGCTCGCCGATCACGGTGGCCGCCAAGCGCAACGGCCAGGACGTGGTGCTTTCGGTGCACGACGAGGGCGCCGGGCTCACGCCGGAGGAGAACGCGCAATGGGGCCAGCGCTTCTTCCGCGGCGCCCGCCACGCCGGCAGCACCTCCGGCTCCGGTCTCGGCATCTGGATCGCCAAGGCCTTCGTCGGCGCCAACAGCGGCAAGATCGAAGCGGTGAGCGCCGGCATGGACCGGGGGACCACGGTCTCGATCCACCTTCCCTTCACCGGCAGCAGCCAGCCCGAGGTCGGTCCCGATGACTGAGCCCAGCCCGGTGGTTCTCGTGGTCGACGACGAGGTGCAGATCCGGCGCTTCCTGCGTGCCGGGCTCGAGCTCGACGGCTTCGAGGTGCAGGACGCCGAGACCGGCGCCGAGGCGTTGCGCTGGGCCACGCTCAAGCCGCCTGATCTCGTCATCCTCGACCTCGGGCTTCCCGACATGGACGGGAGCGAGGTGCTCGATCGGCTCCGCTCCTGGTCGAACGTGCCGCTGATTGTGCTCTCCGTGCGCTCGAACGAGGCCGAGAAGGTGCGGCTGCTCGAGAGCGGCGCCGACGACTACGTGGTCAAGCCGTTCGGGATGCCCGAGCTCTTGGCGCGGGCGCACGCCGCCATGCGCCGGCAGGTGCGGGCCGCCTCGGGCGAGCCGGTGGTCAGGATCGGGCCGCTGGCGATCGATCTCGCCGCCCGCATCGTCACCATCAACGGCACGCGGGTGATGCTCACCCCGAAGGAGTACCGGCTGCTGCAGCTCCTCGCCCAGCACGCCGGCAACGTGGTCACCCACCAGTACCTGCTCAAGGAGGTGTGGGGCTCGCCGCACCTCGAGGACACGCATTATCTGCGCATCTTCGTGCGCAAGCTGCGGCAGAAGATCGAGGCCGATCCGACCCAGCCGCGCATCCTCCTGACCGAGCTCGGCGTCGGCTATCGGCTGGTCTCCCCCGAGGCGAGCCAGCCGACGTCAATGGCGAGCTGAGCTCCCTACCTTTGCAATGCTGCCTTGAGCGCGTGGCGGCGCGCCGGGTCGTAGAGATCGGGATAGTCGTAGACGAGCGGCCTCGAGCGCTCGACCCGCAGGGTCGCAAACACCGGTCCGCGCTCGCTCAGCACGTGGCCGGCCTGCTGCGCGAAATTGGCGAGCTCGGAGAAATCGTGCACCTGCGCGTAGCCCGCCGCCCGCGCCATGCCGGCGAAATCGAGCTCCGGATTGGGAATCGGATGCCCGCCGTTGGCCTCGTAGGTCCCGTTCTGCACCACAATATGCACGAGGTTCTCGGGCGCGGCGGCGGCGATGGTGACCAGCGAGCCGAGATTCATCAAGAGGCTGCCGTCGCCCTGCAGGCAGATGATGCGCTTGTCGGGGCGCCCGAGCGCGAGCCCGAGCGCGTGCGAGGAGTCGAGCCCCATCGCGCCGACGGCGAAGTAGTTGAGCTCCCGCTCGCCCTGCGCGAGCCATTCGACGGCTGAGCTGTAGGTTGCGACCACCACCTCGTCGGTGACGTGCCGCGCCAGCACACGAAAGCACTGGTCGCGCGGCATCATGACGTCGACGGCCGCCGGCCGATCAGGAATGCGACGGGGTGCGAGCCCGAATAGGCATCCTCGATCGCCGGGGCGATCCTGCCCACGTCGGCGTCCGCGTTGATGAGATGATGCGGGATGCCCATCGCCTCGAGGATCGGCTCGACGATGCGCACGCCGTAGCGCGGAGAGCTGCGCGGCGCGGTCTCGGGATCGTGCTGGAGGAGGCCCACCATCATGCAGATCGGCTGGTTGAACTCGACCGCGACCCCGCGGATGGCATTGATCGAGTCGAGAAGGCCGGTGTGCTGGATGAGCGTCAGCGCG
>DASXAP010000331.1:0-4274 GCA_036406655.1 Xanthobacteraceae bacterium | reverse complement strand
GCACGCGCCGTACAAGCCGACGTGGAGCTACGCCGAGCTGCGTGAGCACGCCAACCGGGTCGCCAACCTGCTCGTCGAGCAGCTGCACGTGGTGCCCGGCAACCGGGTGCTGCTGCGCGGCCCCAACAACCAGGAGATGGCGGCCGCCTGGTTCGGGGTGCTCAAGGCCGGGGCGGTGGCGGTGACGACCATGCCGTTGCTGCGCGCGAGCGAGTTGTCCGCCATCCACGAGATCGCCGAGCTCGACGCGGCGCTGGCCGCGGAGTAGACGAGATGACCCGGAAGATGCCCCGTGATCCTCCGCTCGGGATCCGACATAGGGTGGGCAAGATCGCCTCGCGATGGTGCCGCCCTGGGAAACCGTGGCGGCGATCTTGCCCACCATCGTCCGCGCCGGCGGTGGGCAACGCCGCAGTGACAATTCGATCGGTGGAGAGATTGCCTGACGCGGCGTTGCCCACCCTCTTATGTCCCCAGTCAAGCCTCGGACGCGCCACAACCCACCCCCTCCACAAACACCTGAGAGGTTGTTGTACGATGGTCGTGCAACGGTAGGAGCGAAGCCTGAAGACGTCGGTGAACAAACTCTTATTCGCGGGTTCTCGCATGACCGTGTTTTTCGTCTGGGGCTGTCCCGGTCTACGAACGGGCGTCGACCTTGCGGTCGGCCTCATAGGGTGGTCGGGAATTCCCCTGCCGCGGCTGCGCTCCCGCCGTTGCACGAGATAATCGCTGCCGTTGCCCCAGCGCAGGCTCCTTTTCATTGCTCTCAGCGTATCAGCACCTACTACTTAGTCGGACAGCCCGCCTTATTCGGCCGCCACACCGGTCTGGGTGATCGCGCGATTGGCCGCCCACAAGAAGCCTGCGAGCTCGCGTGCGACCGCGGTATTGGCCACGGTCGGAAGCTTGCCCTTTCTGATCAGTGATCGATAACGATTGTGCAGCCGGCACTGCGCTTTCCAGGCGATCTCGCGAACCGCTCTGGGCGCTGCCGCAACCCTCTCCTGTTTCTCGCGACCCACCCTCGGTGGATGCCGGTAGCTCCATGCGCACTCCACCAGCATGCGTCGGGCGCGTCTATTGCCGGTCTTGGTGATCGGACCGCGCTTGATGGTGTCGCCGGTGGACTCCTCAGATGGAACCAAGCCTAGATAAGCCATCAGCTCGCGCGCACTCTCGAATCGTGAGAGGTCACCGATCTCAGCCAGGAATGTTGCTGCCGCAACCAGATCCATCCCGCGCACCGCCATGAACGCGGTGACGACTTCGGCCAGTGACCAATCCGGCACCGCAGCGCGGATCGCATCGTCCAACCGCTGCAGCCGATCCTGCGCCTCCCGTATCCCCAGCATCATCTCCTCGAACACGATGCGCTGTTCCGCATGCTCGAGCTTCTGGCTGGCCAGCCAGTTCATGTGCGCCTTCGTCCATGTTTTCCGCATGGGATAATGCAGCCCCCGCCGCAGCAGGAATGCTGACAGCTGCTGGCGCTTTCTCCGCAAGTCCAGCATCGCCGTCTCGCGCCCCCGCGTGAGCTCGCGCATCGCCTCGTGGTTAGCGTCTGGCACCCATACTGCCGTGAGATCGCCCGAACGCAGCAGCTTCGCCAGGCTCACGGCGTCTCGCCGGTTGGTCTTCACACGATCTCCGGGCTTCTTGGGAATCAGCGAGGGCGCCGCCACAATGCATTCGTGCCCAAGGCCCTGGATTTGCCTGTACACCCCATATCCCGTTGGTCCCGCTTCGTAACAGAAGGTCACCCGGCCGTACTTCGCCGCAAGCTTCCTCACGAGCTTCGTCATCGCCGCCGGCGTGTTATCGATCTCGCCGAGAAAGCGAACCTCACCGCCCCGCCCGGCCTCGGCAATCGCAACAGCATTACGCAGCTTTGAGGTATCCAAACCCACGAACGCTTCGCTAGTATTGCCCATGACTCACCCTCCTTGTTTGAGGCCCTGCCCGGCCAATCCGGGTAACCCTCGTGACACCATCGAGGGTGAGTCGCCTCTCCAAGGGAATGGGACATACAGTCTACGAAAGCGGGCGTCCGCCTTGCATGAGGAGCGCCAGCCATGACCCCGTCGGCGCATGTCGACACGTTCCCGCGCGACAACCTGCCGCCGCGCGAGGAGTGGCCCGACTTCCTGTTCACGCTCCCTGAGCTCGCCTATCCGGCGCGGATCAACTGCGCGCGCGAGCTCATCGACCGCTGGGTCGAGACCGGCGGCGGCGAGCACCCCTGCCTCGTCGCCCCTTCGCCGTCGGCGGGCGGCGCCGCCGCGACGGAGAGCTGGAGCTACGCCGAGCTCGCCTGGCGGGTGAACCGGATCGCCAACGTGCTCACGCGCGAGCTCGGGCTCGTGCCCGGCAACCGGGTGCTGCTGCGCGGCCCCAACAGCCCGATGATGGTCGCCGCCTATTTCGCGGTGATCAAGGCCGGCGGCGTGGTGGTGGCGACCATGCCGCTCCTGCGCGCCAAGGAGATCGCCTATCCGCTCGGCAAGGCGAAAATCGCGCTCGCGCTCTGCGACCACCGCCTCGCCGAGGAGATGGAGAAGGCGCGCGCCGCCGCTCCCGATCTGCGCCGCGTCGTCTACTGGGGGAGCGGGGTGCCCGACGCGCTGGAGGCGCTGATGGCGAAGCAAGGCTACGAAAGCTTTCCCGCCTGCGACACCGCCGCCGACGACGTCTGCCTGATCGCCTTCACCTCCGGCACCACCGGCGAGCCGAAGGGGACGATGCATTTCCACCGCGACATTCTTGCGACCTGCGACAGCTACGGCCGCCACGTGCTGCGCGCGGCCCCCTCCGACCGCTTCGTCGGCTCGCCGCCGCTCGCCTTCACCTTCGGGCTCGGCGGGCTCGTGCTGTTCCCGCTGCGCATCGGCGCCGCCGCGATCCTGGTCGAGCGGACCACGCCCGACGACCTCCTCGCCGCCATCTCGGGCCTGCGCGCCACCGTCTGCTTCACCGCGCCGACCGCCTACCGGGCGATGCTGCCCCGGCTCGCCCAGTACGACATCTCCTCGCTGCGCAAATGCGTCTCCGCCGGCGAGGCGCTGCCGAAGGCGACCTTCGAGGCCTGGGAGCAGGCCACCGGGCTCAAGATTCTCGACGGCATCGGCTCGACCGAGATGCTGCACATCTTCATCGGCTCGCCGGAGGAGGCGATCCGGCCGGGCGCGACCGGGCGGCCGGTGCCCGGCTACGAGGCGCGGGTGGTCGACGCGGCGGGCCGCGAGCTGCCGCCCGGCACGCTCGGGCGGCTCGCGGTGCGCGGGCCGACCGGCTGCCGCTATCTCGCCGACCCGCGCCAGCGGCAATACGTCGAGGGCGGCTGGAACATCACCGGCGACACCTATGTCATGGATGCGGACGGCTACTTCTTCTACCAGGCGCGCTCCGACGACATGATCGTGTCGTCGGGCTACAACATCGCCGGCCCCGAGGTCGAGGCGGCGCTGCTCACCCACGCGGCGGTTCTCGAATGCGGGGTGGTGGGGGCGCCCGACCCCGAGCGCGGGCAGGTCGTCAAGGCCTATGTGGTGCTGCGGGCGGGCCAGAGCGGCGACGCGGCGCTGACCAAGATGCTGCAGGACCACGTCAAGGCCGCCATCGCCCCCTACAAGTATCCGCGCGCCGTCGAGTACGTGGCGGCTCTCCCGCGCACCCAGACCGGCAAGCTGCAGCGCTTCGCGCTCCGGCGGATGGCGGAGGACGCCGCCCGCCGGCTCGCCTCGTGAAGCGGGCAGATCGCCTGCGGCCGGCGCTCGATCGCCTGCTGCGGCCGGTCGGACGCCTGCTGCGGGCGCTCCGCGAGCGGCTCACCGCGGGCAGGCGCAGGGGGCTCAAGGCGCTGCTTGCCGCTGCGCCTCTCGGCGGCATCGATCTCGCACGCCAGCGCGATCTCGGCCGCGACGTGGAGCTGTGAGCTGCGTGGTCGATTCCGGAATCGTCTCCGAGCTGCGCGAGGGCGCCGGCTGAGGCCGCAAAGCCGTCCTTGCGTTAGGCCCTCTTGATTGTTAGGCCGTCTTGAAAACCCAACGATGATGGGTTATTTCGATGATCACGGTCCATCGCGCCCATGGCTTCCGGTTCGTGATCTTTGTGAACGATCACAGCCCGCCGCATGTGCACGTGTTCGGTCAGGGAGGCGAGGCGAAGATCGTGCTGGAGGGCTCGAGCGGGATCAGGCTCGATTGGGTGGCCGGAATCAGCCGGGGCGATCTGCGCCGGGTGATGCAGGAGGTCGAGCGCGAACGAGAGCGGTT
>DASXAP010000330.1:0-5272 GCA_036406655.1 Xanthobacteraceae bacterium | reverse complement strand
GGTGTTGCGGGAGTCGTCGAAGCCGCTCAGCGCCTACGACCTGATCAACCTGTTGCGGGATCAGGGCGGCATCGCGCCGACCACGGTCTACCGCTCTCTCGCCCGGTTGATTGCGGCAGGGATGGCGCATCGCCTGGAGTCCCTCAACGCCTTCGTCTCCTGCACCCACGCCTGCAGGCGCGGGCCGGCAATGTTCGCCATCTGCGATACGTGCGGAAGCGTCGCCGAGTTCGATGACGAGGTCGTCGCGGCCCGCCTCGCGACCTGGGCGCAGTCCAGTACGTTCTCCGTGTCGCGCACGGCCGTCGAGCTGCGCGGGCGCTGCAAGAGCTGCGGAACGCAAGCCATCGCCGGCGCGCCTTAGGAGGCACGTCGCCGTCCTGAGCTGCACTGAGGAGCGCCATGTACGCATCGATCGGAACGCGGCTCCTCATTGCCGCACTCGCCGCGGCGGTCTGCTGGGGCCTCGCTGTCTGGGCCATGTGGGCGTGACGGGCCATGCTCTCCCCGGCAGCGGCGATACGCTTCAGCAACGTGACGCTAGGTTATGACGACACGCCGGCGGTGCGCGTCGTGAACGGCGAGGTGGCGCGCGGTAGCCTTACGGCAATCGTGGGCCCCAACGGAGCCGGCAAGTCCACCCTGCTCAAGGGCATCGCGGGCCTGCTTCGGCCGCTGCAGGGCCGCATCGAGATCGCGGCCACCGCCGCGCGGGTCCTGGCGTACCTGCCACAACACGCGGCGATCGATCGTACTTTTCCGATCACCGTCTTCGAGTTCGCCGCACTGGGTCTGTGGCCCCGCATTGGTGCTTTCGGCAATCTCGGCTCGGGCGAGCGGAGGAGCGTCGCGCAGGCCATCGCGGCCGTCGGGCTGGGAGGCTTTGAGAGGCGGACCATCGATCAGCTCTCGGGCGGGCAATTGCAGCGTGTGCTGTTCGCGCGCGTTCTGGTCCAGGACAGCCCGCTCGTGCTGCTCGACGAGCCGTTCGCCTCCGTCGATTCGAGCACCACGGCCGATCTCCTGAACCTCATCGCGCGCTGGCACGACGAGGATCGCACCGTGCTCGCGGTGCTGCATGATACCGATCTCGTGCGCGAGCGGTTCTCGAATGTGCTCCTGCTTGCGCACGAGGTCATCGCCTGGGGCGAGACGGCGGCCGTCCTGACGCCTGCCAACCTGCGCAAGGCGCGCGCTGTTGCCGAGAGCTGGGACGAGGATGCGGCGCCCGGGCTGCGGAGGGCGGTCGCGTGAGTCTCTACGACGTCCTGATCGCGCCGTTCGCGGATTACGCCTTCATGCGCCGGGGGCTCGCAGGATCGGTTGCATTGTCGCTCGGGGCCGCTCCGGTCGGTGTGTTCCTGATGCTGCGACGCATGAGCCTTGCCGGCGACGCCATGGCGCACGCCATCCTGCCTGGCGCGGCAATCGGCTTTTTCTTGTTCGGGGTGAGCCTGGTGCCGATGACCGTCGGCGCGCTGATAGCAGGCCTCATGGTCGCGCTGCTGGCCGGGCTCGTGTCGCGCTCGACCGTGCTGCAGGAGGATGCGAGCCTTGCCGCCTTCTACCTGATCTCGCTTGCGCTGGGTGTGCTCGTCATCAGCCTCAAGGGGTCTGCGGTCGACCTGATGCACGTGCTGTTCGGCACCGTATTGGCGCTCGACGATCCGGCGCTACTGCTTCTGGCGGGGACGGCGACGGTCACCGTCTTCGCCCTCGCGATTCTGTTTCGGGCCCTGGCGGCGGAATGCGTGGACGCGGTCTTCCTGAGCGTCGTGCGCGGACCGGGCACGGTGGTCCATCTGATCTTCCTGGCGCTGGTCGTGCTCAACCTGGTCGCGGGTTTCCAGGCGCTCGGCACCCTGCTCGCTGTCGGCATCATGATGCTGCCGGCGGCTGCGGCCAGGTTCTGGGCCCGGCGCCTCAACGGCCTCGTCGCGGTCGCGGTCGTCATCGCGCTTGGCGCCAGCATTGCCGGTCTCATCGTCTCCTATCACTGGTCGGTGGCGTCGGGACCTGCGATCGCGCTCGCCGCTGGCGTGGTTTACGTGGCCTCTGTCCTGGTCGGCCCGGTCAGCGGGGCCGTGTGGCGACTGCTTCCCAGGCGGCGCCGTGTTGCATGGAACAGGGGCTCTTCGCGATGAGATGCCTTGTGCTCCTTTCGCTCGCACTTCTGGGTGTGCTCTCCTGCCAGCGCGCGTCCGCCCAGGAGAGACTGGCGGCGGTCGCGACGTTCTCCATCCTGGGCGACATGGTCGCCAGGGTCGGAGGCGAGGATGTGGAGGTGACGACGCTGGTCGGCCCGGAGGGCGACGCGCACGTCTATCAGCCCACGCCGGCCGATGCGGCCGTTGTGGCCAAGGCGCGCATCGTGTTCGAGAACGGGCTCGGGTTGGAAGGATGGCTTGGCCGGCTAATCAGGTCCTCCGGCTACAAGGGCGTGGTCGTCACCATGATCAGGGACGTCGAGACGCTCGGCGGCCACGGCGCCGCGGTCCTGGGCGCGCCCGATCCGCATGCGTGGCAAAGTCTCGCCAACGCCCTTGTCTATGTGCGCAACACCAAGGACGGCCTGTGCCGGGTGGACCAGGCAAGGTGCCCGCACTATGCGGCCAATGCCGGCGCCTACGCGGCCGAGATCGGCGCACTCGACGCCGAGATCAGGTCGCGGATCGCCGCCATTCCAGCCGACCGGCGCAAGGTCATCACCTCGCACGACGCCTTCGGCTACTTCGGCCGTGCCTACGGGGTCACCTTCCTGGCCCCGCAGGGGCTCTCCACGGAGTCGGAGCCGTCGGCCAGGGACGTGGCGCGGCTAATCCAGCAGATCCGCCAGGAAAGAGTGAAGGCGCTGTTCATTGAGAACATCACCGATCCGCGCCTCGTCGAGCAGATCGCCCGCGAAACCGGAGTGAAACTCGGCGGCACCCTCTACTCCGACGCGCTCTCCGGGCGCGGCGGCCCGGCGGCGACCTATCTCGACATGATGCGGCACAATGCCAAGGCGATCGTCGACGCCCTGACCTGCTGCTAGGCTCCGCGAGCATGTCGCACCCGCCTAGCCCGGCGGGCGGTGCTCGACCTTCTCCGCCTCCAGGGTGTAGCTGGCCTCGGCGAGGCCGGTGAAGGCAGTGGTGACCTTGAGGGTGCCCGTCACCCATACCGGCTCGAACATGCCCGACACGTCGAAGCCCTGATCGCTCTTGACGTAGACGATCTGATTGGCAGGCGGTGGCGGCACGTGGATGCAGGCACCAACGAACGGCACCAGCAGGAACTCCTTCACCTTGGTGGCGTCGAAGTCGAGCGACACCACGTAGCCGCCGATTCGTACGCGCTTGCCGTCAAGATCGGTCACCACGGGCGCCGGTGACTCGCCTCGTTGGGCCGGACCGGACATCCAGCGGCCCTCGGGCTGAACCGGCGCTAGCGGGACGCCGCCTTGAGGGTTGGCGGGATCGATAAGTGTGGAAGGTCTCCCGGAGAGGAACGGCTTGGGTCGCACGTCCGGTACTGTCGGGATGAGCTGGGCCCATTTTAGCTCTATCGGAGTCTCCACAGCGTGCACGAGCACAGGCCGCACAACGAGGAGCCCAACGGACGCGGCGAGCACCGCCGGGGTGGCCAAAATGCAATGGCTCCAGGCCTTCATGGCCAGATCCCTCTTATCTCCTTCCGTCGCCTGCCTCAGGTCCGCACTGTCATGCCGTCGGCGAGCGAGAGCCGGTAGGCGCGTAGTGCCGGCAGCAGTCCCGCGATGCAGCCCGCCAGGACGATGGTGCCCAGCGTCGCCCACGCCTCAGGCTTCAGCGGCGCGATCGGAAGGTGCAGGCCGTAGGCGGAGTCGACATAGGGCCGCGCCAGGAACAAGGCCGCATAAAGGAGCACGATGCCCAGCGCAACCCCGACTGCCGTCAGCACGCCGGCCTCGGCCGTCAAAAGCCCGAGAACGGTGCGCGGGCGCGCGCCCACCGAACGCAGGATCGCCATCTCTCGGCGCCGCTCGTTCAAGGTCGAAAGGATCATGGTGAGCATGCCGAGCAGCGCCGTCGCCACCACCATGGCCGACACCACCTGTAGGGCAGTCTCCGCGGTGCCGACCAGGCCCCACAATTCCTGCAGGGCGGCGCCGGGCAGGATCGCGGACAACGGCTCGGCGCGATACTCGTTGATGGCGCGCTGCAGGCGGAAGGCGGCAAGCCTGGACTTGAGGCCGACGAGTGCAGCAGTGATGTCCTTGGGCGTCAGGTCCATCCTGCGCACGTCCTCGGCCGAGACCGACTGGCCGGGGATGCGCGCGCCGCTTTGCCAGTCGACGTGGATCGCCGTGATCGCCTCCAGGCTCACGTGCACGGTACGGTCGACCGGCGTGCCCGTCCGCTCCAGGATGCCGGCGACGCGGAACGGCTTGTCGTCGTGCTCCAGGAAGGAGACCGCACCCAGGCCGTGCTGCAGCACGATCGGGTCGCCGATCTTGTAGCCGAGCTTGTCGGCGACCTCGGCGCCGATCACGGCATCGAACAGATCGGAGAACGGCCCGCCGGCCGTGAAGCTCAGCCCATGCGTCCCGCGATACTTGTAGTGCGTGAAGTAATCGGTCGAGGTGCCGAGCACGCGGAAGCCGTGGTGGCTGTCGCCGAGCGAAAGGGGCACGATCCAGGCCACCTCCGGTAGGGCGGCGATGTCCTTGTACGACTGCCACGTAACGTTGTTGGTGGCGTTGCCGATGCGGAACACCGAATAGAGCAGCAAGTTGAGGCCGCCCGAGCGCGCCCCGACGATGAGGTCGGTGCCGGAGATGGTGTCGGCGAAGCTCTGGCGCGCGCCGGTGCGCACCTCCTCCACGCCGAGGAGCAGCACCACGCTGGCGGCGATCGTCACGATCGTGAGCAGCGCCGTGATCCAGCGGTTGAAGAGAGACTTGAGGGCGAGGCGCAGGACGATCATGCGGCCGCTCCCTGGTACGCCGGACTAGTCTTGGCGATCTCGCTCAAGCGCAGCACGCGGTCGAAGCGCGGCGCCAGGCTCTGGTCGTGGCTCACCATGATGAGCGTCGCGCCGGCGGCGCCGACCTCGGCGAACAGCAGCTCGAGGAAGGTGTCCTGCCGGTCGCGGTCGAGCGCGGAGGTGGGCTCGTCGGCGACGATGATCTCAGGCGTCCCGATCAGCGCCCGTGCCGCTGCCACGCGCTGCTGTTGCCCCACGCTCAGGTTCGCGGCCGAGCGGTCGTGCAGGTGGGCCTCATCGAGGCCGAGCCGGGCGAGCAGGCGCT
>DASXAP010000329.1:0-10452 GCA_036406655.1 Xanthobacteraceae bacterium | reverse complement strand
GTGATCTCGTCGCCGCGTACAACGTCGCGGCGATTTTGCCCACCATTCCTGGCGTGGCGGTGGGCAACGGCGCGCCGATGATTCGACCGGGGAGAGAGATCGCGCAGGCGCCGTTGCCCACCCTACGCATCCCTCGAGCGCGGAGCATCCGTCAACGTCGTTGCTGCTCGCGCAGCCAGGCGACCACCTCGGCAGCGTTCCGGTCGGGCGGGAAGACCGGATAGAACACCTTGGTGATCGCGCCGTCTTCGATCACCAGCGTCATGCGCTTGAGCAGGACCATGCCGGCGGCCGAGAAGGTCGGCAGATCGAGCGCGCGCGTGAATGCAAGCGTTGCATCGGAGAGCAGCGGAAACGGCAGGTGCAGGCGCTCGGCCGCCTCCTGCTGGTAGCCGGTGTCCTGGGTCGACAGCCCGTAGAGATGAGCGACGCCCAGCTGTTTCAGCTCGGCGAAATGATCGCGGAACGAGCAGGACTGCGGCGTGCAGCCGCGCGCGCCGGGGATCGCGTCCCAGCCCGCGGGCATCGCCTGGCCGGGCACCCCGGTCCGCGGGTAGATGTAGACCACGGTGCGGCCGGAGAGCCGCGACAGGTCGACCTGCGATCCGTCGGTCGCGGGCAGCGCCAGCGCGGGAAGCCGCCGAGCCGGCAAGTGGCGGGCGGCGCCGTCGTCCTGCGGTGCCGGCAGGCCGGCCGGCAGCACATTAGGGTCGTGCGGGACGGTCATGGCGCACCTTTCGGTTGTTGCCCGTAGGAGATGAATTCCAGCAGCGATCCGTCAGGGTCACGAAATAGACGCTCATGCCCGTTCCCTTGGCACCGAAGCGCTGCATCGGCCCGGCGTCGATTGCGACCCCACAGCGTTTGAGATGCGCAATAGCGTCGCCAATCGGTCCGTTCCATTCGAAGCACAGGTCGCTGTTGCCCGGCTGGACCGGCAAACGGGCGACCTCGGCCGGATGAAATCCGGGCCCGTGCAGATTGAGCTGGGCGGGACCAAACCTGTAGGCCCAGCCCTGCGGACGGCGAACGAGCTCGGCACCGAGCACGTCGCGGTAGAACGCGTTCGAACGTTCCCAGTCGGAAACATGCACCACGCAATGATCGAACGTCACCGGCAACGACATTGCGCATTCCTTTCGAACCCTAGTCCTTGGCTCGCAGCAGCCGCGCGCTTCTCGGTGCTGAAATTGAAGCTCTCCGATCCTCCGATAATGCTCAATCGCTGCATGGCCGATCCGGCGGCTCGCCACGACACCTACCGCAACAGCAATCGATGCTGCAACAGCGTCTGCATGTCACGGCGGCCGTCGAGGCCGCAATAGACAACGACCCGCCTCTGCATCACCCGATAGATGATCCGATAGGGCCGGCAATGGGCCTCACGGTATTCACGGATCCCGAGCAGGAGCAGTTCCTTCGGGATGTTGCCGCGCTCGGGCAGTGTGGCCAGCCCGAGGCAGGTCTGCTCGATGCTGCGGAGCACGCGATCGGCCCTCGCCCGCCCCCCGTGCTCGGCTATGTAACGGTGAATATCCTCGATATCTCGCTCCGCATCCGCCGTCAGCCAGACCTCGAAGCGCATTCACGACCGCGCTCTTGCCCGTCGGCGGATGCGGACGAACGCTTCGCGCGCGGGCCGAACCTTCCCGCTTTCGACCGCCCTGTTTGCCAGGGCCAGGATCCGGAGCAGAGCCATCGCCTCCTGCGTCTCGTCGAAGCTCGCAATATCCTGAAGGATCGCCTTGGCTTCGCCATTCACAGTGATGACCACTGGCTTTCGCTGCTGGGAAACCTCGCGGATTACCTGCGGGGCGCTAGCCTTAAGCTGACTGATCGACTTGACCGCGGCGGCAAGCTTCATGTGACAAACCCTCATCTGTCGACCAGAATATAGTCTGAATTTGGACTCCGACTCAAGCGCGATGCGGGAGCGCTCACCCCTTGGCTCGCAGCAGCCGCCCGCGCTCCCGCTCCCAGCTGCGCTTCCTCTCGGTCTCGCGCTTGTCGTGCAGCTTCTTGCCGCGCGCGAGCGCGAGCTCGACCTTGGCGCGGCCCGCGGCGTTGAAATAGAGCCGCAGCGGAACGAGCGTCATCCCCTCGCGTTCGACCGCGCCGATCAACTTGTTGATCTGCCGCCGGTGCAGCAGGAGCTTGCGCAGCCGCTTCGGCGGATGATTGAAACGGCCACCCTGCAGGTACTCCGGGATGTTCGCATTGACGAGCCAGATCTCGCCGCCGCGGGTATCGGCATAGGCTTCCGCGATCGTGGCCTTGCCCTGGCGCAGAGATTTCACCTCGGTTCCGGTCAGCGCGATTCCGGTTTCGAACGTCTCGTCGATCTGGTAGTTGAAGCGCGCCCTGCGGTTCTGCGCCACGACGCGGATGTTGCTGTCGGATTGGCCGGCCATCGATAATCACAACACATGCAGCCATCGGCAACCGTAGCACGTAGGGTGGGCAAACGCGCGGGGCGATCTGCGAAGTCATGAAGGCCGCTGCTGCGCGCGTTTGCCCACCAGGCACCATCGGCATGGTGGGCAAAATCGCTCCGAGCAGCCCCCGGGCAGCGCCGTCCCGAGGCGATTTTGCCCACCCTACGCCGACGCGGGCTTCTGCACCCAGAGCTGGTACATGCCGGAGAATGCCTGCGGATCCTCCTGCTCCAGCCGCTGCCAGTTGTCGATATCGGTCATCCCGGGATCGCCGGGATAGCGCCCGGCATAGCGATTGAATCCGGCGTTCTCGAAACCGAGGAAGGCAAGCCCGTTCTCGAGGACGAAGGCCTTGATCTCGGCAATCGTCACGGGGCGGTCGCGGACATGGAACAGGAGGTCGCGACACTCGCCGGTGGTGAAGAAGTCGGAGTAGCGGAGCACGGCCCTGGCCGGGGACGCAGCATCGAGGGCGACGATCGCCTGCCGCGCGCGCCGGATGTCGTCGGCGGTCGCCCGATAACCGCGCTCGGCGATGAATGCCCGAGCCGCATCGATGTCGCGGCGGGCCGATGCCCGATAAAGTCCGACACGCATGAACCCACCCGGCCGCAGCAGCGCGAGGAGCAGGCGCCAGCCTCCGAACGGGTCGGCAAGGTGGTGCAGGGTGCCTACCGCCTCGACGACGTCGAACCGCGGCGCCCCCTCGAGCCGAAGAATGTCGGCCTGCGCATAGTCGATGTTGGTGAAGCCCGCCTCGGCGGTCTTGCGCCTGGCATAGGCGAGGCTCGCAAGGCTGAGATCGACGGCGAGAATCCTTGCGCCGAGGCAGCAGCGCGCGGTCTCGACGGCGTGCTGGCCGGTGCCGCAGCCGGCGATCAACATGTCCACCTCCGCCTTGCCGAGCGGACGGGCGGGAGTCTGCGGCAGCTGGAGGCGAAGGTAGTCGTCGAACGCAAGCGGCTTGGCGAGTGCGGCTCCCTTTACCCAGCGAGGATAGGGATTCTGCTCGCATTGCTGGCGCACCCGCTCGGAGCTCGGGTCATCGATCGTGGTGAGGACCGGGATCGAGGCTCGCAGCTCCTCCTCCCGCATCGGCTCCCGCACCTGCTGCGCGAGCAGCCGCTCGACGGGCTCCGCCCAGCTCCGCTCGAGCAGCAGCTGCGCCCCCGGAACCGAATGCAGCGGCAGATACGAGCCCACCGCGGCCAGCCACAAGGCGGAAATGTCCTCACCCGCCTCGAGCCCGCCCGCCAGCGCCTCGCGCAAGGCTTGCGCCCGTCCGCTCTCCTCGTCATCGGCGATGAAGACGTATTCATTGATGAAGCATTGCTGCGCCAGCGCGCAGCAGAACGACAGCACGTCCTCGGACACTGCCGCCGCGCCGCCGCTTGCGAGGGCGAGCAGCGCCGATCGCGCGGCAGCGAGCAGCCGCTCCAATGCCGGATCGCAGACCGGCGCCGACACCAGCAGGCGCTGCAGAAGCCCCTCGCCGGCAAGCAAGAAAAGCTCCCCGGCAGTCAGCCGGCCGGCCCGGCCTGCCGCTCCCGCGGCGGCGGGCCGAGCGGCGGCCTTCTCGACGGCGGAACGAACGGCGGCGTTCTCCTTCACGAGCGCGGTCGCCAAAGGCGCAAGCTCGCTCGGCCGCATCCAGCATTCGTCGATCGCGCGCTCGAGCAGACCGCGCAGCTTGTCAACCTTGGGCGGGGCGGCCAGGTCGCGCACGCAGAGGCAGAAAATCGCCTTGAGGTCGTCGGTCGCCTCGACCGCAAGGCCGCGCGCCGCCACCTCGAGCGCCTCCGCCGATCTTGCCTGGGCGCGCAGGGCACCGGCGAGATTGCTGTAGGCAGGCGGCCACTGCGGCCGCCGCGCCAGCGCGCGGCGGAAATGGAGCTCGGCCTCGCTCCACTGCCCGCGGCCGGCAAGCGCCGCGGCGAGGTTGCTGTGCGCGTCCGCGTGGTCCGGCTTGAGCGCCACCGCGCGCCGGTTGTGCGCGATCGCCTCGTCGAGGCGGCCGAGCGAGGCCAGCACCAGCGCCAGGTTGTAGTGGTACTGCGGCTCGCGCTCGTTGATCGCGAGCGCCCGCCCGATCAGGTCGAGCGCCGTCTCGCCGCGGCCGCACTGCTGCGCGAGGATGCCGAGGCAGTTCAGGCTGTCGGCGTGGTGTGGATCGAGCGCGAGACTGTCGCGGTAGAGGCGCTCGGCCTCGCCGAGCCGGCCGGCATTATGGTGCGCGACCGCCTGCTCGAAGAGCTGATCGGCGGAAGGCCTTCCGAACGCCGCACCTGTTACACTGCGTTCCATCTCACCCACCCCCGGGATGCTTTCAGCTTCACTCCAGCCGTAGGGTGGGCAAAATCGCCGCGCGATGGTGCCAACATCGGAAACCACGGCGGCGATTTTGCCCACCATTGCCCGACGGCGGTGGTGGGCAACGGCGCATCAACCATTCGCTGGCCAGGAGAGATTGCGCGTGGCGCCGTTGCCCACCCTACGGCGGCTGAATCGCCGTTGCCCGATACGGCAGCGCGTGATCGGCGCAATGCGCGGTAGCCCCCTAATTGATCAGGCCCGCATGCACCATCGCCTCGCGCACCGCGGCCTGCGTCCTCTCGCCCGGCTTGACCAGCGGCAGCCGCACGGTGTCGGCGCATTTGCCGAGCACCGCGAGCGCGTGCTTCACCGGCGCCGGGCTCGTCTCGATGAACAGCGCGGTATGCAGCGGCATCAGCTTGTCCTGCAGCGCGAGCGCCGTGCGGAAATCGCCGCGCCGGCAGGCGTCCTGGAACTCGGCGCACAGCCGCGGCGCCACGTTCGAGGTGACCGAGATGCAGCCGTGCCCGCCATGCGCCATGAAGCCGAGCGCGGTGGCGTCCTCGCCGGAAAGCTGGTTGAAGTCCTCGCCGATCGCAGCGCGCTGGGCGGAGACGCGCACCATGCTGGTGGTGGCATCCTTCACCCCGGCGATATGGTCGAGCTCGAACAGGCGCTTCATGGTGTCGACCGACATGTCGATCACCGAGCGGGCCGGGATGTTGTAGATGATGATGGGTATGTCGATTGCGTCGTTGATCGCCTTGTAGTGCTGGTAGAGCCCTTCCTGGGTCGGCTTGTTGTAGTAGGGCGTCACCACCAGCACCGCGTCGGCCCCCGCCGCCTGCGCCTCGCGGCAGAGCTCGATCGCCTCCTTGGTGGAGTTCGAGCCCGCTCCGGCGATCACCGGCACCCGGCCCTTGGCCTGCTCGATGCACCACGCCACCACCCGCTGGTGCTCCGCGTGCGAGAGCGTCGGGCTCTCGCCGGTGGTGCCGACCGGCACCAGGCCGTTGGTGCCCTCGGCGATCTGCCAGTCGACCAGACCGCGAAAGGCCTTCTCGTCGATCGCGCCGTTGGCGAAGGGGGTGACGAGCGCGGTGAACGAGCCTCGAAAGCTCGTCTTGACAGCCATGACACCATCCTCTGAGTGTGCGCAGCCTTGGGGCGGAATGGCGCCGCACGTTGCCGCGGCTTGGTTCCCGCCCCATTGTTACCGGGAACGCGGCTCCGGCGAAAGCCCCCGCCGGGTATCGCCGCCGCGTTTTCGCCGCGGTCCCGGTCCACTCCGATTCGACAGGGCGTCCCAGATGCGTCGGCGCATTGCCGTAGGGTGGTGCAAAATCGCCTCGTGATCGTGCCGACGCGCACACCCTCGGGGCGAGTTTGCCCGCCATTGCCCGCGGTTCGGTGGGCAACGGCGCCGAAAGCTTTCGCGCGGTGGAGAGATCACGTGACGCGCCGTTGCCCACCCTACGACATGCGATGGTGGCGGTGCGTGCTCGCGATGCTGGCCTTGATCGGGCTCGCGCTGGGCACCCATTCGGCGGGCGGCGCTCCCGCCGAGCCCGAGAAGCCCGCGGCCGCGCCGGCGAAGGACAAGCCCAAGGCCAAGGCAAGCCCGAACGAGAAATCCAAAGACAAGGTAGGCCCGAACGAGAAGTCCAAGGCAAACGAGAAGTCCAAAGACAAGGCAGGGGACAAGGCCGCCTCCACGAATAAGGCGGCCGGAAAGGACAAAGCGCCCGCGAAGGGCAAAGCGGCCGCGAAGCAGCCGCAAGGCGCGCCGAAGCCCAAGGCCGCCGCAACCGCGCCGACGGCGGGCAAGCCTGCAGAGAAGGCGAGCTCCGCGATCGGGAGTGCTCCTGTCAGGCCGGCTGGACCGCCATCCCCGATTGCCCCTCCCTCCTCGACGGCGCCCGGCGACGTCGCCGCGCTGAAGGAGGCAATCGCCGCCGCGCGCAAGGGCAGGACGGCGCAGGCGATGGAGCTGCAGACCTCGATCGGCGACCCCGTCGCCCGCAAGCTCGTGGAATGGGCGATCCTGCGCAGCGACGAGAGCGACAGCATCGACTTCAACCGCTACCGCGCGTTCATCCAGGAGAATCCGGGCTGGCCGGCGCTCGGCGCGCTGCGCCGCCACGCCGAGGCGGTGCTGTGGACGGACCGGCTCGATCCCGCGATCGTGCGCGGCTTCTTCGCCAACGGAGCTCGGGCTTGCCCGAGCTCCTTTTCGACGAGCGCCGCAAGTCGGGTAAACCCGACTTGCGGCGAGCATCCGACCACACCCAAGGGGCGCTTCGCGCTCGCCCGCGCGCTCCTGCTGCAGGGCGACCGCGCCTCGGCGCAGCGCCTGGTGCGGGAAACCTGGCGCCACGACAATTTCTCCGCCGATCTCGAGGCGCTGGCGCTCGACGTGTTCGGCGAGCTGATCACGCCTGCCGATCACAAGGCGCGCATGGACATGCGGCTCTATGCCGAGGATGCCGAGGGCGCCATGCGCTCGGCCGCTCGCCTCGGCGGAAATGCGGCGGCGATCGCGAGAGCCCGCATCGCCGTGTTCCAGAAGGCGCCCAATGCCAAGGCGATGCTCGATGCGGTGCCGGGCTGGGAAGCGCACCGCGACCTCGGCCTCATCTTCAGCCGCGTCCAGCTGCTGCGGCGGCAGGACCAGCCGGCAGAGGCCGCGCAGCTGATCCTTGGGCTGCCCAACGATCCGGCGCAGGCGATCGATGCGGATCAGTGGTGGATCGAGCGGCGGCTCATCGCGCGCAAGCTCATCGATCTCGACGACGCGGGCGCGGCCTATCGGGTGGCGAGCGGCGCGGCGGTCCCCAGCCGGGAGAACTATCGCGCCGAAGCCCAGTTCACCGCCGGCTGGATCGCGCTCCGCTTCCTGAACGATCCGGCGACGGCGCTCGCGCATTTCGCGCGGCTCGACCAGGGGACCACGAACCCGATCACGCTGGCGCGCGGCGGATATTGGCGCGGGCGGACGCTCGATGCGCTCGGCCGGGGCGCGGAGGCGCGCGCGCAATACGAGGCGGCGGGGCGCCACTCGACCGCCTATTACGGCCAGCTGGCGCGGGCGCGGCTCGGCTACAAGGACCTGGTGCTGCACCCCGCGCCCGAGCATGCCTCCGACCGCCATGCCGCGCCCGGGCGGCACGAGGTCGTGCGCGCGATCGAGATCCTCTACGACGCCGGCGAGCGCGATCTCGTCGCCGGAGCGCTCGCCGATCTCGGCGAGCGCTCGACCGACGCCACCACCCTTGCCGCGCTCGGGGAAGTGGCCGCGCGCCACCGCGACGCGCGCGCCATGCTGCTTCTGGGCAAGTCGGCGCTCGGGCGCGGGCTGCCGCTCGAGCACTACGCGTTTCCGGTCACGGGCATCCCGGACTACCGCGCCGTCGGGCCGGCGATCGAGCCGGCGGTGGTCTATGCCATCGCCCGCCAGGAAAGCATCTTCAATCCGAAGACGGTGTCGAGCGCGCGCGCCATGGGGCTGATGCAGGTCACGCCCGAGGCCGGCCGCTATGTCGCGCGGAAGCTCGGCGTGTCGTTCGACGAGCGGAGGCTGCTCAACGATCAGGTGTACAACGTGCAGCTGGGCGCGGCCGAGCTGGGCGATCTCTACGCCGACTACCGCGGCTCGCACATCCTCACCTTTGCCGGCTACAATGCCGGCCGCGGGCGCGTCCGCGAGTGGGTCGCCCGGCACGGCGACCCGCGCGACCCCAAGGTCGATCCGATCGACTGGGTGGAATTGATCCCGTTCTCGGAGACGCGCAACTACGTGCAGCGGGTCATGGAGAACCTGCAGGTCTACCGGGTGCGCTTCGGCGGCGGCTCGCGGCTCCTGATCGAGGCCGACCTGCGCCGCGGCGCCTCGGCGAACTGACGCGTGCGTGTATTAGCGCGCGGCTCGGTGCTGCGCATCGGCATGCCCACCCTGCAACAGAATCCCGCGAACTGACGTGACGTCCCTCCCCTCCCCCATGAGCGTCTTCGTCACCGTCCAGGACGGGCTGCGACTGCACGCGCGCTGCTGGGGGCCGCGCACCGCGCCTCTCCTGCCGGCGGTCTGCCTGCCGGGGCTTGCCCGCAGCGGCGCCGACTTCGAGGAGCTCGCGGCCGCGCTCGCCGGGCCGGCCCCCCATGCTTCATCGCCCGCCGCGTCGGGCTCGGGCATGAGCGCGCGTGCCGCTCCGGGCGACGGGAGGGTGGCGGCAGCGCGGCGGGTGATCGCGCTCGACTCGCGCGGGCGCGGCAAGTCCGACTACGACCGCGATCCGACCAACTACAACCTGCAGGTCGAGCTCGCCGATCTCCTCGCCGTGCTCACGGCGCTCGCGATCCCCCGCGCGGTGTTCGTCGGCACCTCGCGCGGCGGCATCCTCGCCATGCTGCTTTCGGCGGTGCGTCCCGCCGCCATCGCCGGCTGCGTGCTCAACGACATCGGGCCGGTGATCGAGACCAAGGGGCTGATGCGGATCAAGAGCTATGTCGGCAAGCTGCCGCAGCCGGCGAGCATGCAGGACGGGGCCGAGATCCTGCGCCGCCTGTTCGCGAGCCAGTTCCCCAAGCTCGGCACCGACGAGTGGGTGGCGTTCGCGCGCCGCACCTACAAGCAGGCGGGATCCCGCATCGTCGCCGACTACGATCCGAGACTGGGGGCGAGCCTCGAGGGCATCGATCCGGAGCAGCCGCCCGCCCCGCTGTGGAAGGAGTTCGACGGCCTCGGGCGCGTGCCGGTCATGGTCATCCGCGGCGGCAACTCGGACATCCTCGCGGCGGAAACGGTAGAGGCGATGCGGGCGCGGCGCTCCCGGCTCGAGGTGATCGAGGTGCCCGACCAGGGCCACGCCCCGATCCTGAGCGGGTCACGGATCATCGGCGCGATCGCGGATTTCGTTGCCGGCATCGGGTAGGGTGGGCAAACGCGCCTGAACGATATTTCGGGTGCGACGTCCGCGCGCCGCGTTTGCCCACCATTTCCGGCCGAGACATGGTGGGCAAAATCGCCGCCACAGCCTGCACCGTGCCGACATTGCTGCTGGCGATTTTGCCCACCCTACCGCGCAAAGCAGAGCCCCCGGCGGTGGGGCCGCCGGGGGTCTGGGAGGTTGAGCCAGGATCGCAATCTTCAGGCGATCATGGGTAGAAGTTGCGCTGCCACCGGAAGAGTGCGCTCCACACCCCGATGTCGTCGAAGACGCAGGGTGCCGCCCCGCCGGTGTTGAAGTCGCAGTTCGGCCGGGCATTGACCGCGTTCCAGGCAACCGGTCCCTTGTAGGCGGTGTTGTACTGGGTCCAGAACACCTCGAGCCCGATGTCGAGCAGCGGATGCGGGTTCCACTGGGTGCGAACGCCCACCTGCCAGAAGCTGAAGTCCGGGCTGCAGCTGTTGCCCGCGAGCGGCGTCGCGCCGCCGAACGTGGCTTTGCTGGCCCCGATAGGCAGAGTTCCGCCTGGGTTACAAACGTTGCTGCCAAAACCCTGGTTGATCAGGGCGGTGGCCGTGTCGTTGTAGTTGATTGCCGCGTAGCCGGCCCAGAACGAGGTCCGCCATTTCGGGTTCCAGAAGTGCTGGTAGGCGGCATTGATGCTCCAGCCCCGCGTCCGCTCGATCTCGCCGCCGTAGGTGAAGACGCCGTCCACACCCCAAGCCACCGAGCGCCGGTTGCTGTTGTCGAAGATGTCG